>NZ_CP004393.1:0-300000 GCF_000819565.1 Celeribacter indicus
ATGAACAACGATACGTGGGGACGTGTGAAAGACAGGTTGCTCGAGTCCGTGGGGCCGAACAATTTTGCCAACTGGATCGAGCCGCTCGAGTTGAAACGGGTGGATAACGGGGTCGCTGAATTTTCCGTTCGGACCAATTTCATGGCCAACTGGGTGGCCCGCAATTTCTCCGACACGATTCTCACGCATCTGAAGGGCGCCGACGTCCCGGCCTCGCGGGTTGAATTCAGGGTCGAGCCGCATTCCGGCTCCTCCGCTCCCGTCGCCACCGCACCGAAGTCGGCACAGCCCGTTGACGCCACGCCGGAGGTCCCCGGCGCCGCACCGGCGGGCGAGGATCTTCCCGGCGCGCCGCTCGACCCGCGCTTCACCTTCGACAACTTCGTGGTCGGAAAACCCAACGAACTGGCCCACGCCGCCGCGCGCCGCGTCGCGGAGGGCGGGCCCGTCACCTTCAACCCGCTGTTTCTCTATGGCGGCGTCGGCCTCGGCAAGACCCACCTGATGCACGCGATCGCCCACGAGATCCGCCAGCGCCGTCCCGAACTGCGGGTGCTTTATCTGTCGGCCGAACAGTTCATGTACCGCTTCGTCCAGGCGCTGCGCGACCGCCAGATGATCGACTTCAAGCAGATCTTCCGCTCCGTTGACGTGCTCATGGTGGACGACGTGCAGTTCATCGCGGGCAAGGATTCGACGCAGGAGGAATTCTTTCACACGTTCAACGCGCTCGTCGACCAGGGCAAGCAGATCATCATCTCCGCCGACCGTGCGCCGGGCGAAATCAAGGATATGGAGGACCGCATCCGCTCCCGCCTGCAATGCGGCCTCGTGGTCGATCTGCACCCGACGGATTACGAGCTGCGCCTCGGCGTGCTCCAGACCAAGGCGGAGACTTACCGCGCCCAATATCCCGACCTCCGCTTTGCGGAAGGCGTGCTCGAATTCCTCGCACATCGCATCTCCACCAACGTGCGCGTGCTCGAGGGCGCGCTCATGCGCCTGTTCGCCTTCGCCTCGCTCGTCGGGCGCGAGATCACGCTCGATCTGACGCAGGAATGCCTGTCCGACATCCTCAAGCAGTCCGACCGCAAGGTCACGGTGGAGGAAATCCAGCGCAAGGTTGCCGAACATTATGCGATCCGCCTCTCCGACATGATCGGCCCGAAGCGTGTGCGCTCCATCGCGCGGCCGCGCCAGGTGGCGATGTATCTCGCCAAGCAGCTCACATCGCGATCTCTGCCCGAGATCGGGCGCCGCTTCGGCGGACGCGACCATACGACCGTGATGCACGGCGTGCGGCGGATCGAGGAACTGAAGGGGACCGACAGCCAGATCGCCGACGACATAGAACTGCTGCGCCGCGCGCTCGAGGCGTGACGGGCGCCGCAGGCAACGTGAGTCCCAATCGCTGCACCACCGGGACAAAAGCCCTCGGCGGTGCGCGCCTCTCTTGACGACCGCGCCGGTTGCCAACACAGTCCGGGAACAAAGAATTCTTGCGCCTGGCGGCGGATCGTCTACGGTCGTCGCCCCGGCCTAGGAGAGACACGAGGGTGGTATGAAAATCAGCATCGAACGCGGCACGCTTCTCAAAGCCGTTGGTCAGGCACAATCCGTGGTCGAGCGCCGCAACACCATACCGATCCTCGCCAATGTGCTGATCGAGGCGGAGGGCGACACCGTCTCCTTCCGTGCCACAGACCTGGATATCGAGGTCGTCGACAAATGTTCGGCCATGGTCGAACGGGCCGGGGCGACCACCGTGTCCGCCGTGACGCTCCACGAGATCGTGCGCAAGCTGCCCGACGGGGCCATGGTCCAGCTCACCGACGACAGCGCGACGGGACGCCTGACGGTCGAGGCGGGCCGGTCGAACTTCTCCCTTGCTACGCTGCCCAAGGAAGATTTCCCGGTGATGGCCTCGGCGGAGTACGACAGCAATTTCGCCGTACCCGCGCCGGTGCTGCGCCGCCTGTTCGACAAGTCGAAATTCGCGATTTCGACGGAGGAGACGCGCTATTACCTCAACGGCGTCTACATGCATGTTGCGGAGGGCGAAAACGGCCGCGTGCTGCGTTGCGTGGCGACCGACGGCCACCGGCTCGCACGGATCGACGCCGCCCTGCCGCCCGAGGCGGATGACATGCCGGGCGTGATCGTCCCGCGCAAGACGGTGGGCGAGCTGCGCAAGCTGCTCGATGACGACGAGATGCAGATCGCGGTCTCCGTGTCCGAGGCGAAGGTGCGCTTCGCCACCCCCGAGATCACGCTTACCTCGAAAGTGATCGACGGCACCTTCCCCGATTACACGCGCGTCATCCCGATGGGCAATTCGCGCAAGCTCGAAGTCGACGCCGCCGAATTCGCGAAGGCCGTGGACCGCGTGGCCACGGTCTCTTCCGAGCGCTCCCGCGCGGTGAAGCTGACGCTCGAGGACGACAGGCTGACGCTTTCCGTGAACGCGCCCGACAGCGGCGCCGCGGAGGAGGAGCTTGCGGTTGCCTATAGCGATGAACGCCTGGAGATCGGGTTCAACGCGAAATACCTCCTGGAGATCGCCTCGCAGGTCGATCGCGAGAACGCCGTCTTCCTGTTCAACTCCTCCGGCGATCCGACGCTGATGCGCGAGGGCAACGACACCTCCGCAGTCTATGTCGTGATGCCGATGCGGGTGTGAGTATTTCCGGCAGCAAAAAGATCAGAGCGGCGTGATGGGCAGGCTGTTCCTCGAAGAACTGAGCCTGTCGCATTTCCGCTCCCACAAGGCCGCGCGTCTCGAGCTGGACGGGCGGCCTGTGGCCATCTGGGGGCCGAACGGGGCGGGAAAGACCAATATCCTCGAGGCTGTTTCGCTCCTCTCGCCGGGCCGCGGGCTGCGCCGCGCCGCGCCGGACGAGATCGCGCGTAAGCCGGAAAATCTCGGCTGGAAGATCCGCGCGGACCTCATATCCCTGCATCAGCGCCACGAACTCGAAACCTGGGCCGAGCCCGGCCAGTCGCGCTCCGTGCGCATCGATGGCAAGGTGGCGCCACAGGTCGCGCTGGGCCGGATCGCCCGCGTGGTCTGGCTCGTGCCCTCGATGGACCGGCTCTGGATCGAGGGGGCGGAGGGGCGCCGGCGCTTTCTCGACCGGATGGTGATGAGCTTTGAGCCGACCCATGCCGAGGCGGTTCTGGCCTATGAAAAGGCGATGCGGGAGCGCAACAGGCTGTTGAAGGACATGGTGCGCGACGCGCATTGGTATGATGCGCTCGAGGCCCAGATGGCCGGGCACGCCGCGGCGATCATGGCGAACCGGCTTTCCGCGCTCGACCGGCTCGAGCGGGCTCAGGCGGGGGCAGAGACCGCATTTCCCGCCGCGGCCCTCGCGCTGCGGTCTTCAGACGACATGCCCCTGCCGGAGGGGGAGGTGGATCTCATTGCGGCCCTGCGCGACACCCGGCCGCGCGACCTTGCCGCCGGGCGCACCCTCGTCGGGCCGCACCGCGCCGATCTCGGGGCGGTCTATACCACCAAAGGCGTGCCCGCCGACCAATGTTCGACGGGCGAGCAAAAGGCGCTCCTGATCTCGCTCATCCTTGCCAACGGCCGCGCGCTGGCCGAGGATTTCGGCGCAGCGCCGATTTACCTCCTCGACGAGGTGGCCGCTCATCTTGACGCGGACCGCCGCGCCGCGCTCTATGACGAGATCTGCGCCCTTGGCGCACAGGCGTTCATGACCGGCACCGGGCCGGAACTCTTCGCCGAACTGGGTGCGCGCGCCGCCTCATACGAAGTGCACGAGGACCAGGGTGTCTCGAGTGTCAGGGAGTACAGATGACCATCACCGCCGTCGATCTCGGGCTCTACGCCTTTGCGCTCCTGATCCTCTTCATTACCCCCGGCCCGGTCTGGCTCGCCATGCTCGCACGCGCGCTGTCCGGCGGGTTCAACGCCGCCTGGCCGCTCGCGCTCGGCGTGGTGATCGGGGACGTGCTCTGGTCGCTGCTCGCGATCCTCGGCGTCTCCTGGATCGTGTCGGAATTCACCGGATTCCTGACCTTTCTGCGCTGGGTTGCCGTGGCGATGTTCCTCGCGATGGGGATCCTGCTCATCCGCCACGCCGACAAGAAGATCGCCGCAGACAGCCGGCTCACCCGGCCCGGCATGTGGGCGGGGTTCGTCGCCGGACTCGTCGCGATCCTCGGCAATCCGAAGGCGATCCTGTTCTACATGGGGTTCCTGCCCGGCTTCTTCGATCTCTCGACGCTTGGCGTGCCGGATATCCTCGCGATCTGTACCGTGTCCGCGCTGATCCCGCTCCTCGGGAACCTGATCCTCGGCGCCTCGGTGGGCGGACTGCGGCGGATCATGTCCTCGCCGCAGGCGCTGAGGCGCATGAACGTCTCTGCCGGCAGCCTGCTCATCCTCGTTGCCCTCATCATCCCGTTCACGTAGCCGCGCGCGCCGCAAAATCTTGTGTCGCGGACGTGACATCCGCCCCTTGCTCGCGTATAAAAAGCGCAACGAAAAACAAGGAATTCCGCATGTCCGATCCTGCGCAGCAGCCCTCCGAATACGGCGCCAGTTCCATCAAGGTTCTCAAGGGCTTGGAAGCCGTCCGGAAACGTCCCGGCATGTATATCGGCGATACCGACGACGGCTCCGGCCTGCACCATATGGTCTATGAGGTCGTGGACAACGGCATCGACGAGGCACTGGCCGGTCACGCGGACTTCGTCTCCGTGAAAATCCACGCCGACAACTCCGTCTCGGTGCGCGACAACGGGCGCGGAATTCCGACCGATATCCACGAGGAGGAGGGGGTTTCCGCGGCCGAGGTCATCATGACCCAGCTCCATGCGGGCGGCAAGTTCGACCAGAACTCCTACAAGGTCTCGGGCGGCCTCCACGGCGTCGGTGTCTCGGTCGTGAACGCGCTGTCCGAATGGCTCGAGCTCACGATCTGGCGCAACGGCAAGGTGCACAAGGCGAAGTTCGTCAGGGGCGAGACGGCGGAGCATCTGGCGGTCGTCGGCGACGCGGGCGATGAGACCGGCACCGAAGTGCGCTTTCTCGCCTCCGCGAAGACGAGCGATCCAGAGGGCACCTTTTCCAACCTCGACTATTCCTTCGAGACGCTGGAGAAGCGCCTGCGCGAGCTCGCCTTCCTCAATTCCGGCGTGCGCATCATCCTCGAGGACGAACGCCCGGCGGAGCCTCTGCGCACCGAACTGTTCTACGAAGGCGGGGTCAAGGAATTCGTCAAGTATCTCGACCGCTCCAAGAGCCCGATGATACCCGAGCCGATCTTCGTCTCCGGCGAACGCGACGGGATCGGGGTCGAGGTCGCGATGTGGTGGAACGACAGCTATCATGAGAACGTCCTGCCCTTCACCAACAACATCCCGCAGCGCGATGGCGGCACCCATCTCGCGGGCTTTCGTGGCGCGCTGACGCGGACGCTTACGAAATACGCGATGGAAAGCGGGATCGCGAAGAAGGAGAAGGTCAGCTTCACCGGCGATGACGCGCGCGAGGGCCTGACCTGCGTGCTGTCCGTGAAGGTGCCCGATCCGAAATTCTCCTCGCAGACGAAGGACAAGCTCGTCTCCTCCGAGGTGCGCCCGGCGGTCGAGAACCTCGTCGGCGAGAAGCTCACCGAATGGATGGACGAGAACCCGAACGAAGCGCGGATGATCGTGGGCAAGATCGTGGAAGCCGCGCTTGCACGCGAGGCGGCGCGCAAAGCCCGTGAACTGACCCGGCGGAAGACCGCGATGGACGTGAACTTCCTTGCCGGCAAGCTGAAGGATTGTTCGGAGAAAGACCCGTCCCAGACCGAAGTCTTCCTTGTGGAGGGCGACTCCGCCGGCGGCTCCGCGCAGACCGGACGCGACCGGCGCACGCAGGCGATCCTGCCGCTGCGCGGGAAGATCCTCAACGTGGAACGCGCGCGGTTCGACCGGATGCTCTCGTCCCAGGAGATCGGCAATCTCGTCATGGCGCTCGGCACCGGGATCGGGCGCGACGAGTTCAATCTCGACAAGCTGCGCTACCACAAGATCGTCATCATGACCGACGCCGACGTGGACGGCGCGCATATCCGCACGCTCCTGCTGACGTTCTTCTTCCGCCAGATGCCGCAACTGATCGAGGCGGGCCATCTCTTCATCGCCCAGCCGCCGCTCTACAAGGTCTCGCGCGGCAAGTCCGAGGTCTATCTGAAAGACCAGGCCGCGCTGGAGGATTACCTCATCCAGCAGGGAGTCGAAGGTGCGGTGCTGCGGCTGAAAACCGGCGAGGAAATCGCCGGGCAGGATCTGGCCCGCGTGGTCGAGGGCGCGCGCGCCTTCAAGCGCATTCTCGAGCATTTCCCGACGCATTACCCGCGTCACATCGTCGAACAGGCGGCGCTGGCCGGTGCCTTCGAGCCGGGTCGGGCCGATGCCGATCTCGCGGGCGTCGCCGAGGCCGTGGCGCGGCGTCTCGACATGATCGCGCTCGAATACGAACGCGGCTGGACCGGGCGTCCGACCCAGGATGCCGGCATCCGCCTGACCCGCGTGCTGCGCGGTGTGGAGGAGGTCCGCACACTCGACGGCGCGATCCTGCGCGGAGGCGAGGCGCGGCGCATCCATCAGGAGGTCGCGGCCACCCAGGGCGTCTATCACGACCCCTCCAGGCTGGTACGCAAGGACCGCGAGACGCTGATCCACGGGCCGAGCGAGCTTTTGAAGGCGATCCTCGACGAGGGGGAAAAGGGCCTCGCGCTGCAACGGTACAAGGGTCTCGGGGAGATGAACCCCGATCAGCTCTGGGAAACCACGCTCGATCCGGAGGCGCGCACGCTCCTCCAGGTGAAGATCGAGGATTTCCAAGAGGCGGACGATATCTTTACCAAGCTCATGGGCGACGTCGTCGAACCGCGCCGCGAATTCATCCAGGACAATGCGCTGAACGTGGAGAACCTGGACGCGTGACAGGGGCGGTCCGGGGGGACGGCCAGGCAGGGACGGGGAGGCGAGAGTGAAGGTCGGGATCGTCCTGGGACTGCACGCTCCCTTTCCTTACATCGCCGCCCAGATCGCCTCCATCCGGAACCAGAGCCACGGCGACTGGATGCTCCTGCTCCGGGACGACGGCCCGCCCGCGCCGGAGACCGGGAGGCTTCGGAAAGAGATCGGGGGTGATGCCCGGATCGTCTACAGATCCGTCCGGTCCGCCGGATTCGTGTCCAATTTCCTTTCCGGGCTGTGCGACCTTCCCGATGATTGCGATGCGGCCGCCCTGTCGGATCAGGATGACATCTGGCACCCGACCAAGCTTGCACGCGCGGTGCGCGCCCTCTCTGACGCGCCGGACGGTCCCGCGCTCTATTGCGCACGCCGCAACATCCTCACCGCGGGAGGTGTCACCGCCGTGTCGCGGCTCTACCGCCACCCGCCCTCTTTCGCGAATGCGCTGGTTGAGAATATCGCGCCGGGCAACACGATCGTGATGAACCGCGCGGCGCTCCGCCTCGCACGGGAGACCGCCGATTTGGGGAGGGATGTCTTCGCCCATGACTGGTGGCTCTACCAGTTGATCACCGGGGTTGGCGGCACCGTCCTGCACGATCCCGTTCCGGTTCTCGACTATCGCCAGCACGAGGCCAACCTGCTCGGCGCGGGCGAGCGCGGTGGACGCTGGTTCGGCAACCGGCTGCGCGTTCTGGGCGGTGCCTATCGTGAGCGACTCGATCGGCATTGCGCCGCCCTCGCATGTCTTGAAGAGCGGCTGACGCCGGAGAACCGCGCGCTTCTGGCAGCGTTCGAAAGCGCCCGCGGCCGGCGTGGCGCTCCGGAGCGGGTTCTGGCGATGGTGCGTCTGCCCGTCCGGCGACAGGGCATGCTGTCGCAGATCGGCTTCCTGTCGGCCGTGGGGCTGAACCGTGTCTGAGCGTCCGAAAATCCTCATGATCGGCGGCTCTGGGCAGCCCTCCGGCGTACCGGCCTTCATCCTCGGCATGGTCGAGGCGCTCGGGCCGGAGGTCGAATGCGTCGTGGTTTCCGAGGCGGATCGCGGCGGATATTCCCGCCTGCCCGCCCTTGGCGTGCGTCATGTGGCGCTGGAGGGGCTGGCGAGCTCGTTCAACCCGCTGACCTACGGCAAGGCGCGCCGCAACCTGGCGCGGACCATCGCCGACGAACGCCCCGATCTGGTCTGGGCGCATGCGCGTGCGGCCGTGCATCTGTGCCGCGAACTGTTTTCCGGTACGCCCCCGGTGCAAACACGTCTTGCGGTCAGCCTGCACGGCCTGCCCTTCGACCCCGGACACCGCCGGATGCTCCGCCTGCTGTCCCTGCGTGTCGAGGCGCGCCATCTGCGCCACACGCAGCCGCATCACATCCACCTCCTGACGGAGGGGGACGCGGCGCTCTACCGTCGGATGCTCGGCCGGGTGACGGAGCGCCACGCGTTGCACATCCTCGGCACCACCTCCCACCGTCGCCTCGCGCCCGCCCCGGCGCCGCGCCCCGCTTCGGGGACGCCGCTGCGGCTGATCATGACGACGCGTCCGGGATATCAGAAGAACCTCGTGGCCGCCGCACATCTGGTGGCTGCGTTGCGCGTCCCCTGGCGGCTGGATCTCTACGGCAGCGGTACGGACTCGCCCCGGCTGGTTCGCGCCTTCCGGCGAGTCCTGGGTGCCTCGATCTCCTCCGTCGGCTTCCATGGTGCGGTGTCCGACGTCGGAGCGGCGCTCGACCGAGCGGATCTCTACCTCTCCACCTCGCGCTACGAAGGGATGTCCATCGGCGTGCATGAGGCTTTCCAGGCGGGTCTGCCCCTTGCGTTGAGCGACATCCACGGCAACCGCATCTTTCTTGCGACCCATCCCTTCGCGACCGCCCTGCCGGCCGGGCGGCCCCAAGAGGCGGCGCGTCGGATCGAAAACCTCTGGGCCCCTCTGCGGGAATTTCCCGATCACCGGGCAGAGGCGGGCCGGGCCTGGCACAGGCATTTCGCTCCCGAGCAATGGACGAGCCGCGCGCACAACATGCTGCGCGCGATGCTGTCCGATCCGCTTCCGTAAAGACCGCCGTCGAGCCGGCTAGGGCGCGGACTCAATTGATCGCAACCAGATCCTTGTTGAGGCGAGGGCGACTGCTGCGAGGAAGTTGACCGCATGCTTTTCGAAGCGTGTGGCGATGCGGCGAAACTGTTTGATTTTGCAGAAGTATCGTTCAACGAGATTGCGGCGGCGGTAGAGATCGGGCGGGACGCTGCGTTGCAGGCGGACGCGGCTCTGGGTCGGGATATGTGCTTCGCCACCCCGCGCCGCCACGCGCTTTACCAAGGCCAGGCTGTCGTATCCTCGGTCTGCGACGACGATGCCGGGGGGCAGGTCGTCCAAGAGCAACGGAGCCACCGTCTTGTCGGAGGCCTGTCCGGCCGTAATGTGCAGCCGGACCGGCAAGCCGTCCTGATCGACCACGGCGTGGATCTTGGTGCTCAGTCCGCCACGAGAACGGCCGATGGCGTGAGCCTCGCCCCCTTTTTTCCACCTGCGGCGTGCTGATGGGCGCGGACGATGGAACTGTCGATCAACTGCAGCGACTGCGGCGATCGTTGTGCCAGTTCCTCGAACACTTTCAGCCAGATACCGCGCTTGGCCCAGCGGTTGAACCGGTTGTAGACGGTCGTGTATGGGCCATATCGCTCCGGCAGATCGCGCCAAGGTGCGCCAGTCCGCAGCACGTGAAATATCCCGTTCACCACCCGCCGGTCATCAACCCGACGCTTGCCCTTGCCAGGCTTCGGAATGAGCGGCTCCACCAGTTGCCACTCCTCGTCGCTCAGATCGTACCGCGCCATGAAACCCTCCCGCTTTTGGCAGAAGTGAATCACAACACCCTACAAACGGAAATCCACTTATTGAGTACGTGCCCTAGTCGAACACGATGAGCATGCTGTCGGCGAGGCCGCCGAGATCCCTCACGCCTTCGAGAATGATGATGTCGCCGTTGCCGAAATCGATCAGAGTCCTGCCGGCGCCGACCGCCGCGTAGCGGGCGACGATCTGGTCCGGCGTCGTGACCCCGTCGAGCAGCTGCGCCTCGATGAAGAGTCGGTCCTCGCCGGGCGTGAAATCCGCCACGCGATCCGTCTCCATCCCCTTCCGGAATACGAAGATATCGGCCCCGCCCCCGCCGACGAGATAATCCTGTCCCGCGCCCCCGGTGAGCCGGTCTGGGCCATTGCCTCCGTTGAGGACGTCGTTTCCATCGTCCCCAAGGAGCGTGTCCGCGCCGCCGCCCCCGATCAGGCGATCGTTCCCCTGGTTGCCCGCGAGAACGCTGTTGCCCTTGCCATCCATGAGGAAGTCATCACCCGGCCCGGCGATCAGCCAGCCCACGCCCTCCTCGTTGATGAGCGTATCGTCGCCGTCTTCGCCCATGAGCCGGTCATTCCCGCTCTCCCCGTAGAGGAAATCCCTTCCGTATCCGCCGTTCAGGACGTCATTGCCCGGCCCGCCATACACTATGTCGTTTCCCCGGCTGGCCACCACGACATCGTCCCCGGCTCCGGCATAGATCACGTCGTTGCCGAGACGCGTGTAGAGATGGTTGTCCCCGTCATCGCCATAGACGATATCGTTTCCGTCCCCGCTGGTCAGGTTCTCGATGCTGATATAGCGGTCGCCGGCGGCGCCCTCGCCGACATTCTCGGCGGGAGTCGCGAGGTTCAGCACGAGATCCGTCGTGAACTCCTCATAGCTCGCCGTGTCGATACCCGATCCTCCGTCGAGAACATCCGCGCCCATGCCGCCGAACAGGATGTCGTCTCCGGCGCCGCCCGCCAGCACGTCGTCGCCACTGTAGCCTTTGAGGATGTTGTTCGCTTGATCGCCCCGGATCGTGTCGTCAAGGGTCGTACCGATCACGTTCTCGACCGAGACCAGCCGGTGTCCCGCCGCCGCACCGGCATTCAGTGCCTGGTTTTCCAGGTTGATCACCACCGCTGTCGTCGCGAGGCTGTAATCCACCGTATCCAACCCCTCGCCGCCGTCCATGTGGTCGTTGCCGCGCGTCGAGATAAAGATGTCGTCGCCCCCGTGACCATAGAGGAAATCGGCCGAAGCCGTGCCCTGGAGCCGGTCGTGGCCCGCGCCGCCCTCCGTGATCTGGCGTCCGGCACCTGCGTGTCTCGGTTCGAGTGTGACATGGTCGGCATTGAACAGGAGCGCGTCGACAAAGGCGGCGGCCGGAACCTGCATCCCGTCATGTGTCGTGACATGCAGCTCTTCGTCGCCGAGGGTCAGGACAAACCCCTCGGCCGTCATCTCGATCCCGACGCTGGCCACTGTTCCGCTCAACGGATAGTGGGACAGGTCGATGCGGTCCTGCCGGTAGTCGAAATCCGAAATACGGTCCGTCTTTCCGTCCGGTCGGAGTTGAAACAGATCCGCGCCGCTGCCGCCGACGAGGACGTCCACGCCGGGTCCGTCGACGAGAATGTCGTTACCACCCCCGGCCTGCACCGTACCGCCGCCCGCGGTCGCGAAGATCACGTCCGCCCTTGCCGTTCCGGTGCCGCCGGTCGACACCTGCCCCTGATCGTGCAGATCCACGGCCAGCCGGGTCAACCCCGTGTCGCCCGTCGATATCGCAATCAGGTCCAGACCGGTTTCCGTCTCGACGAAATTCAGGTGGGAGACGTTTCGGAGCGCCGTCTGGTCCGTGTCTATGAAGCTGTCCCACACCACCAGAGAGCCGTCAGGAAGGATCTTGAACAGGGTGACGCCGCCATCGTTGCCTGCTGCGGCGAGGTAGGAGGTTCCGGCATAGGTGATGGCGTCGAGTGCCGCCGCGCCGCCGAAGCGCGTGTGCAGGGAATCGTTCACCTGATCGCGCGCGAGGAGTTCGCCCTCCTCGGTCAGCTCGAGCACGGTGACGGACCCGCTGTCCGCGGCGGCGAGAAAGACGAACGCGCGGCCCTCGATGGTGAGCGTCGCCATGGCCGTGGGCGTCGCGACCGGCAGGCCGTCTGCCGCGCCATAGCTGTCGGTCACGCGCAGGCGGCCGTCGTCGGAAACGTCCATCGCCGTCAGCCCGTGCTCCGTCGCGGAGGCCGCGACGACATAGGTCTTTCCGCCCGTGTCGACCGCGCAAATCGCGCTGATCCGGTCGAGATGCAGATCCACCCCGTCTTCGACATGTACGGGCGCGCCCGGCCTTCCGTCCCCGTCGAGCGCGAAGACCGACAGCCCAGAGCCCGCGGAGAGGGCCGCGGCCACATAGGTCGTCCCGCCCACCTCGAAGGTGCAGATCTCCGCCCGGTTCGCGTGAGAGGGCGATAGGTTCAACTGCACGCTTTGCGATCCGCCCGCCGAACCCTCGGAAAGCGTCAGGATCGCCGCGTCGGAAAGCACATGATCCGAGCCGCCGATCGGCAGGATCGCGGCGTTGCCGTCCGCCATGTTTCCCGCGGAGAAGACAAGCGGCGATCCCTCCCGGATCGTGCCTGTCGCATATGTCCCCGACGCGGCATCGTAAAGCCGGATCGTGCCGTCGGCGGAGCAGACCACCGTCGTCACCTGGCTGAGAAAAACCGCATCCTCCGCAAAGATCGTCTCGATCACCGACAAGGCGCCCATGCCACCCTCCTGTATCCCACACAGGCAGGATGGCGTCAGGGATTTAACGATCCTTTCATCAAATCGGGCGAGATCGCGGCAAGATCCTCCAATTTTATCGGACAGGCGGCGGTTTCGCCCGATAGAGGGCGCGGGCGATGTCGAGCGCGACCGGTGCTGCGACATGGTGCGGTGTCACCAGCTCCTCCGTCTCGACCGGATCGGGGGAGAGCGCGAAGTCCGGCTGGACCGCGCGGATCCGCTGTGCCAGCGCGGCATTCCGACCGGCGAAGCCCTCCCGGATGGCCGCGATCTGGGACAGGGTGAGCGCCGACCGCGGTCGGGCGCCGAAGTGATCTGCGAGCACCCGCTCCACGGTGTCGATGAGCCGCGGTGTCGCGGGTCCCGGTCGCGCAATCCGTGCAGCGAGCGCATGGGCCAGGGGCGGTGGCGAGCTGTTGCGATCGCCGGGCGGAGGCGCCTCGAGCCCGTCGCACAGCCCGTCCAGCCCGGCCGCCGCGAGGATTGCCGCGAGCACCCCGCCCGGATGGCGACGGGCGCTCCGATAGTCGAGGAAGGTGATCCGTTCCGGGGCAAAGCCCCGCGTCACCTGATCGAGAACCAGCCCGTGATCGACGGGAACGCCGGAAGCCAGCCCTTCCGCGATGGCATGATCGACGAAATTCGCGAGATTGGGCATGCGACCGGATTTCACCACCTGCTGCCAGACGGACTGGATCAACCCGACCTGGTCGCGGACGACATAGACCAGCCGGACCGAGGCGAAGGGCCTGACCATCTCTGCAAGCTCCGCGAAATCGACCCGCGCCGGAGCCAGCCGACTGAACGGCTCTCCCGACAGGATCAGCGTGCCCTCCCGATCGGCATATCCGGTCACGACCCGGTGCCACAGCGCGTCGATGCCGCCCGCCCCGGCCAGGCAGCGCGCGAAAGCCGGATCGGGGATCCATTTCGCCGTCAGCACGTGATGCGCCGGATTCGGACCGAGATCGGGATAGAACACCCCCGCCTCCGCCAGCCGTGCCCGGTTGCGAAACAGCGTCCGCTGGACATAGGTGGTCCCGGTCTTGTGCGCGCCGATATGCAGGAGAAGATGGGCCATGGAGTTCACTCCCTTTGCTGGTCCGCCACAAGATGTCGCGCGAGCGTCATGAATAGGGCGGCGTCCATCTCCTCGCGCGTGACGCGGCCGGCGAGCGCCGCGCTGATCTCCGGCATGCGGAACCGCGGCTGCACCGGGCGCACAGTCCTCTCGAGCGCCCGGTTGAGCGGTTCGTAATGCGCCGCGATCCGCGCGATCTCCGCCTCGGTGAAAAGTGTCGTGCGCCGTGCCGGCCCGAACCGGCCCTCGACGGAGAGGCGCGCCGCGCGCAGCAGCCATGGCGGCGCCTTGCGCTCCGTCGCGACGAGATTGGCGCAGAGCGTCGCGAGCGGTTCCGGCGACATGTTGGAATTCTGCGCGCCGAAGGGCAGGAGGTCCGCGGGATCGACCCCCTGCGCGACCTCCTCCAGAACCGCGCCGAGGATGCCATGCGCATGGCCGCATGCCCGTTCGTAGCTCAGCAGGCGGATTTCCCCCGGATCGAAACCGCTGTAGAGATGCTTCAGGAGGCGGCGATAATCGGTGAACAGCCCCTCGACCAGATCGTTTTCCAGCGTTCTGGCGAGATAGGGTTCGATCGGGCCGGGATTGCGGTCCTCCGAGACCTGCTGGTACACGGACTGGATGAAGGCCGCCTGATTACGCAGGACGCAAATCACCCGCACCTCGTCGAAATGCGACACCATCCTGCGCAGATGCGCCATGTCGACGCGATGCGGAGCCCAGCGGGAAAATTCCTCCGAACTGACGAAGATCGTATCGCTTTCCCGGATCTTCCGGTCCGGGCAATGCTGCAACCTTGCCCAGGCGCGGGCCGGGTCCCGATAGGCGTAGGTCCGGTTCAGCGGAATCCAGGCGGAGGCGAGTCCGTGATGCCCCCGTTGCGCCCCGATCGCGGGATAAAGGAGACCGTGGCGGCGCAGCAGGCGGCGGTTCTTGTGAAACGTGTCCTGGATATGCGTCGTCGCGGTCTTGTGCGTGCCGATATGGAGGATGAGGCGGGGCATTCAGGAGCCGGCGCTTTCCGGCGCCGCGCAGAATTCCGCCAGCACCTCGAGAGCCGATGATCCATATTGCTGGCACGGCTCCAGCATCGCCTTTTCCGCCCACTCGTTCCAGGCGTTGATCCAGAGCTCGCCTCGGTAGGATCGCGTCAGGCGGGTCCGCGAGAGCGCGCTCAGCCAGGCCCGGAAGGTGCCGGGATTCGCGCCGTAGGCGATATGGGCCGCTGTCCCGCGGCGGGCGGTGTTGTCCCAGGACGGCATGACCCCGGCGATCGTGTTCCGTGGCAGCGCCTTCATGTAATCCGCGGAGACCGAGCGCCGCGCGACACTCGTATAATCATAGGCGAGCCCCCGGAAACCGGGCGTCACCGCGGCGTGCATCCGGTTGCCGCCGGGACCGCCGCAGAGATAGGCCTCGCGCCCGACCAGCCCGTGCGGCGGCATTTCGACCCAGAAGTCGAACAGCCCCTCGGGCACCGGGCTTTCCCCTTCCACGTGGAACAGCACCGCGCCGAGTTCCACCTCACCGAGACCCTCCTCGCGCCAGGTTCGGCGCATCTCCTCCACGGCTGCCTCCGGCCGGGGCATGTCGTCCGGCCTGTAGATCACGAACCGCGGCCGCGTCCCGTCGACCCGCTGGTATCGCGGATCGTGCATGTATCTGGCCACGTCGCGGGCGCAGGCGGCGGCAAAGCCTGGCGCATAGCTCTGCGGCATCAGCACTTCGCCGCTCAGCCCGTCCCAGTTGCGCCGCCAGCTCTCGTTTGCCCAGCACAGGTAGAAGGGAAAGTCGATCTCCGGGCGTTCGAGGAGCCGGTCGAGCGGCTGTTCGAGCAATCTGCGGCCGTCAAACCAGTAATGGTAGACGCAGAACGCGTCGATGCCGGCAGAGGCCGCCATCCTGGCCTGTTCCGCCATCACCTCGGTCACGCGCAGGTCGTAGAAACCCAGGTCGGTCGGCAGGACCGGCTGCCTGTGGCCGCGAAAGTTGGGCCTGCCGCGTGCCACACCGCTCCATTCGGTAAATCCCTTCCCCCACCACAGATCGTTTTCCGCAACCGGGTGGAATTGCGGCAGGTAGAAGGCAGTGACGAAAGCGGGACGTGGCGGGGGCGGGGCGATCTCCTGCGTGTCGAGTTCGCTCGCCTGGAGAATGCTCAGCCCGGCGGCCCGGCACATGTATCCCAGCGCCCGCTCGACCGCATGCGCGGTGGTCCCGTCGAGCTGTTGCGCCTCCGGCTCGAAATCCGCGGGGCCGAGTTCGAGTCCCTTGAGAAGGCGGAGCACGGTCGGCTTGAGCCAGTAGATCGAACCGGCGGGAAAGGCGAGGGTCCGGACGTCCATGGGCACCTCGATCCGGTCGAGCAGGGATCTCGTCCGTTCGACATTGGAGCCCCACCATTGCGCGCCGCCGAAGCGTTGCCCGTCCGCGACCCAGAAGCCGGTGTCCATGGCCCGCACGAACCGCTCGAGACGCCGCCGCGTCCGAACAGGATCGCCGAGGATACCGGAAATCAGGGCCTGCCGCCATGTGTCGCCGTCGACGCGGTGGGGGCTCTTCTTCGTATGCAGCTTGCAGATCGCCTCGTATCCGTCGAGCAGCCCGGCATTCGCGAAATGCAGGAACGGATAGATGTCGCGGCCGTGATTGGGCACCGCATGCACCGTCGCCTCAGGAAACCGCGCCAGCACGAGATCGCGGGGATCGGTCTCGTGAGATTTGAGTTTCACATAGGAGACGAAGAGATCGAAGGCGAATCGCTGGCGGGCGAGATGGGCGGCGATTTCCTCCCACATCTCGATGTAGAAAAGATGCACCACGACCGCGAAACGCGCCTTTGGCCGTTCGGGATCGACACGCAGGACCGGAAACTCCGCCCCGGCTTCGATCTCCGCGGAGGCCAGGTCGCAGGTCACGCGGCATTCGTGCCGGCCCGACCGGATGTAATGTCGGAACGGCCGCTCCCGCGCCCGTGCGACGTCCGGATTGTGCTTGAGATAGGCCGCCGGGGAGAAGGCCCCGTTCGGCCGCAGCCCCAGCGGCTCCCCGTAGATCACGTAATGCCGCTCCGGGTCCATCTTGTAGAGCCTGTGCAGCCTCGGGAGTGTCCCGGTGTAGAAGGCGCGGTCGAAAAGCCCGCTGGCGCGCAACTCGCGGGCATAGGCGCGTTCTTCGGAGGTTGCGATCACGAAGCGAAGGGCGTTTTTCATCCGTTGGGCGGGTCTCATGGAAAGCCGGTCTCCTGAAATATGGGCTGCCGCGTCCTGATTCAGCGCAGCAGCAGGCTCTTGTAGTTTCGGCTCAGAAGCAGGAAGCCGAGCACGCCCAGCCCCAGGGACAGGAACAGGACGAAGCCCGGCAGGGCCGCGGGCGCGTCATAGGTGGCGTAGATGCCCGTGCGGAACACGGCGACGATGCTGCACAGCGGGTTGAACATGAGGAGGCTCCGGACCTGTTCCGGAAGGCTCTCCGGCAGGAAGATCACGCCGGAGACGATCAGGAGCGGGCGCGTCAGGATCGACCAGAGGGTTTCCCAGATTGGCGCGGCGAGAAACAGGTAGCAGTTCACGACGCCCACCGCACAGCCAAAGGCGACCGCCATCGCCATGCCGAGCATCAGGCCGGACCAGTCGAGGATGAGCGGGATGTCCCAGATGCTGACGATCATGACGAGGACCAGAACGGTGACGAGCCCCTGGGTGACCAGATTGAGCACGAGCCGGGCCGCCAGCGCATCCACGAAGGAGATCGCCGGATAGTGCAGCAGCGGGCGGGAGAACCGGACCGCCCGCGCCAGGTCGTTCGAGATCGCGAGGAAGACGGAAAACGGCAGGAAGCCCGTGGCATGGAAGAGCGGAAAGCTGGTGCCGAGGGCCGGGTGGCGCGCGATCATGGAGAAGACCAGCGTCAGGAAACCGATCGCGGCGATCGGTTCGGCCACGGTCCAGAGATAGCCGCCGAAGACCCGCGAATACCGGGTTTCGACCTCCCGTAGGATCAGCGCGACAACGGTGCGCAGGAAGCGGGTGCCATGGGGCGCGGGTCTCTGCGGGAGCCGTATTCCGATCGGCGCATTCTGCGACATCGGTTCTTTCCTTTCGAATTCCTTTTGAGTCCGGTCGGCGGCGACGATGGTCCGGCGCCGAAAACCGTCCTGTCGCCACCATTGCTTAAGAAAGTTGATGTTGAATGAACGCGGGCAGAGGGATGAAAGGAGATCGCGTCATGAACGACGCCCGACAGAGACGTCCGTCCCGAGCCGCCGCTCAGGCGCGGGCGGAGCGGAGCAGGAACATCTTTCTCGTCGAGGTGCCGCTCACCGCGCCGGAGGCGTTCATGCGCCCGCGCCACAAGGCGATTCTCGTCAGTTTCCTGCTTGCGGTGCTTCTGCCGGCGGCCGCCGCCGCGGCCTATCTCTGGCGGGCGGCTTCCGACCAGTATGTCTCGACCCTCGGTTTTTCCGTGCGGACGGAAACCGCCGCGCCGGCCGCGTCCCTGGTCTCCTCGCTCATCGGCGTGTCGTCGAACGGCGCGCGCGATGCAGATATCCTCTACAAATACCTGCGCAGCCGCGATCTCGTCGCCCGAATCGACGCGGAACTCGACCTGCGCGCGCTTTATACGAAGCCGCCTTCGGATCCGGTCTTCCGCTTGCGCGCGGGGGCGACGATCGAGGATCTGACAAACTATTGGTCCCGCATGACGCAGGTGTCCTACGACGGCAATTCCGGCCTGATCGAAATGGATATCCGCAGTTTCGATCCCGGCGACAGCTACCGGATCGCCCGCGCCGTACTCGCCCTGTCGACGGAGAAGATCAACGACCTGTCCGATATCGCGCGGGAGGACACGGTGCGATTCGCCCGGCACGACATGGAGGCGGCGGCGGGACAGCTGAGGGAGGCGCGCAGGCGCCTGACCGGGTTTCGCGTGGAGAACCGGATGGTCGATCCCGACGCCGATATCCAGGGCCAGATGGGTTTGCTGAACGCGCTTCGGACGACCCTTGCCGAGGAGATGATTGCGAATAACCTGATCCGCACCTCCACCACGCGCGAGAACGATCCGCGGCTGGAACAATCGGAGCGGCGCATCGCGATCATCCGCGACCGGATCGAACAGGAGCGTGCCCATCTCGGCGCGGGGGCCGGGGAGGAAGGGCCGGGCTATTCGCGGATCGTGTCCGACTACGAAAGCCTTGTGGTGGACCGGGAATTCGCCGAACAGCGCTATCTGGCCGCGCGTGCGAACTACGATACCGCGCTTGCGGAGGCCGGGCGCCAGAGCCGTTATCTCGCAGTCTATGACGAGCCGGCCCTGGCCGAGGCCGCGACCCGGCCGCGCCGGCCGATTATCCTTGGCCTGACGCTCCTGCTGCTCAGTGGCCTCTGGGGGCTCGGGCTTCTGATCTTCTACTCGATCAAGGACAGAAGATGACGATCCGATTGCACAATGTCTCGATGTCCTTTCGGACCGGAACCCGGCGCAAGATCGTGGCGGACAGGCTCTCGATGGAGTTCCGGCCCCGGCAATGCGTCGCGATCCTGGGGCGGAACGGCGCCGGGAAATCCAGAGAGTGTCCGACCTTTTGTGTATGGCTGATCCGGTTCATGCTGCACCGAAAGGAAGCATGAATGACTATTTCGAAAGACATCTTGGACGAACTGCTTAAGGGTGTGGAGCGCCCTGAGGATCTGCTCGGCGATGCCGGGCTGATGAAAGAGCTGAAGATCAAGCTCATGGAACGAATGCTGGGCGCGGAGCTGACGGCGCATCTTGGCTACGAGGAAGGCAAAGACGCTCCACCCGGCCAGACCAACCGCCGCAATGGCGCCTCGAGCAAGGTGCTGAAGAGCCAAGACGGCGAACTGCCGCTGGCGGTGCCTCGCGACCGCGACAGCAGCTTCGAGCCCGAGCTGGTGAAGAAGGGCCAGACCCGGATCGACGGGATCGATGACAAGATCATCGGGCTTTATGCGGCCGGGCTGACGGTCCGGGACATCCAGGCTCACCTGCTTGATCTCTACGGCCTGAAGGTCTCGCCCGACCTGATCAGCCGCGTCACCGATGCGGTGCTGGACGAGGTCAGGGAATGGCAGACCCGCGCGCTGGATCGGATGTATCCCATCGTGATCTTCGACGCTCTACGGGTGAAGATCCGTGACGCCGACAGCCGGACAGTGAAGAATAAGGCCGTCTACGTCGCCCTGGGCGTCACCCGTGATGGGAGCCGTGAGGTTCTGGGCCTGTGGACCGCCGAGAACGAGGGCGCCAAATTCTGGCTCTCGGTGATGAACGAGTTGAAGAACCGGGGCGTGCAGGACATCCTGATCGCGGTCGTGGACGGGCTGAAGGGCTTTCCTGAGGCCATCACCGCCGCGTTCCCGGACGCCATGGTCCAGACCTGCATCGTGCATCTGGTGCGCCATTCCCTGAATTTCTGCTCTTGGAAGGACCGCAAGGCCGTGGCTGCGGACCTACGCCGGATTTACAGTGCCCCGACCGCCGATATGGCCGAGGCCGAGCTCGATGCCTTCGAGGAGAAATGGGCCGGGAAATACGCCTCCATCGCCCCGGCCTGGCGCCGGGCATGGCAGGAGGTGATCCCGTTCTTTGGTTTCGATCCCGCGATCCGGAAAATCATCTACACCACGAATGCCATAGAAAGCTTGAACCGCGTGATCCGGAAAACGATCAAGACGCGGGGCTCCTTCCCGACCGACGAGGCCGCAACCAAGTTGATCTATCTGGCAATCCGCAAATTCGAAAAGGATGGCCGAAATGTCCGGGAATGGTTTGCAGCCCGCAACCAGTTCGCCATAATGTTCGGCGAGCGCTTCGACGCTTGAGTATCTGAAACCGCATGGGCCGGGCCAGATACACATAGTTCATGACACTCCCGAAATCCACCCTCCTCCAGATGATCGCCGGAATGATCCCACCGCAATCGGGCCGGATCGAGGTCACGGGAACGGTGTCCTGGCCGGTCGGATTCGCGGGCTCCTTCCACCCCGATCTCACCGGCGCCCAGAACCTGCGCTTCGTGGCGCGGGTCTATGGCGTCGACACGCAGCACCTTGTCGATTTCGCCAGGGAAGTGTCCGGCCTCGGCGCCCATTTCGACGCGCCCTTCCGCAGCTATTCGGCCGGAATGCGCGCGCGCCTCGCCTTCGCCGCCTCGATGGGCATCGACTTCGACCATTACCTCTTCGACGAGGTGACATCGGTGGGCGACGCCGCCTTCCGGGAGAAGAGCGAGGCGGTGATCCGCACGCGGCTGAAGAGGTCGGGCGCGATCCTCGTATCGCATTCCATGGGGCTGGTGCGAAGCCTCTGCGACGCAGCGGTCCTCCTCGAAGACGGCAAGGCGATGTGGTTCAACGACGTTGCGCGCGCGATCCGCCGCCATCAGTCGATGCTGGAGGCCTGACCGCGCCGCATGTCACTCCCGCCCCAGATGCCGCTCTCCCCGCGCCTTCGCCAGCGCGATCTGCCGCTGGCGCTCGCGGAACCGCTCCTTGCGAGCGGCATCGAATTCGTCCACGCAACGGGGACAGGAGACGCCTTCCTCGAAAGCGGGATGTGCCTTGTCCTCCGGCAGGATCGGGCGGCGGCAGGCGTGGCACAGTTCGTGCGGCCCCTCGGCAAGCCCGTGCCCGATCGACACGCGCCCGTCGAAGACGAAGCAGTCGCCCTCCCAGAGGCTCTCCTCCTCGGGCATCTCCTCGAGATATTTCAGGATGCCGCCCTTGAGGTGATAGACCTCCTCCACACCCTGCCCGAGCAGGTAGTTCGTCGATTTCTCGCAGCGGATCCCGCCGGTGCAGAACATCGCGATCTTCTTGTTGTGGAAGCGGTCCCTGTTCCTTTCCCACCACTCCGGAAATTCGCGAAAGCTCCGGGTTTGCGGGTCGATCGCGCCACGGAACGTGCCGATCTCCACCTCGTAATCGTTGCGTGTGTCGATGACCGCCACATCCCCGGAGGAGATCAGCGCATTCCATTCCTCCGGCGTACAATAATGTCCGACCCGCGCCTTCGGGTCGACATCCGGCTGGCCCATGGTGACGATCTCGCGCTTGATCCGCACCTTCATCCGCGCAAAGGGCTGGTCTTGCGCGGTCGACAGCTTCACCTCGAGGCCGGCGCAGCCGGGAAGGGCGCGGATATGGGAAAGCAGTTGCTCGATCGCCGCAGGCGTCGGCCCGGCCACCGTGCCGTTGATCCCCTCCTGCGCCAGAAGCAGCGTGCCCGTGATCCCTTCGCCACGGCACAGATCCAGAAGCCCCTGCCGGAGCCCGGCGGGATCGTCGAAACGGGTGAAGTGATACAGGGCGCATACGGTAAACATAATGTGCTCGATACGCCTCGCCTCCCCGTCAGGCAAGGGCTTGAAAATCATCTTCCGGCGGCTTCTTTAGAGCCATCCCGTGACAAGACATGAGGTCCCGCGATGCCGCGAAACGTCCTGATCGCCGCCTTTCTGGCCATTTCCGTCACCCTCCCGGTCCGAACCGCCCTCGCCCAGACGCCGACGGTTCCCGAAAGCCGCGCCGAGCTCCAGCTCTCCTTCTCCCCCATCGTCCGGGAAACGGCGCCCTCCGTCGTCAATATCTACGCCTCACGCGTGGTCGAGGAGCGCCTGTCCCCCTTTGCCGATGACCCGTTCTTTTCCCAGTTCTTCCGCAGCGGCCCGGCGCGCCAGCGCGTCCAGCGGTCGCTCGGCTCCGGGGTGATCGTGTCGGAGGACGGGCTCGTGGTGTCGAATTACCACGTCGTGGGGGAGGCGTCGGAGATCCGCGTGGTGCTTTCCGACCGGCGCGAATACGAGGGAGAGGTGGTGCTGGCCGACCAGGACGCCGATGTCGCGGTCCTGCGGCTCAGGGACGCGGAGGACCTGCCCGCCCTGCCGCTCGCGGACAGCGATGCGCTCGAGGTCGGGGATCTCGTGCTCGCCATCGGCAATCCGTTCGGCGTCGGACAGACGGTCTCCTCCGGCATCATCTCCGGCCTCGCGCGCTCCGGAAGCGCGATTCCGGGCGGCGCAGGCTCCTATATCCAGACCGACGCGGCGATCAATCCGGGCAATTCCGGCGGCGCGCTCGTCGACATGTCCGGCCGGCTCGTCGGCATCAACACCTCCATCCTGTCCCGCACCGGCGGCTCCATCGGCATCGGCTTTGCGATCCCCTCCAACCTCGTGCGCGAATTCACCCGGCAGGCCGAGGCGGGTCAGACCTCCTTCGTGCGCCCGTGGTCGGGTGTCACCACGCAGGCGGTGGACGATGCCGTCGCGGAGGCGCTGGGCCTGCCCAGACCCGAGGGCGTCGTGCTCGCCGAACTGCATCCGCAATCGCCCTTCGCCAGGGCCGGGCTCGCGGTCGGCGACGTGCTGCTCACGCTCGACGGCCAGCCGATCCTCTCGCCGGCCGATCTCGAATACCGGCTCTCGATCCTGCCCGTAGGCGAAAGCGTGACGCTCGAGGCGGTGCGCGCCGGAGAAACCGTCACGCTGGACCTGTCCCTGATCCCCGCGCCGGGATCCGAGCAACCCGCGCCGGTGACGATCTCCTCCCCCGGACTCCTCGACGGGCTCGTGGTCGCCGATCTGACCCCCGCGCTGGTGGAGCGATACGGCCTGCCGCTCTTGTCGGAGGGTGTGATCGTGCTCGAGGCCGGGGGCTATGCGGCGCGCCTCGGGCTGCGGCCCGGCGACCGCATTCTCGCCCTGAACGGGGCGGAGATTGCGGATTCGGATGCCCTTGCGGCGGCCGCCCAGTCCGTGCGCGGTGGGCTGCTCCTCACGCTGGACCGCGGCGGCCGCGTCCTGCGTCTCCGGTTTCAGGGGTAGCGGCGCGCAGTCCTGCCTTGCCGCAGGCGCCTTCGGG
This sequence comes from Celeribacter indicus, assembly GCF_000819565.1. Lineage (NCBI taxonomy): Bacteria > Pseudomonadati > Pseudomonadota > Alphaproteobacteria > Rhodobacterales > Roseobacteraceae > Celeribacter > Celeribacter indicus. Next base: position 23,622 of record NZ_CP004393.1, read on the forward strand.
CGTTACGCCTAAGCCAAAGGAGATCCGCCATGCGCCCGTCCAACGAAGCCCTCATCGTCATCGACATCCAGAACGACTTCTGCCCCGGCGGCGCGTTGGCGGTTGCCGGGGGCGATGAGATCGTGCCGGGCGTCAACACGCTCATGGAGGATTTTCCCGCCGTCATCCTCACGCAGGACTGGCATCCCGCCGGCCATTCCTCCTTTGCCTCCACCCATGGCGCCGCCCCCTTCTCCACGACCGAAATGCCCTACGGCACGCAGGTGCTCTGGCCCGATCACTGCATCCAGGGCACAGATGGGGCGGCCTTCCACCCCGCCCTGCGCACGGATGGCGATCTCATCATCCGCAAGGGGTTCAACCCCGCCATCGACAGCTATTCCGCGTTTTTCGAGAATGATCACGTCACGCCCACCGGACTCGAGGGCTACCTGCGCACGCGCGGCATCGAGAGCCTGACCATGGTCGGCCTCGCGACCGATTTCTGCGTGAACTTTTCCGCCGTGGACGCCGCCCGGCTGGGCTTCGCGGTCGCGGTGCGGACCGATCTGTGCCGCGCCATCGACATGGACGGCTCTCTCGCCGCGGCGCTCGAAGGGATGAGGACCGCCGGGGTCGAGGTGCGTTAGACCATGACGCCGAAACTCTTCACGACGCTGAAAACCTACACCCGCGCCGAATTCGGCGCCGACCTCTTCGCGGGTGTGACCGTGGCGCTTGTCGCCCTTCCGCTCTCCATCGCCATTGCCATCGCCTCCGGGGCCGCCCCCGCGGCGGGCTTCGTCACCGCCATCGTCGCCGGGTTCCTGATCTCCGCCCTCGGCGGCAGCCGGGTCCAGATCGGCGGCCCGACCGGCGCCTTCATCGTCGTCGTCGCCGGCGTCATCGCCACCCATGGCTATGACGGCCTCGTTGCCGCCACCTTTCTCGCCGGGATCGTGCTCGTCATTGCCGGCCTGTTTCGCGCGGGTCAACTCGTCCGCCACGTTCCCGAGGCGGTGATCAACGGTTTCACAATCGGCATCGCGGTCATCATCGCCACGAGCCAGATCCCCGATTTCCTCGGCCTCGCCGGTTCCTTCCCCGCCGATTTTCTCGAAAAGATCCCGGCCCTCGTCGCGGCCCTGCCCGCGCTCAATCCCGCCTCCCTCGCCACGGGTCTTGTCACCATGGCGCTCATCGTCCTGCTGCGCCGGGCCTTTCCCCGCCTGCCGGGCCTGATCGTCGCCGTCGCACTGACCTCCGCCGCGGTCGCGCTTCTCGACCTGCCGGTGGAGACGATCCGGTCCCGCTTCGGCGAACTGCCGCAGAGCCTCCCCGCGCCGCGCCTGCCGGAGCTGAGCCTCGCGAGCCTGCGCGAACTGCTTCCCTCCGCGCTGGTCATCGCCTTCCTCGCCGGTGTGGAATCCCTCCTGTCCGCCATGGTCGCGGACCGGATGATCGGCGGGCGTCACCGCTCCAATGCCGAACTCATGGCGCAGGGCTGGGCCAATATCGGCTCATCGCTCTTCGGCGGCCTGCCGGCCACCGGTGCCATCGCGCGCACGGCGACCAACGTGCGCGCGGGGGGCAAGACCCCGGTCGCGGGTATCATCCATTCGCTCACGCTTCTGGCGATCATGATGCTCGCCGCACCGCTCGCGGGCTATCTCGCCCTTCCTGCGCTTTCGGGCCTGTTGCTGCTCACCGCCTGGAACATGTCCGAGCCGAACCGTTGGGGCGCCTACCTGCGGTCCCGCCCCTCGGACCGTGCGCTTCTCCTCATCACGCTCGTGCTGACCGTCGTCACCGATCTGACCGTCGCGATCGGCACCGGCATCGCGCTCGGCCTCGCCCTGCGGCTGGCACGCCGCGGCGTCGACGATCCGGACTGGACCCCGCGCGACAAGTAGGCCCCCCGCGCTTGCCAAACCCTGCCGCCCCCTGCTTTAACCGAACCATCGTTTCCGGAGGGGGTCTGCCATGGTCGATATCGCCACCCGCGTCTACAATCACAAATGGAAGATCGACCCGATCGTCCGGTCGCTCATCGACACGGATTTCTACAAGCTGCTCATGTGCCAGTCGGTGTTCCGCAATCGCCCGGACACGCATGTCACCTTTTCTCTCATCAACCGCTCGAAGGACATCCGCCTAGCCGAGATGATCGACGAGGGCGAACTGCGCGAGCAACTCGACCACGTTCGTTCCCTCTCCCTCACACGCGGCGAATCCACCTGGATGCGCGGCAACACCTTCTACGGCAAGCGCCAGATGTTCCGGTCCGACTTCATGGAATGGTTCGAGAAGCTCCGCCTCCCCGCCTACCAGCTGGAGAAGCGCGACGGGCAATACGAGCTGACATTCGAGGGCAAATGGCCCGAGGTCATGCTCTGGGAAATTCCCGCCCTCGCCATCCTCATGGAGCTGCGGTCCCGCGCGGTCCTGAACGGGATGAAGAAATTCGAGCTTCAGGTGCTCTACGCCCGCGCCATGACGAAGCTCTGGGAAAAGATCGAGCGGCTCCAGGCGCTTGATGGTCTCAGGATCGCCGATTTCGGCACTCGCCGTCGCCATTCCTATCTCTGGCAGGACTGGTGCGTCCAGGCGATGATCGAGGGGCTGGGGGAGAAATTCACCGGCACCTCCAACTGCCTCATCGCGATGAAGCGCGATCTGGAGGCGGTCGGCACCAACGCCCATGAACTTCCCATGGTCTATTCCGCGCTGGCCGAAAGCGACGAAGAACTTGCGCAGGCGCCCTATCAGGTGCTCCGCGACTGGCACGAGGAGCATTCCGGCAACCTGCGCATCATCCTGCCGGATACCTATGGCACCAGGGGCTTTCTGGAGAACGCGCCAGACTGGCTCGCCGGCTGGACCGGCATCCGCGTCGATTCAGGCGACCCCGCCATCGGCGCCGAAACTGCGATCGAATGGTGGAAAAGCCGCGGCGAAGATCCCACGCAGAAGCTCATCATCTTCTCCGACGGGCTCGACACCGACAAGATCATCGAACTGCACCGGCAATTCCAGGGTCGGGTAAAGACCAGCTTCGGCTGGGGCACCCTCCTGACCAACGACTTCCGCGGCCTCGCCCCCGGCGACGCGCTGGCGCCCTTCTCGCTCGTGTGCAAGGCGATGAGCGCAGAGGGCCGGCCGACGGTAAAGCTCTCCGACAACCCGAACAAGGCAATGGGCCCGGATACGGAGATCGAACGCTACAAACGCGTCTTCGGGGTCGGGGAGCAGGAGGCGTTGGAGGTTGTGGTTTAGGTTCGGGCGTGGAACGCCGCCATCATCAAGAAGGGAATGATCTGCCGGCCCCATGTTCGCGGATTTTCTGAGAAGAGATATTCTGAAATGAAAAGGGCCTAATCCACCCGCCCCCGCAACTTCTTCACCTCGCCGCGCTCCTTTTTCGCCTTGATCCGCCGCTCCACGCTGCCCTTTGTCGGTTTCGTCTTCACCCGCCGTTTCGGCACGACGAGCGCCTTCTGCACCAGCTCCACCAGCCGTTCGCGCGCGATCTCCCTGTTCCGCGCCTGCGACCGGGTGTCCTCGACCTGGATCACCACCGCGCCGTCCTTGGTCCAGCGCCGACCGGCAAGACGCTTCAAGCGGGTCTTCACCGGCTCGGGCAGATGGGGCGAGCGCGCCGCCTCGAAACGCAGTTCGACCGCCGTCGAGACCTTGTTCACGTTCTGCCCGCCGGGACCGGAGCTCCGGACGAACTGTTCGGTGATCTCCCAGTCGGCGATGTCGATCTTGTCTGTGACGATGAGGGGCATGGGACGTCCGGTGATTTCTGTTCGGCCCAGGGTAGGGCAGGGGGCGGACACGGAAAAGGGCTGTCCAGATCAGACAGCCCTCCGAGATCTCAGGAGATGGGCCAATTAGGAAAGCCCAATCGGGAATGTTTTACCCAGAAGTCTGCCTCTAGGTAGCGGCCCCCCCGACTGTCTTGACCTCGCTCTCCAACATCACTCTAGACACTGGACCACCTCCTTTCGATAAGTTGCCGATAAGAGGATGGTGGCACAGATTTGGTGTATGGCAAGTAAATTTATACCATCCGTGCGGTGAGGCGATGAACAATGAGGCGGAATGGCGCGAGAGCGATCAAAGCGAGGGCGAACTTGAGCCCCCAATCGGCCACCGCGAGCGTCACCCAGAGCGGCAGGGGGGCGCCGAAGGTGAGGAACGGCACCTGATCCCAGGCCCAGGACACTTCCATGTCCGCGCCCGCACCGAAGATCGCGATGCTCTGGGAAAAGGCGACGGTGAAGAAGATCGCCGTATCGAGGACCGAGCCCACGAGGGAGGAGACGAAGGGCGCCGTCCACCATTGCCCGCCGCGGAGGCGGTTGAACACGAAGACATCGACGAGCTGCGCGACGAGGAAGGCCGTGCCGGAGGCCACCGCCACACGCAGCGCGACCGCCTGATAGGTGAAGCCATCGCCCTGGAGCGTGACCTGCGTGCCGATGAGGGAACAGGCGACGCCGGTGACGAAGCCGGCGAGGATGACCTTCCGCGCCGCGGCCGGTCCGTAGACGCGGTTCATCACGTCGGTGACGAGGAAGGCGAAGGGATAGGTGAAGGCGCCCCAGGTCAGGAGCCCGTCGAGCAGCAGGAACTGCACGAGGATGTTGGAGGCCACGACGATGGCGGCCATGGCGACAATGCCCGGAAGGATGCGTGTCATGATATATGATCCGTTTTTTATCGAAGGTGACGGCAACTCGGCCCCGCGACGGGGCGATGGGCGCGTGTAACCCTCCGGCAGAGGCGGATCAAGCCCTATTCGGCAACGAGGTAATCGACGAATTCGGTCTTCTGGAAGAACCGGAAGTTGTCGTCGGACACCATCGTGAGGTGAATGCCCGCCTCGTCCTGCCAGACCGCGATGCTCTCGAGGTTGTCGTGATGTCCGGTGAGCGTGCGCAGGAGCTCCGTCTCGCCGGTGAGGCCCTCCTCCGTGATCTCGAACCGCCGCACGCGGGAGGCGAAGCCGATCCCCGTGAACCAGCGTTCGAGCAGATACATCCTGCCGTCAGGGCCGATATCCATCCCCACGGGAAGGAAATCCGTATCCGTGTCGCGCGGCACGGAAAACGGCTTCTCCCATTGCGTCCCGTTGAACCGGTAGACGGGATAGGGACGTCCGACCGCGCCCGACCGCTCGGGCAGGGTGTAGAGCCGCCCCTCCGCATCCGCCGCCAGCGCCTCGAGCGAGGAATTCATCTGCATTCCGGCGAAATCGGGGTGAGAGGGCAGATCGACCAGCCGTCCCGTCTCGAGATCGAGCCGTGCCACGCGGTGCTGGCCCTCGAAGGAGACATAGAGCGTCCCGTCGGGCGTTTGGGTCAGCCCCTCGCTGTCGTCGCGGTATTTCGGCAGCGCGCCGCCGTCTTCGGCCCGCAGCGGCACGCCCCGTGCGAGTTTCGCCGCCGTGACGACGCCTTTTGCATCGCGCTGGAGGTCGCCCTCGAAGACGATCGCCCGGTCCGAAAGCGCGATGAAATGCCGGCCGTCCTCCGACAGTTCGAGTCCCGACAGCCCGCCCACCCGCTTGTCCTGAGAGACCCAGGTGTAGGCACCGAGAAAGCGCGCCTCCACCGCCGCGGCGGCGACAGGCAGGAGGGTCGCGATCAGCGCGACGACAAGACGGAGGTGCATTGCTGAGGCAGGCTCGCGAGGGTGATCGGCGGCTTCGGTTTCACGGGCTTGGCGTTCGGATCCGGCGGCGGCGGGTTCAGGATGTTGTTCACCCATTGCTGCGCATCTGCACAGCCGTCGCCGGGCGGCGGCGGATCCTGGGCGACGCAGGACCTGTCGCCCCACGGACAGTTGAGGCGGACGTGGAAATGGTAGTGATGGCCCCACCATGGCCGCACCTTGCGAAGCCAGCTCTTGTCGCCGGTCTCGTCGTTGCACATCTGCGCTTTCGCGCCGGGAAAGATGAAGATCCGCGCGACCCGCGGGTCGGAAGCGGCGGCCTTGATGATCTCGTGGTGCTGGCGCGTCCAATTGCCGTTCACATAGGCCCCGGCGGCGCGCCGTGTCGAAATCGACGACAGGCTTTCCCGTTCGCCGCGGCTGAGATCGAGCCGGCTCGCCGGCAGCATCCAGATATCGGCATCGAGGCCGACCTGATGGCTCGCGTGGCCGGTCAGCATCGGTCCGCCGCGCGGCTGGCTCATGTCGCCGATATAGAGCCCGTTCCAGCTCGGCTGGCGCGCGGCGGAGCGCGACAGGTCCTGAAGGAAGGCAACGAGCGTCGGATGACCCCAGTTGCGGTTGCGCGACAGGCGCATCGCCTGCCAGGTCGGGCCAGTCTCGGGCAATTGGACGGCGCCGGACAGGCAGCCCTGGGAATAGCCGCCGAAGGAGGCAGGCACCTGTTGCGAGGGCAGGGCGACCTTCCCGAACAATTCCTTGGCGGGCCGGAAATCGCTGGCCGCGACCTCGGCGCGGGAGGTCGTCGCGACCGCAGTCTCTTCCTTGCCCCCGACGCAGCCCGCCAGAAGCGCGCATGCCGCCAGGGTCATCCATCTACGCATGATCGGTCACCTTTTCACCCTCGGGATGAACCCACGCTAGCAGCACCAGACCGACAATGAAAAGGGCGATGAGCGGAGTGATGCCGGCGCGTTGCGAATTCGTGATGTCCGAGATCACCGCGATGAGCGCGGGCGCGAGGAAGGACGTCGCCTTCCCGGACAGGGCATAGAGGCCGAAGGCCTCGGTCATGCGCGCGGGATCGGCCTGCCGCACCATCGTCGTGCGTGAGGCAGATTGCAGCACGCCCGCCACCGCCCCGAGCGAGACGCCGCAGATGTAGAAGGCGATATCGGGCAGGGCGCTGTCGCGTCCGACGGTGACGAACAGCGCGCTCTCGCGCGTGATCGTCAGGATCACGAGGCAGGTCGCGATCAGGACGAGGATGGAGGCACGGATCACCGGCTTCGGCCCGTGGCGCCGGTCCGCAAGCCCGCCGAAATAGGTGAAGATCGCCCCGGACAACGCACCGAGAATGCCGAAGACCCCGACCTGCACGACGCTCCATTCCAGCGCGCCGAGCGCGTAGATGCCGCCGAAGGTGAAGACGCCGTTCAGCGCGTCGCGATAGAACATCGAGGAGGCGAGATAGGCGAAAAGCGATTTGCGGCGCGGCAGGCTTGCGATCGTCTGCCGGAGATCGCGCAGGCCCTTGCGCACCGCGCCGGCCATGCCGAGCCCCGGCAGCTTCGGCTCCCGCACCCAGAGAAAGAACGGGATCATGGAGAGCACGAACCACAGCGCGACGAAGGGTCCGACGAACCGCGTACCCTCCCGCGCCGCCGGATCGAAGCCGAAAAGCGGCGGGCTGCCGAGAAGCGTCACACCGTCCGCGTTTTCGGCAAAGAACAGCAGCATGATGACCAGCGCGAGGATCCCGCCGACATAGCCCCAGGCCCAGCCGTCGCCGGAGATCTTCCCGATCTCCTCGCGGCTGCCGAGCGCGGGCAACAGAGCATTGGTGAAGATCGTGGTGAATTCCACTCCGATCAGGCCCAGCCCGAAGAACACCAGCACTGCCGTGGTGGGGAAATCTTCGGGACGGGCGATCCAGAGCCCCGCCGATCCGATGACATAAAGGAGAGAAAAGACCCGGATCCACGGCATCCGGCGCTTGCTCTCGTCCGCGACTGCCCCGAGCAGCGGTGCGCTGAAGGCGATGAGGAGCCCGGTGATGGTGAGTCCATAGCCCCAGATCGACTGGGCCTCCGCCTTTGCATGGGCCGCATCCATGCCGCCCGCCACCAGCGAGGCGATCACCTGCTCGGCGAAATAGGGCCCGAAGATGAAGGTGAGGATCAGCGTGTGAAAGGGCTGTGTCGCCCAGTCATACATCATCCAGCCCCAGATGCGTTTGCGGTGAACCGGCGCGTCCATACCCTGCCCCTTGCCTGTTATCGGGAGGATAGAACAGGGAAAACCCTGCGCGCGCAACGTCTATGCGCCGGCGTCCTGCGTCGGGGGCCATGGCCGCATCTGCTCCGCCTCGCACCAGGCCCGCACCCAGTCGGGCAGTGCGGGCGGCTCGATATCCGGCGACAGTTGCGACATGAACTCGTGGGGCGGGACCATCCGGCGGTTCTTCAACAAGGCGCCACGGACGAGGATATGGTTGCAGCATTCCCCCTTCCGGTCCCACATCGACTGCTCGATGTAGAAGAACTTCCCGTCGAACCCGACGAAGCGCGTCCACATCTCGAGCTTCTGAAAGGCCGTCACGCGCCGCCGGTAGCGGACAGAGACGCCCGCAACCGCCATGCCGTATCCGCCATCCTTCACCGCGTCCGCAACCCCGGTGCGGATCGACGCCGGCAGACGCCCCAGATCGAACAGCGTCAGCGTCCGCCCGTTGTTGAGTTCGAGCCATATGTCGATGTCCCACGGCATGCAGATGTGCTGCGACACATGGGTGTCGAACAGGTCAAGCTTCGGCGCCTTGCGGGCCTTCCAGACGTGATAGGACATGCGGACGAACGGATACATGCCCGAAGCTCTCGCAATCGCGGCAGCGCGGGTCAAGCCGGAACGTTGCGGCACGCGCTGCGGCGACCTGCATCTTGCGCGCAGGGGCTGGAAACCTTAGGTGAGAGAGCGACCCACATTTTCGGAAAATGGAACCGCATGCTGTCCCTGTTGCAAATCATCCTGATGATCCTCGGCGTCGTCAAATTCGTCATGATCGTGCAGATCGTCATGAGCTGGCTCATCAACTTCCAGGTGCTCAACATGCGCCAGCCGCTCGTCTACCAGATCTGGGAGGGTCTCACCCGCCTTCTCGAACCGATCTATCGGCCGATCCGCCGGATCCTGCCGCCGATGAACGGCCTCGATCTCGCGCCGCTGATCGCCTTCATCGCGATCTATGCGATCGAGATCGTGATCCGCAACAACGCCGGCCTCTTCATCTGATCATTCGCCCTTGAGCCTCGCGCCCGCCCGTGCGAATCTGCCGCCAATCACAAGAGCAGGCAGATATGGACACGGCGCAGGCGCTTCTTTCCTCCGTTTTCGGCTTCGACGCCTTTCGACCCGGACAGGCGGAAATCGTCGGGGCCGTCGTGGACGGGCGCGATACGCTTGCCATCATGCCGACCGGCGGGGGCAAGTCGCTCTGCTATCAACTGCCCGCCCTCGTGCGCGACGGGCTGACGGTCGTGATCTCCCCGCTCATCGCGCTCATGCGCGATCAGGTCCAGGGGCTTCAGGCCGCGGGCGTCGCCGCCGGCGCGCTCACCTCCGGCAATACCGACGAAGAGACCGATGCCGTCTTCGCCGCCCTGTCGCGGGGGGAGCTGAAACTCCTCTACATGGCGCCCGAACGGCTCGCCTCCGGCGGCACCCTGCCGCTCCTGCGCCGCTCCGGCGTGACGCTCATTGCCGTGGACGAGGCGCATTGCGTCTCCCAATGGGGCCATGATTTCCGCCCCGACTACCTCCGGATCGGCGAGCTGAAGCGTGCGCTGGGCGTGCCGCTCGCCGCCTTCACCGCGACGGCGGACGAGGAGACCCGCGCGGAGATCGTCACGCGCCTGTTCGACGGACGGCAACCGGATACCTTCCTGCGCGGCTTCGACAGGCCCAACATCCACCTCGCCTTCGCGGTGAAGGACAGCCCGCGCCGCCAGATCCTCGACTTCACGCGCGCCCGCAAGGGCCAGTCGGGCATCGTCTATTGCGGCACGCGGGCCAAGACCGAAAGCCTCGCCCGCGCGCTCACCGAGGCGGGGCACCTCGCCCTCGCATATCACGGGGGCATGGAGCCGGACCTGCGCCGCGATGTCGAGCGCCGGTTCCAGCAGGAGGACGAGCTGATCGTCGTGGCCACCGTCGCCTTCGGGATGGGCATCGACAAGCCCGACATCCGCTGGGTCGCCCATGCCGACCTGCCGAAAAGCGTGGAAGGCTATTATCAGGAGATCGGCCGCGCCGGCCGGGACGGGGCCCCCGCCGAGACGCTGACCCTGTTCGGCCCCGACGACATCCGCTTCCGCCGCAGCCAGATCGACGAAAGTCCCGCGCCGCCCGAACGCCGTGCCGCCGACCACGCCCGGCTCAACGCCCTCCTCGGGCTCGCGGAGGCGCAGCACTGCCGGCGCCAGACCCTCCTGGCCTATTTCGGCGAGGCGGCCGAGCCCTGCGGCAACTGCGATCTCTGCGACACACCGCCTGCGCTCTTCGACGGTACGACCGCGGTACGCAAGGCGCTGTCGGCGGTGCTGCGCTGCGACGAGGGTTTCGGCGCGGGGCATCTCATCGACGTGCTGACGGGCAAGGCGACGGACAAGGTGCGCCAGTGGACCCACGACCGGCTTTCCGTCTTCGGCGTCGGACGCGAATATGACAAGCGGCAATGGAACGCGATCTTCCGGCAGATGATGGGCGCCGATCTCGTGCGGCCCAACCCGGAACGGCACGGGGCGCTCTATATGACCGAGGCCGCAATCCCGATCCTGAAGGGCGAGGGGACCGTCACGCTGCGCAAGGACACGCTCGCGGTGGCACGCAAGGGCCCGGTCGCGAAGGCGCTCGTGTCCGAGGAGGACGCGCCGCTTCTCTCCGCCCTCAAGGCAAAGCGGCGCGCCTTCGCCGAGGAGGCGCGCGTGCCGGCCTATGTCGTCTTCGCCGACCGCACGCTGATCGAAATGGCCGAAAAGCGACCCGCGACACTGGACGAGATGGCGCGGATCGGCGGCGTCGGCGCGAAGAAGCTCGAACGCTACGGCGAGGCCTTCCTGTCGGTGATCCTCGGCGCGCCCGCGCCGGAGATGCACCCCGCGCGGCGCAAGCTCTCGGCTTCCGGCGGCGGCGATCTCTTCGACCGGTTGCAAGATGTCCACAGCCGCCTCACGCGCGGCGAATGCGGCACGCTCAAGCCGATGAGCCTCACCGCCTCCCAGATCACGAAGATCGTGCGGCAACGCCCCCGCGACCTCGACGGCTTCGCGCGGCTCGTCGGGGAGCGTCAGGCCGAACGCTTCGGTCCCGCCATGATCGAGGTGCTCGGGTCTGTCTGATCACGCCTGCGCCCGCGCGGCCTCCGGCGGGGCAGGCTCGACCCGCCCGCCGGGCAGCACCGACCGATGAAATCGCGGCACGTTCAAGCCGATGAGCCTCCCCGCCTCCCGGATCACGAAGGTCGTGCGGCAGGCCCCCGCGCCCTCGACGGCTTCGTGCGGCTCGCCGGGGCACATCAGGCTGACCGTTTCGGTCCCGCCATGATCGGGGTGTGCGAGCTCGTCCGATCACGCCAGCGCGGCCTCCGGCAGGCCGGGCTCGGCCCGCTCGCCGGGCAGGACCGGCCGGCAGTCGTTCGGGACTTCGGTCAGGATCCGGTCGATGATCGCCGCCTTCCTGAGCGGCTTTGTCATGTAGTGGTCGAGCCCTGCGGCAAGGATCTCCTGCTCGTCGCCCGCCATCGCGTGTGCGGTGAGTGCCACGATCGGTACATGGCCGCCGTCCCCGCGTTCCAGCATGCGGATCTGGCGCGTCGCCTCCTTCCCGTCGACCTCGGGCATGGATATGTCCATGAAGATCAGGTCGGGGCGGAAGCCGACGAACTGCTCCACCGCCGCACGCCCGTTCGTCGCGAATCGCAGGTCGATCTCCAGATCCTTCAGCATCTTGCCGAAGACGAGCCGGTTCGTCTTGTTGTCCTCCGCGGCGAGAATGCGCATCCGCCGTCCCGGCGCCTCCCCCTCCGCCGCCGGTCCCGCCGGGACGAGGGTGGAGAGCGCCCGCCAGAGATCAGCGCGCAGCAGCGGCTTTTGCAGCGTCGCCTCCGCTATCCCGAACTGCTCCGCCCGCACCGGCCCCGAGGTCATCACGAGCACCGGCGCCGTCACGCCTTGCCCGCGCAGCCGGCCGATCAGCGCCGCGATGTCCGTCCCCGGCAGCTTGTCGTCCACGAGATAGACCTGCGCGTCGAGCGGCGAGGCCAGAAGCTCCGCCGCGGTCGCGAAGGCCGACACCTCGAAGCCGAGCGCGGTGAGCTGCTTTTGCAGGATCAGGGAGGTCGCGCGGATGTGGTCCACAAGCGCCGCCTTGTGCATCCAGGAGGGAAGCTGGCCGGCGGCAGCCTCCGCCACCACCTCCATGCCGATCCGGAAGCCGAAACACGATCCCGCCCCTTCCTCGCTGTCGACCCAGATCTCCCCGCCCATGAGCTGCACGAGCTGGCGCGTGATCGCGAGGCCGAGACCCGTGCCCTCGAACTTGCGGCTGCGGGTGTCCTCCACCTGGTTGAACTCCCCGAACACATGCTCGATCATCTCCGGCGCGATGCCGATGCCCGTATCCTCGACCGAGACATGGACCCGCTGGCGCGTGCCGCCCGCCTCCGGCAGGCCGACGACACGGACGATCACATGGCCCTCATGCGTGAACTTCACCGCATTGCCCACGAGATTCGTCAGCACCTGCCGCACCCGCCCCGGATCGGCCACGAACGTCGTCGGCATGAACATGTCGTAATCCATGATGAGATCCACGCCCTTCTGCGCCGCGCTCGGCTGCAACAGGACCATCACGTCCTGGATGCAGCGTTCGAGGTCGAAGGGAACCGGATGCAGCGAAAGTTTCGACGCCTCGATCTTCGAGTAGTCGAGCACGTCGTTGATCAGCCCGAGAAGCGCCTCGCCGGAGGAGCGGATCGTTTCGACACAGAGCGTCTGCTCCTCGGTGAGATCCGTCTCCGCCAGAAGCTCCGCCATTCCCACCATGCCGTTCATCGGCGTGCGGATCTCGTGACTCATGTTGGCGAGAAAGGCGGATTTCGCCCGGTTCGCCGCCTCCGCCTTGCTCCGCGCCCGCTTCAGCCGCTCCTCGTAGCGGATCGTGGAGGTGATGTTGAGCCCGAGTGACACCATGTCCCCGTCCGAGGAGCGGCGGTCCACGAGCTTCACGAACTGGTTGTTCCACAGCCGGATCACCTGCGGCTCCCGCGCCGGCGCGCGCCAGCGTTCCAGCGCCCGCTCGAGGAAACTCCTCCGGCTCTGATCGCCGATGTCGACGATGCCCTCCTCGATGGCAAGCCGCACGATGTCGGAATAGGCGATCCCCGGCCGCACCGCCTCCAGCCCGTCGAAGATCCGAAGATAGGCCGGATTCGCCGCGATCAGCGTGTCGGAGGGGTCGAACACCGCGAATCCGTCCGCGATCGTCTCGATCGAATCCCACAGCCGCCGCTCCGCGATCACGACCGCCGTGTTCGCCCGCTCGAGATCCTCCTTCGTGCGCAGGTTCTCGTCGCGCAGGACTTCGGTCTGCTCGCGCGTCACGATGATCTCGTCGGACAGGTGCCGGGCATGTTGCGACAGCTTGCGGTTCGCCGCGTAGAGTTCCGCCTGTTTCAGTTCCAGCAGTCGTTCGGCGGCCAGCCGCGCGCGGCGTTCCTGTGCAAGCGTTTCCGAAATCGTCATCCTGACCCTCGTCGAACCCTGCCCGCGCCGGTCCGGCCGGGCCTTTGCGACAGGGTGGCACGGTCAGGATGAAAAGACCGTTAATCGGCGGCGGAAACCTGCGCGGCGGATCCGGTCATCCCGGCACGGCATGGGCGAGTGGAGCGCGTCCCGTCTCCGTCACGACCTCCTCGATGCCGTTCTCGATCACCAGCGCGGTCAGCGGCCGGCCATAGCCCGCCCCGCTGTCGATGTCGATGCGATGCCCGAAATGCGTCGGCTCGTCGAGCGCCGTATGGCCGTGCACTACGGTGAAGGGCAGCGGGCCGCGATAGTCGAGCCAGCCGGCGCGAATCCAGATCAGGTCGTTCTCCGTCTGCCGTTCGACCGGGACACGCGGACGGATCCCGGCATGGACAAAGAGGTAGTCGCCCCAAGCATAGGTCAGCGGCGCGGTTTCGAGGAAGTCGAGATGCGCCTCCGGCACCGCGCGCGCCGCGCGCATCTGTGCAACCTCGAATGCCCCGTCCTCGGCCTCGACGCCGTAGGAGGCCAGCGTCCGCGCCCCGCCGAGCGCGGGATGCAGCCAGCTCTTGCCGGACTTGATGTTGTCGTCATGGGCGATGCCGTGCCGCACGAAACGGGTGAACATGCGGTCGTGATTGCCGCAGAGCACGCGCCACGGATGCCCCGCCGCGATGCCCGCCATCAGGTAGTCGATCACGGCCCGGCTGTCCGGGCCGCGGTCCACGTAATCGCCGACATGGATGATGCGCGCGCCCTTGTCCCCGACCCGCGCCTTGTCCGCCGCGATCCGCGCATGCGCGGCCTTGAGCATGTCGAGTTGACCGTGGATGTCCCCGATCGCGTAGATGCGCATGCCTGCCTCCTGCTCCTGCCCGTCAAAATAGAAGAGCCGCCGGAAAACACCAGCGGCTCACCCCATGCCTTTTTGCACTCCGGCCTTGCGGATCAGGCCTTGAAATGCAGCGGGATCACGCGCTGGAACAGCCCGCTGTCCTTGAGCGCCTTCACCGTCTCCGGCTTGATCGGCGTGTCGAGGAAGGTCATCGCGATCGCATCGCCGCCCGGCGCGGAGCGGCCGAGGGTGAAGTTCGCGATGTTCTCGTCATGCTCGGACAGCAGCGTGCCGAGACGGCCGATGATGCCCGGCACGTCCTTGTTGGTGGTGTAGAGCATGTGCTCGCCCACCTCGGCGTCGATGGTGATGCCCTTGATCTGGATGAAGCGCGGCTTGCCGTCGCTGAACACCGTGCCCGCGATGGTGCGGTATTTCTCGACCGTCTGGATGTCGAGCTTGATATAGCCCTCGAATGCGCCGGAGGCGTCCTGCGTGGTGCGGGAGATCTGGATGCCGCGCTCCTTCGCGATGAGCGGGGCGGAGACCATGTTCACGTCCGGGTTCACCGCCTGCATGATGCCCGCCACGACGGCCGCTTCGAGCGCCTTGAGGTTCATTTCGGAGGCGACGCCGTCGAAGGTGATGTTGATCGTCTCGATCGCCTCTTCGGTCACCTGTCCGATGAAGGAGCCGAGCGATTCCGCGAGCTTCACCCACGGGCCCATGACCTTCGCCTCTTCGGCGGTCATCGACGGCATGTTGAGCGCGTTTTCCACGGCGCCGTCCATCAGGTAGTTCGACATCTGCTCGGCCACCTGGAGCGCGACGTTTTCCTGCGCCTCGGTCGTGGAGGCGCCGAGATGCGGGGTGCAGACCACGTTCGGCAGGCCGAAGAGCGGGTTGTCCGTCGCCGGCTCCTCCGCGAACACGTCAAAGGCCGCGCCGGCCACATGGCCCGACTTGATCAGGTCCGCGAGCGCCACCTCGTCGACGAGACCGCCACGGGCGCAGTTGATGATCCGCACGCCCTTCTTGGTCTTCCCGAGATTCTCCCTGGAGAGGATGTTGCGCGTGGAATCGGTCAGCGGCACGTGCAGCGTGATGAAGTCGGCGCGCTTCAGAAGCTCGTCGAGCTCCACCTTCTCGACGCCGAGTTCGGCGGCGCGCTCTTCGGAGAGGAAGGGATCGTAGGCGACGACCTTCATCTTCAGGCCGAGCGCGCGGTTGCATACGATGCCGCCGATATTGCCGGCGCCGATGACGCCCAGCGTCTTGGCGGTCAGCTCGACGCCCATGAATTTCGACTTCTCCCATTTGCCCGCCTGGGTCGAGGCATCGGCCTCGGGGATCTGGCGCGCCACCGCGAACATCAGCGCGATGGCATGCTCGGCGGTGGTGATCATGTTGCCGAAGGGCGTGTTCATCACGATCACGCCTTTCTTCGACGCCGCTTCCTTGTCGACGTTGTCGGTGCCGATCCCGGCGCGGCCGACGACCTTGAGATTGGTCGCCTTCTCCAGAAGGGTGGGGGTCACCTTGGTCGCGGAGCGGATCGCGAGACCGTCATACTTGCCGATCACCTCGGCGAGCTTTTCCTTGTCCTTGCCGAGCTCGGGCATGAAATCGACATCAATGCCGCGATCGCGGAAGATCTGGACGGCGGTTTCCGAAAGCTTGTCGGAGACGAGAACTTTGGGGGCCATGCTGGGCACTCCTCGGGAAATATGGGGGATGGTGGCCGGGCGCGTGCCGCCCGGCAGGGGGCCGACGGAAGTCCGACAGAAGTCCGACGTCCCGCCGACCGGCAATTCAGCCGTTCATTGCGCGGCGATACATTCCTCGAAGGCCCATTTGAGCCAGAGGGTCAGCGCCTCGATATCGGAGGATTCGACCGTCGCCCCGCACCATACGCGCAGGCCCGCAGGCGCATCGCGATAGGCGCCGATGTCATAGGCGACGTTGTAATCCTCGAGCTTCTTCGCCACCGCCTTGGCAAAGGCCGCACCGTCCTTGATGCGGTCGTCGGTGAACTTCAGGCAGACCGAGGTATTGGACCGCGTCGCCGGATCCTCCGCTAGGTTGGCGATCCAGTCGTGGCGGTCGCAGAAGTCCCACAGCACCTTCGCATTGGTCGTGGACCGTTCGATAAGCTTTTGAATTCCGCCGATTTTATTCGCCCATTCGAGCGCGACGAGATAGTCCTCGACCGCGAGCATGGAGGGCGTGTTGATCGTCTCGCCGACAAAGATGCCCTCGATCAGCTTGCCGCCCTTGGTCATGCGGAAGATCTTCGGCAGCGGCCATGCGGGGGTGTAGCTCTCGAGCCGTTCGACGGCGCGCGGGGACAGCACGATCATGCCATGCGCCGCTTCGCCGCCCATCACCTTCTGCCAGGAGAAGGTGGTGACATCGAGCTTGTCCCACGGCAGGTCCATCGCGAAGGCTGCGGAGGTCGCGTCGCAGATCGTCAGGCCGCCGCGCTCCGCGGGGATCGCATCCCCGTTCGGCACACGCACCCCGGAAGTCGTCCCGTTCCAGGTGAAAACGACATCGGTATCGAAATCCACCTCGGCGAAATCGACGATCCGGCCGTAGTCGGCGGTCTTCACCTCGGCGTCGATCTTGAGCTGTTTCACCACATCGGTGACCCAGCCGGAGCCGAAGGATTCCCAGGCCACCATCGTGGCCTTGCGGGCACCGAGCATGGACCACATGGCCATCTCGACGGCGCCGGTATCGGAGGCGGGCACGATCCCGATGCGGTAGTCGGCGGGGATGCCGAGCACATCGCGGGTCGTCTCGATCGCCGCTTTCAGCTTCTCCTTGCCGATCTTGGCACGGTGCGAACGGCCGAGCGGCGCGTCGGAAAGCAGGTCGAGGGAAAAATGGGGGATCTTGGCACAGGGGCCGGAAGAAAAGCGCGGATTTGCCGGACGCGCGACCGGATGCTTGTCAGCCATTGCTGGTATCCTTGCAGATATATGCCTCTCGTTGGGGAGAGGTGTCCCGCCGCCGCAGATAGACCCTTTTCCCGCCTCTGGCAATTCCCATTTTCATCTCCCGAACTTTTCTCCCGGCGCCACACGCCGTTGCTTCTCGCTGGAAAGACAGCGGCGCACGGGCTATCAGGCGCGGGACTGACATCCCTACGGAGCTCTCCATGTTCGCCGTGACCCTCCTGACCGATCCCTCCGCCCCTTCGCTCGACCTGGCCATGGCGGAGGCGTTGCGCTCGGCCTGGGCGGGGCGCGATCTCAGGTGGTTGGCCCTGGGAGAGGCCGCGGAATTCATGGTCGGGAAAGTGCCCGCGAATCGGTGGGAGGTCTGGCAGGATCTGCAAGGTCAGGGCGTCGATCTCGTGGTCCTGCCGGCGAAGAACCGGCGCAAGAAGATGCTGCTCGCCGACATGGATTCGACGATGATCCAGCAGGAATGTATCGACGAACTTGCCGATGTCGCGGGTGTCGGAGAGCGCGTGAAGGAGATCACCGCCAAGGCGATGAACGGCGAGCTCGATTTCGAGGGCGCCCTGACCGAGCGCGTGGGGCTTCTTCAGGGCCTGCCCGAAACCGTCATCGCGCAGGTGATCGAGGACCGCATCACCTTCATGCCGGGCGGACAGGAGCTCATCGCGACGATGAAGCGCGACGGCGCCTATTGCGCGCTCGTCTCGGGCGGCTTCACCGCCTTCACCGGCCATGTTGCGGAGGCACTGGGTTTTCACGAGAACCGCGCCAACACGCTCCTGATCGAGAACGGCACGCTGATCGGCAAGCCGGGCCTGCCGATCCTCGGACGCGAGGCGAAGGTGCAGGCGCTCGAGGAGATCACCGCGCGCCTCGGGATCAGCCATGACGACGTGATCGCGGTGGGCGACGGGGCGAACGATCTCGGCATGCTCAAGCTCGCGGGCTTCGGTGTCGCGCTGCATGCGAAACCCTCGGTGGCGGCCGAATGCGACATCCGCATCAACCACGGCGATCTGTCGGCGCTGCTCTATATCCAGGGCTACGCGAAGTCCGAGTTCTCGGGTGCTTGAGATCTCCTTCGACCTCGTCCTGATCCTCGTCGCCGCGGCCTTTGCCGCGGGATTTGTCGACAGCATCGCGGGTGGTGGCGGCCTCATCACCATTCCCGCGCTCCTGCTTGCAGGCATTCCGCCGGTGACGGCGCTCGCCACGAACAAGGTCCAGGGGCTGTTCGGTGCAGGCATGGCGGCGGTCACCTACGCGCGCGCCGGGCATGTCGTCCTGCGCCGGCAGATTGGCCCTGCCGCGCTCTCCTTTTCCGGCGCCGTACTCGGGGCGCTGCTTGCGGGGTCGCTCCCGACGGATGTGATCCGCCTCGGTCTGCCGGTCCTGCTCATCGCGATCGCGCTTTTCTTCGCGCTGCGCCCCGGCCTGTCCGACATCGACCGCACGGCACGGATCGGACCGCTTGCCTTCGCGCTGGGTTTCGTGCCGGTGATCGGGTTCTACGACGGGCTTCTCGGTCCCGGCACCGGCGCCTTCTTCATGCTCGGTTTCGTGAGCCTCGCCGGCTATGGCATCCTCAGAGCCACGGCGCATACCAAGCTGCTGAATTTCGCCTCGAATGTCGGGGGGCTCGCAGGTTTCCTGCTCGTTGCCAAGCCCTTCTGGATGCTCGGTCTCCTCATGGGCGCGGCGCAGATCGCGGGCGCTTATCTCGGCTCGACCCTCGCCAGCCGGGCAGGGGCGCGGCTCATCCGGCCCGTCCTCGTGACCGCCTCGACCGCGCTCGCGCTCAAGCTCGTCTGGGACTGGTTCTGAACCGCGCTTCACGTTTCAGCGAATTTCTGCCTGCGGCCCTTTTCCAAGGCGGCGGAATTGCGGTAGGGTCTTCGCGAAATGGCGAAAAAGGCATAAAAGCGCTGAAAAACCGCCGTTCTGATCCGGGCCGGGATGCGGCGGTGGTATCAGACATCAAGGCCGGACTAGTTAGGGGCAGTGAAAGATCAATGAGCTTTTCCGTGAAACAGGTTTTCCTTGCGGCAACTTTCGCACTGGCGGCGGGCCACGCCGTCGCCCAGGAAAGCAGCAATCAGGTCGCGTCCAACACGGACTGGTATGTCTTCGAGGAGGCCAACCCGTCCAAGCAGTGCTGGGTCGTCTCGAAGCCGAAGGAGACCGTCAACACCGATGAGGCCGGCCGGATCAAATCCGTGCGCCGGGGCGAGATCCTGCTTTTCGTCTCCTATGCGCCGTCGAACGGTGTGAAGGGGCAGATCTCCTTCGCGGGGGGCTATCCCTTCGCGTCCGGCTCCGAGGTGACGCTCGACATCGGCGGGACGAGCTTCGCGCTCTTCACCGACGGCGAGACGGCCTGGGCGGCGACTGCGGCCGATGACGAGAAGATCGTCGCATCGATGAAGCGCGGGGCGGCCGCCACGCTGACCGGTCACTCCTCGCGCGGCACGGTGACGAAGGACACCTTCTCCCTGCTTGGCTTCACCGCCTCCGTCGAGGAAGCGGCGAAACGCTGCGACAGCTGAGCGCGCTCGCGGAGCTGTGACGGAAGGCCCTGCCGGAGCGGGGCCTTTTCCATGCGCCTTTCCATCGGATGCAGAATCCTGTATGAGGCCCGCTTGACCACCCGCATAAGAGAAACGCCATGTCCACCAGCGCTCCCATCACGCAGGATGTCCTGACCATTCCCCGCAAGGAAACGGGATCGGGCAAGATCAACCTTGTCGGCCTGACGCGGGACGCGTTGCGGCAGGCGCTGATCGACGCCGGCACCCCGGAGAAACAGGCGAAGATGCGTGCGGGACAGATCTGGCAATGGATCTACCAGTGGGGCGTGCGCGATTTTGCGGAGATGACGAATCTCGCGAAAGCCTATCGCGCCGACCTCGCGGAAAAATTCGAGCTGCGCATTCCCGAGGTCGTGTCGAAGCTCGTCTCCGAGGACGGCACGCGGAAATATCTCGTGCGGATCGCCGGCGGCCACGAGGTCGAGGTGGTCTATATCCCCGAGGAGGGCCGGGGCACGCTCTGTGTCTCCTCCCAGGTCGGATGCACGCTCACCTGTTCCTTCTGTCACACCGGCACGCAGAAGCTCGTGCGCAACCTGACCGCCGCCGAAATCGTCGGCCAGGTGATGATGGCGCGCGACGATCTGGACGAGTGGCCGGAAAAGGGCGCGCCGAAGGACGAGACGCGGCTTCTGTCCAACATCGTGCTGATGGGCATGGGCGAACCGCTCTACAATTTCGAGAACGTTCGTGATGCGATGAAAATCGTGATGGACGGCGAAGGCATCGCGCTCGGGCGTCGCCGTATCACGCTCTCCACCTCCGGCGTCGTGCCGGAGATCCATCGCACCGCGCAGGAGATCGGCTGCCTTCTGGCCGTGTCCTTCCACGCGACGACCGACGAGACGCGCGACGTGCTCGTGCCGATCAACAGGAAATGGAACATCGAAAAGCTGCTCGAGGCGCTGCGCGAATATCCGAAGGCGACGAATTCGGAGCGGATCACCTTTGAATACGTCATGCTCAAGGACGTGAACGACAGCGACGAGGATGCGCGTCGCCTGGTGAAGCTCCTCGACGGCATTCCGGCGAAGGTGAACCTCATTCCCTTCAACGAATGGCCCGGTGCGCCCTACAAGCGGTCCTCGAACAACCGGATCCGCGCCTTTGCGACGATCCTGATGCAGGCGGGCTATGCCTCCCCGATCCGCACACCGCGGGGGGAGGATATCATGGCTGCCTGTGGCCAGCTCAAGTCCGCGACCGAGCGCGCGCGCAAGTCCCGCGCCCAGATCGAGGCGGAAGCGCGGCTCTGATCCTTTCCCGCCGCTAACGCGGTCTTAACCGTTCCGGGATACATTCCGGACATGGACTGCACAGAGATCAGATTCGACCAATATTCCGTCACCGACGGCGCCTGCGCCGCGGGGCCGGCGAATGCGCGCCCCGTTTCCTTTCGTCGTCCCGGCCCCGACCGGGCCGTACGCCCCGGCGAAGGGGCGTTCGGCTACAGGGGGCCGCGCCGCCCGCATGCGCTTCGGGCCTATCTCGCCCATGATTTCGCTCAGGCGGAGGGATGGGCGGAGCTGCGGGACTTGCTGCGGGCAAAGGGTTACGCGCTGGCCGGGGGCAAGGACGACCTCGTGCTTCAGACGGTGGAGGGGGAGCGGCTCTGCGAAGCTGCGGAGATCGGACAGCCTTGCGCCATGCTCATGAAACGCTTCGGCGCGCCCTTTCCGGACCATCGGTCTCCTCGTCCCGCCTCGCCGCATTCCGGACCACCGGTCCTGCCGCTCTGACCCCGCACAAGGTTCCGAACATGGAAAAACTCACGCTCCTGCTCAACGCAAGCACGGTTGAAATGCTGCACCTTCTCGCCCGCGACAGTGGAAAGACCATCGGCCTGCTCGTTCAGGACATGGCGCTGGAACGCTATATGAACTGCGCGATGTCAGGAACGCGGCCGTCCGGCCAGGCTGCCCCTTCCGGGGAGATCGGCCTGACGGGATCAGGCTGACCTCAACGCCCCACGATGCTGTCCCGCGTGCCTTCGAGCGGCCAGGTGTCGATCGCCTCGACGGCCTCCTCCGCCGTTTCGACGAATTTGAACAGATCGAGATCGACGGGCGAAATCGTGCCCGCCTCGGCGAGCGCGTCCCAGTTGATGATCGTGCGCCAGAAGTCGCGGCCGAACAGCAGGAAGGGCACCCGCGCCATGCGTCCGGTCTGGATCAGCGTGAGGCTTTCGAACATCTCGTCGAGCGTGCCGAAACCGCCCGGAAACACCACGATTGCCTTGGCCCGCATCAGGAAATGCATCTTCCGCACCGCGAAATAGTGGAAGTTGAAGCACAGGTCGGGGGTCACGTATTCATTCGGCGCCTGCTCATGCGGCAGAACGATGTTGAGCCCGATGGAGATGCCGCCGGCATCCGCCGCACCGCGGTTTCCGGCTTCCATCACGCCCGGTCCGCCGCCGGTGACGATGACATTCTCGCGGTGACCGTTCTGCATGGATCTTTCCGTCATCCGCCGGGCGAAATCGCGGGCCTCGTCGTAATAGCGCGTGAGTTCCGCGAGCGTTTGCGTGCGGGCGCGGTCGCGATGCGCGGGGTCGGGAATGCGCGCGCCGCCGAACATGACGATCGTGCTCTCGACCCCGTATTCGTTCATCAGCAGGTCGGGTTTCAGGAGCTCGAGTTGCAGGCGCACCGGCCGCAATTCGTCGCGGGACATGAAGTCGTCGTCGGTAAACGCCAGTTCATAGGAGGGGGAGCGCGTCTGGGGCGTATCCGGCCGGTGGCGCGCCGCTTCCATATCCGTTTCGCTGTCACGAAGGGGATGGCGGCGATGCGGGGTCTGCTCGGTCATCTGAATGTCTTTCGGTGCGTTATGTGGTTCTTGTCTCCGCGCGGTCGGTGTTCTGGCAAGTCTCCTGCGTTGCGCGCGAGGCACCGACCGACTATAGGCTCCTGCAACAGATATTCCATGACGATCCGGGAGACCACCATGTCGAATGCACAGCTCGAATCCGCCATCGAAGCCGCCTGGGAGGCGCGCGACACGATCACGCCCGCCACCACCGGCGCAACGCGCGAGGCGATCGAGGACACGCTCAACGCGCTCGATCGCGGCGACCTGCGCGTCGCCGAGAAGACGGAGGGCGGCGACTGGCATGTGAACCAGTGGGCCAAGAAGGCGGTGCTGCTTGGCTTCCGGATCAAGGACATGGAGATGCAGGACGGCGGTCCGCAGGGCTCCGGCTGGTGGGACAAGGTCGACAGCAAGTTCAAGGGCTGGGGAGAGAAACAGTGGAAGGCCGCCGGTTTCCGGGCCGTGCCGAACTGCGTCGTGCGCAAATCGGCCTATATCGCGCCGGGTGTGGTCCTGATGCCCTCCTTCGTCAACCTCGGCGCCTATGTGGACGAGGGCACCATGGTCGACACCTGGGCGACGGTGGGATCCTGCGCGCAGATCGGCAAGAATGTGCACCTCTCGGGCGGCGCCGGTATCGGCGGCGTGCTCGAACCGCTCCAGGCAGGTCCGGTGATCATCGAGGACAACTGTTTCATTGGCGCGCGTGCCGAGGTGGCGGAGGGCGTGATCGTGCGCGAGGGGTCCGTGCTCGGCATGGGTGTCTATCTCGGCCAGTCCACGAAAATCGTCGACCGCGAGACCGGCGAGGTCTTCTATGGTGAGGTGCCGCCCTATTCCGTGGTGGTCGCGGGCACGATGCCCTCGAAGAATGGCGTGAACCTCTATTGCGCGGTGATCGTCAAGCGGGTGGACGAGAAGACGCGCTCCAAGACTGGCATCAACGAGTTGCTTCGCGACTGAAGCGGTCTATCTGAGATCTGAAGGTTCGACGCGCGAGGGGCGACCTTCGCGCGTTTTCGTCTTGTTGAGTAACGAAAGGAACTGCACATGGGTCTCGGAATACTCGCGTCGATCATTGTCGGCGGCCTGGCCGGATGGATCGCCAGCATGATCATGAAAGCCGATACAGGGCTGTTCACCAACATCATCCTCGGCATCGTCGGGGCGGTGGTGCTCAACCTGATCCTGTCGCTCGTCGGGATCTATGCCGAGGGCAGTTGGCTGCCGCAACTCGTGGTCGGGATCATCGGGGCCAGTCTCCTGATCTGGATCGTCCGGCAGGTGAGAAGCTGAGCGGCGCAGCGCGTCGGGCGCCGTCCTCGGGATTGTCCGGGTAAAGGACGTCCTGTCCGAGGCGTTGTCGCTCCGCTGCGCCGAGGCTGCGAGGGCGGGGCCATCGCAGCCGTGCGGCTGTTTCAGCGCCTTCCGCCAGATCCGGCGCGCGGAGCGTGGCGACCACGGCAGCGCGGCGGCGAGATTGTTTATGGCTTCCGGGTCGAAGGCCCGGCGGATGCGGTAGACGAAGGAGGCCGCCACTCCGCGATTCCGGCCGATTCGATGAGGAGATAGACTAAAGCGTTTCGGCTTTAACCCGAGACATATCCAGCAGCCTTGAAGTAGTTCCAGCACTCTGTTGGGTCGTAGAGCTCGCAGATTGCGCCGATGGCGTCGAAGACTTCGGTGAAGGTTCTGGCGCCGATCTTTCGAAGGTGAGCTTTCAGTTTGGAGAATGCTTGCTCGATGGGATTGAGATCCGGCGAGTAAGGCGGGAGGTACAGAAACCAGCAGCCGTGGTCGTGCAAGGCCTGAGCCGCCTCCTTGTTCCGATGGGTCGCCAGATTGTCCAGGATGACAACGGTGCCGGGGGCGATCTCCGGGACAAGCACTTCTCGGATGTAGACGGCAAAGGCGGGGCCATCCATGGCACCCTTGATGACCCATGGTGCGATCAAAGCATCCGAGGCCAGCCCGGCGATCAGCGTTTGGGTTCCCCAACTGCCAAACGGTGCATCCATGGTCAGGCGATGACCCCGCTTGGCCCGGCCACGCAGACGGGTCAGGTTGGTCTTCACTGCCGTTTCATCAATAAAGACAACGCGTTCGGGAAAGGCCGCAATGGCAGGCAGCCGATGCTTGAACCACTCAGTCCGCTGCTGTCTTACCTTGGCGCGACCGCGCTCGGTGGCGACCAGCGACTTTTTTTGTATGTGAAACCGAGCCGGGACAGCAGGTTGGCGATGGAAGAATGATGCACCCGCACGCCTGCCGCGGCCGCCAGCGCGTCGCGCAACTCAAAGAGCGTGATGTCGGGGTCTTGCGCGACCAGTTCCTTCAGGAAAGCCTGATGCGCTGCCAGCTTTCCCCGACCACGTGGCGGGCCTTGCGGTGCGGGCTCCGCATGGCCCTTGGTCCGAACCTGACGCGCCCACCGCGCGCCTGTCGCCGCAGACACTTTCAGGCGCAACGCCGCCGCCCGCCCGCTTAACCCTTCCTCAATATACTCCTGAAACCGCGCCCGAAGCGCATTCGGCAAAGGTGCTGACATGATCCATCCTCCCAAACAGGATGAATCACATCAGCCACCTCAAGGAAACCCCCGCCGATTCAAATTCAAGCCGAAACGCTTTAGCACCCGTCTTCCGCGAGCCTGCACACCTCGGACAGAAGTTCCTCCGGCAGGGTGCAGCAGATGCAGCCGTCGCTCATCTCGACCAGCATTTCCTCGGTGCGCGACAGATTCGCGCCGCCCTGACGCACGAGATCAGCGTCGGTGTTCACCCCGGACATGTCGTTCACGATGACCGCGACCTTCCGTCCGTCGCGGCTGTTGAGCATGTGGTTGGGCAGGGTGATCTTTCCCGAGCCAAGGAATCTCCCGTGATGGTCTCCTTGGCGACGCTTGACTTTCGCACGGGCAATTCGCAAAGGAAGGCATGAACAAGACGCCCAAACCGTCCCGCCAGAAAGTCTATACATTGCTCGTCGAGGTCGGGCGGAAGGCCGGAGACGGCCTGCCTGAAGGCGCGACCGGCGCCGCGCTGATGCTTTATTCCTCGGGTGTGGACGAGGCAGAGGCGGTCCGTGAGGCCGTCGCGCTCCTCAAGCAGGCCGATCTCGCGCCGCTCGATGTGACGGGGTACGGCACGCTTGAGGAGCGTATCGAACTCGGCCATGAGATTTCCGACGAGGAGCGCGGACTGATGCAGCGGGCGCTCGAGGAGAATTCCGTCGTCGTCGCGCAGATGACGCCGTTCTTCGAGGGCGACACGGGCGTGAGACACTGAGATGGCCGACAGGCTGGTCCAGCTCGTCGTATCCCGGAGCGATTTCGAGCGGGTGACGGCCTGTCTGCGGGAGATCTCCCCGCGTGACTGGTGGGCCGTACCGGGTGAGGGCGAGGATGCGCGCCTCACCGTGTTCGTCTCCCTGCACAAGGCCGACGCGCAGGACGTGATCGACCGGCTTTCAGACACGCTCGAGGGCAGAGAGGACTGGCGGCTCTATTCCGTGGCCACTGAATCGAACCTGCCGGAGATGGACGACGAGGAAACGCGGGAGCGGCTCGCGCAGCGGGAAGTCTCCGCCACGCGCGAAGAGATCTATTCCGATGTGCGTTCCGGGGCGGCGCTGACGCGGGACTATCTCATCCTCTCCTCGCTCGCGACCTGCGTGGCGGCGATCGGACTGAACTCGGGTCAGGTCGCGGTGGTGATCGGTGCCATGGTGATCGCACCGCTTCTGGGGCCGATCATGGCCTTCGCCTTCGGCACGGCGCTGGGCAATCTCGACCTGCTGCGGATCTCTGCACGCTCGCTCGGCGCGGGCATCGCCGTTTCCGTGCTCTTTGCCGCCCTGATCGGCCAGATCTATCCCGCCTCGAGCGAAAGCACGCTGCTCGACTACGACGGCGTGCTCTCGCTCCGCACCGTGATCCTGCCCCTTGCCTCGGGCGCCGCGGCCGCCCTGACCATTGCCGGAGGCAGCACCTCCGGTCTGATCGGCGTGATGGTCGCCGCCGCCCTGCTGCCACCGCTTGCGGCCTTCGGACTGCTGGTCGGCAGCGGAAACTGGAGCATGGCCTCGCGCGCATTGGTGAGCGTCGCCGTCAACGTCATCGCCATCAACCTCGCGGCGCAGGTCGTCTTCGTGTTGAAGGGCATCCGCCCGCGCCGCTGGAAAAGCGAGGCACACGCGACCTCGGTGCGGATCAGCCTCGCGATCTCCGCGCTGCTGGTCATCGCCGCCTCGGCCGCGCTCTGGGGCTTCGGGCATCCCGATTTCTGGTCGGGATGAACCCGTCGGGTCCCTATTTCGCCCCGAACCATTTTCGATAGATCGTGTCATAGGTGCCGTCCTCGCGCAGCTTCAGGAGGCTGTGGTTGAGCGCGTTGGCATAGGGCGAATTCGAGGGCAGCGCGATCCCGTAATTCTCGGGGAGGAAGATCTGCCCGATCAGCCGCGCCTCACCCTGGCCCGCGGTGTTCACGTAATGGGCCAGAAGGGGGGCATCATAGACCACGGCGTCGATCCTGCCCTCCTCGAATGCCCCGAACAGCGCGGCGGGAGTGTCGAAGGAGACATACCGCAGATCGCGGCGGTCGAGGAAGGCGGCGGAGGTCGAACTGCCGATGGTGCCGACCTGCCTGCCGTAGAGATCGTTCAGGCCATTCACGTTCGACTGGATCGCGTCGATCGTCAGGAGGGTGGTGATCCGGGCGACGAAGATCGAGACGACGAACAGGGAGGAGATCACGAGGACGACGCCGAACAGGCGGCCGAGGAGCGAGCGCGGCTGGCGCTCCTCGAAACCGCCGTTCACCACGAGGTTGAGCGCCCACCAGAAGGCCGGGAACATCGCGTGGCGGACGGGCATGTCGAAATAGGGCTGTTTGCGGCGTTCGAAATACCACATCAGCATGCCGCAGGCGAAGAGCAGGCAGAAAGCCGCGAACATGTCGACGAGCAGGTCGCGCGACAGGATCAGAGACCAGACGGAGCGGGTGGAATCGTCGGCCGGCACCATGATCTGAAGCCCAGCCTCGAAGATCGGCTGGCTGAAATCCATGACCAGTTCCCGGTCTGCCGTGATCGAGATATTGGCAATCGCGGCATGCGCCTCGCCCCGTTCGATCAGCCCGAGCATGTCCGGGAAGGATCCGACCCGCCGGATTTCGTAGTCCCAGCCAAGATCCTCGGCCAGCGCCCGCCAGAGGTCGATGGCAAAGCCTGTCTCTTCCCCGTCCTCGACCATGGAAAACGGCGGGCGCGTCACCGTGGCGAGGGTCAGATCCTGCGCGCCACCGGCAAGCGGCGGAAGGCAGAGCAGAAGCCCAACCAGACATCGGAAAAAATGCGTCATTTCAAACACCCCCGGAACGTCTCGCCTATGCCACAGAGACGGGGCGCCTTTCAATCGGCTTTCGCGGCGGCGGATCGCTCCGCGCCCCGTCCACGGCCTGCATTGCCGAAGCCGGGCGGGGAGGGTAGATGTGGGCCGATGAAGGAGCTTCCGATGACGCTAGACCCCGTGCAACTGACCGCCGACCTGATCCGCTGCCCCAGCGTGACGCCGGAGGAGGGCGGTGCGCTCGTTCTGATCGGGCGCAGGCTTGCCGAGGCGGGATTCCATTGCGTCCGGGTCGATCGCAACGGCACGCCCAACCTTTTCGCGCGCTGGGGTGACAGGGCCGCACCGCGCACGCTCGGCTTCAACGGCCATACCGATGTCGTGCCCGTCGGAGATCCCGGCGACTGGACAAAGGATCCCTTCGGCGGGGAGATCAGCGACGGCATCCTCTGGGGGCGTGGTGCGACGGACATGAAATCCGGGGTCGCGGCCTTTGTCGCGGCGGCCTGCGACTATGTGGCGGGGCGAGAGCCCGGCGATACCGCGATCGTGATCGCCCTGACCGGGGACGAGGAGGGCGACGCCACCGACGGGACCGTCGCGCTTCTCGATTGGATGGCGGACCAGGGGGAAAAGATGAGCGATTGCCTCGTCGGGGAGCCGACCTGCCCGGAGAATTTCGGCGACATGATCAAGATCGGGCGGCGCGGCTCGCTCACCGCCCATTTCACCGCGCGCGGTGTTCAGGGGCACGCGGCCTATCCGCATCTGGCGAAGAACCCGGTGCCGGTCCTCGCACGGCTGATGGCGGAGCTTTCGGCGCACAGCCTCGACCAGGGCACCCGGCATTTCGATCCCTCGACGCTTGCCGTCACCACCTTCGATACGGGCAATCCTGCGACCAATGTCATTCCCGCCCAGTGTCGCGCCACGGTGAACATCCGTTTCAACGATGCCCATACGGGAGACGGGCTGTCGAACTGGCTCCGGTCGCGGGCGGCCGCCCTGAGTGCGCAGACCGGCATCGAGATCGGCCTGCGGGTCTCCATCTCCGGCGAAAGCTTCCTCACCCCGCCCGGCCGGTTCGTGGAGATCGTGTCGCATGCGGTCGAGACGGTCACGGGCCGTCGGCCCATGCTGTCGACCTCCGGCGGCACATCGGACGCCCGGTTCATCAGGTCCCACTGTCTGGTCGTGGAATTCGGGCTCGTGGGCAAGACGATGCACAAGGTGGACGAACATGTCCCGGTGGCGCAGATCACGGCGCTGAGGGATGTCTATCTTTGCCTGATCGGAGACTATTTTTCATGATCCCGCCGATTGAGAAGACCGAGGATTTCGCCGATTGCCTCGCCCTGCGGCTCGCCGTCTTCGTCGATGAGCAGAAGGTTCCTGTCGAGGAGGAGGTGGACGATCTCGATCCCGTCGCCACCCATTTCATCGCACGCGATGCCGAAGGCCGCCCGGTCGGCACGGCGCGGATCGTCGAAATCGACGGAACCGGCAAGATCGGACGTGTCTGTGTGGCGAGGGAGCATCGCGGGACCGGCCTCGGCGCGGCGCTGATCGAGGCCTGTCTGGCCGAGCTGCGCCTGCGGCCGCATCTGACGCGGGCGAAGCTGGGCGCGCAGACCCATGCCATCGGTTTCTACGCGCGCTTCGGTTTCGAACCGGTGGGCGCGGAATATCTCGATGGCGGCATTCCGCACCGCGACATGGTGATGCCATTGTGAGGTCCGCGGTCCCGGACGGGACCGGGCGCGGACCGGGGATGTTGCCGGGTGTGGACGAACTCGAGGGGCTGAAACGCCTCGGCACCGCGGCGCGAATTCCCTCCGGTCCGCGCTTTGCCAGTGGTCGGCACAGGCGGCGCATGATAGCGTCGGTACATGAGCAGCATTCCGACAAGGGACGAGATCCTTCGCTGGATTTCGGACCATCCGACCCAGACCGCGAAACGCGACATCGCCAAGGCCTTCGGGATCAAGGGAGCCGCGCGCATCGACCTGAAGCGTGTCCTCAAGGAGCTTGAGGACGAAGGCCACCTTCAGAAACGCCGCAAGACCTATCGCGACCGTGAAAAGCTGCCGCCCGTGTCGGTCCTTTCCGTGCTCGCGCCCGATGCCTCGGGCGATCTCTTCGCCAAGCCGCTCGAATGGGCGGGCGAGGGGCCGGAGCCGCGGATCCTTCTGATGCTGCGCGAAAGCGATCCGGCCGTGGGCGAAGGCGAACGTATCCTGGCCAAGCTTCAGGAGGTGACGGATGAGGATCATCAGTACCAGGCCCGGCTGATCCGCAAGATCGGATCGAACCCGCGCAAGATCCTCGGCGTTTTCCGCAAGTCGGCGGAAGGCGGGCGGGTCGTACCCATCGACAAGGGCAACGACAAGGACTGGCTCGTGCGCGCGGGGCAGGAGCAGGGCGCGAAGGACGGCGAACTGGTCGAGGCCGAGCAGGCCGGGCCGAAAAACCGCCTTGGGCTGCCGCAGGCGCGGGTGATCACGCGGCTTGGCGACCCGAGCGAACCCAGGGCCGTCTCCCTCATCGCGATCCACCAGCACGGCATTCCCGACGACTTTCCCGACGCTGTGATCGCGGAGGCGGATGCAAGGAAACCGGCGGGGCTCAAGGGGCGCGAGGACCTGCGCGACTTGCCGCTCGTGACCATCGACCCGGCGGATGCCCGTGACCACGACGACGCGGTCTGGGCCGAATACGACCCGGATCCGAAGAACGAGGGCGGTTTCGTCCTCTGGGTCGCCATTGCGGATGTGGCTTATTACGTTACGCCCGGTTCCACGCTCGACCGTGAGGCGTGGAAGCGCGGGAATTCCACCTATTTCCCCGACCGGGTCGTGCCGATGCTGCCCGACCGGCTGTCCGGCGATCTGTGCTCGCTGCACGAAGGCGTGCCGCGCGCCTGCCTCGCTGTGCGCATGGTGATCGACGCCGAGGGCAGGAAGCTGTCGCACCGGTTCATGCGCGGTCTGATGCGCTCGGCGGCGACGCTCAGCTATGCCGAGGTCCAGGCGGCGCGCGACGGCCAGCCGAACGACAGATGTGCGCCGCTCATGGAGAGTGTCATCACGCCGCTTTACGGTGCTTACGAGGCGCTCGCACGGGCCAGAAAGGCACGGCAGCCTCTGGATCTCGACCTTCCCGAACGCAAGATCGTGCTGGGCGAGGACGGACGGGTGAAATCGGTCGCGCTCGCCGAACGCCTCGATGCCCACCGGCTCATCGAGGAATTCATGGTCCTCGCCAATGTCGCGGCGGCGGAAGAACTGTTCCATCGCAACCGGCCGCTTCTCTACCGCGTTCACGAGGAGCCTTCGCTCGAAAAGCTCGACGCGCTGCGCGAGGTGGCGCAGGCCTCCGGCTTCACGCTCGCGAAGGGTCAGGTGATCCACACATCCCATCTCAACAAGCTTCTCGCGCAGGCCGAGGGGACGGATCACGACGAGCTCATCAACATCTCCACCCTGCGTTCCATGACGCAGGCCTATTACCATCCGGAGAATTTCGGCCATTTCGGCCTCGCGCTGCGCTCCTATGCGCATTTCACCTCGCCGATCCGGCGTTATGCGGACCTGATCGTGCACCGCGCGCTGATCTCCGCACATGGCTGGGGCAAGGACGGGTTGTCCGCCGAGGATACCGAGAGGCTCGAAGCCACGGCAAAGCACATTTCGGAGACGGAGCGCCGTTCCATGACGGCGGAACGGGACACCACGGACCGTTACCTCGCCGCCTATCTCAGCGAACGGGTCGGAAACGAGATGACCGGCCATATCTCTGGCATTCAGAAATTCGGCGTCTTCGTCAAGCTGGACGAGACCGGTGCGGACGGGCTCGTGCCGGTGCGAAGCCTCGGGGCTGAATTCTTTCACTACGATCCGAAGGAACAGACGCTCATGGGGGCGGATACCGGTACGGTGATATCCGTCGGGCAAAAGGTCGTGGTGCGGATCGCGGAGGCCGTTCCGGTGACCGGCGGACTCGAGCTCGAACTTCTCTCGGTCGAGGGGGCGAGCCTGCCGCGTGGTCCGCGACGGGCAAAGGCCGGCGTGGTGCGGCGCAAGGTCAACAAGAACAAGGCGAGGCGGGACAAGACGCGCAGGAAGGTCGAACGCCGCCGGCGATAGCAAGAATTCGCCGGTGCGTGTTTTGTCTGCTTCATGGATGCGGGATCTTCGGTTTACGCTTTGAAAAATACATCGGAGCAGGTCAAAAAATGCGAGCAGTTTCTCTTTCCCTCACCGGTATTGCCTTGTCCTTCGGCATTGTCGCAGCCAAGGCGCAACCGGTCGATTACACCCCGACACTCCCCGGCCAGATGAAAGGGCAGACGAACATGCACCTCGCATCTGCTTCCGCCGAGGCGGGTTTCCAGTCCTGGATCGCGGGATTCCGCAGCCGCGCCCTGCGCGAGGGAATCTCCGCCACCACCTTCGACCGGGCCTTTCGGGGCGTGCACTACAATTCGGACGTGATCGCAAAGGACCGGCGGCAGTCCGAATTCACCAAGCAGATCTGGGATTATCTCGACAGTGCCGCCTCCCCCACACGGGTCAGCAACGGTCAGGCGGCGATGCGGAAATATGCCGCCGTGCTCGACGGGGTCGAGCGGGTCTATGGCGTGGACAAATACGTGGTCGCGGCGGTCTGGGGACTGGAAAGCGCCTATGGCGAGCATCGCGGCGACGTCCATATCATCGAGGCGATGGCAACCCTTGCCTATGACGGGCGGCGCGGATCGTTCTTTGAGAGCCAGCTCATCGCGGCGCTGAAGATCCTTCAGGCAGGCGACACGACGCCCGCGCGGATGACGGGGAGCTGGGCCGGCGCGATGGGGCACACGCAGTTCATCCCGACCTCCTTCCTCGCCTTTGCGGTAGACGGAAACGGGGATGGAAAGCGCGATATCTGGTCCGACGACCCGACCGACGCGCTCGCCTCGACCGCGGCCTATCTGGCGCGGCACGGCTGGAACAAGGGGCAGCCATGGGGTGTCGAAGTGCGGCTTCCCTCCGGGTTCGACTACAGCTCGGCGCGGCGCGATGTCATGCGCTCCCCGGACGACTGGGCGCGGCTCGGCGTCGTCGGGATCGACGGGCGCCCGGTGCCGAATTACGGGCGTGCCTCGATCCTCCTGCCCGCGGGAGCGCAGGGCGCAGCCTTCATGATCTTCGACAATTTCGCGGTGATCGAACGCTACAACAAGGCGGATGCCTATGTGATCGGCGTCGGACATCTGTCGGACCGGCTGAGGGGTGGCCCCGCGATCCAGGCCTCCTGGCCGCGCGGATATGCGCCCCTGTCGTTCAACGAGAAGAAGCAGATGCAGCAGCTCCTGACACGCCGCGGATTTCTCGATGACAAGATCGACGGCATCATCGGTCCGAATACGGTCAATGCCATCCGCGCCTTCCAGCGCTCGATCGGCGTGACGCCGGACGGCTATCCGTCGCAG
Organism: Celeribacter indicus; assembly: GCF_000819565.1. Taxonomy (NCBI): domain Bacteria; kingdom Pseudomonadati; phylum Pseudomonadota; class Alphaproteobacteria; order Rhodobacterales; family Roseobacteraceae; genus Celeribacter; species Celeribacter indicus. Next base: position 57,114 of record NZ_CP004393.1, read on the forward strand.
GAGCTGATGCGTCACCTGCGCTGAGGCGGCTCACGCCAGAGAGGCGGAGAATTCCCGGACAATTTCCTCGTAGATATCGCGCTTGAACGGCACGATATCGGACAGAAGGCCGGCCCTGTCCGTCCATTTCCAACGCGAGAATTCGGGGTGATCGGTCGCGATGTCGATCGCCTCCTCCGGCCCCGTGAGGCGCAGCAGGAACCAGAGCTGCCTCTGCCCCTTGTATTTCCCGTTCCAGACCTTGCCGAGAAGGTGATCGGGCAGGTCATAGGTCAGCCAGTCGGCCGTGCGCGCGAGCACCTCGACCTGTTCGGAGCCGAGGCCGATCTCTTCGCCCAGTTCGCGCAGCGCCGCCTCCTGCGGCTCTTCGCCCGCGTCGATCCCGCCCTGTGGCATCTGCCAAGCGCCGGGCGTGTCGATGCGCTCCCCGACGAAGATGCGACCCTCCCCGTCTGTCAGGACGATCCCGACGCAGGGACGATAGGGAAGATCGGAAAACTCAGTCATGGAAGTCTCTCTTGCGGTGGAAAAGGGGCACCCTTTGGGCGCCCCGGCAGTCACTGGCCGATCTTCGACAGGCCCTTGAGAAGATCCACCGCGTAGGCGAGCTGGAAATCCTCGTCGCGCAGTTTCGCGGCCTCATCGGCGGCGGTGCGTTCCTCTTCGATCTTCCGGCGCTGGTCTTCGGTCAGGCTGTCGTTGTTGAGCGCGCCGCGCAGGTCGGCCTCGGACCGCAGACGGGGCGCGGTCGACTCTTCGGCCGTCTCCTCTTGCGGCTGGCGCGGCGGCTGTTCGACGACGATGTCGGGAGAGATGCCGAGCGCCTGGATGGAGCGGCCGGAGGGCGTATAGTAGCGGGCCGTCGTCAGCCGCATCGCCCCGTCGGACCGAAGCGGCATGACTGTCTGGACCGACCCCTTGCCGAAGGATTTCGTGCCGATGACCACGGCGCGGTGATGATCCTGGAGCGCGCCCGAGACGATTTCGGAGGCCGAGGCGGAGCCGCCGTTGATCAGCACCACGAGTGGCTTGCCCTGTGCGAGATCGCCCTCGGTCGCGTTGACGCGTTCGCTGTCCTCGGGATTGCGGCCGCGGGTGGAGACGATCTCTCCCTCCTGGAGGAAGGCGTCGGAGACCTTGATCGCCTGGTCGAGCAGGCCGCCGGGGTTGTTGCGCAGGTCGACGACGAACCCGTCGACATTATCGAGCCCGCCGAGCTCCTCGACACCCTTGTTCAGCTCGGCCTGGAGATTGGGATAGGTCTGGTCGTTGAAGGTCGTGACGCGCAGCACGACGGCATTGCCTTCGACGCGGGACCGCACGGCGGTGAGCTTGATCGTGTCGCGCACGATCGAGACGTCGAACGGCTCGTCGGTTCCCTCGCGCACGATGGTGATGACGATCTCGGAGCCGACCGGCCCGCGCATCAGGTCCACCGTCTCGTCCAGCGTCAGACCGAGAACGCTCTCCCCGTCCACATGGGTGATATAGTCGCCCGCCTCGATCCCGGCGATGTCGGCGGGAGTACCGTCCATCGGCGCAACGACCTTGACGAAGCCTTCCTCCTGCGTGACCTCGATGCCGAGACCGCCGAAGGAGCCGGAAGTCTGCACCCGCATGTCCGCCGCATCTTCGGGCGAGAGGTAGGAGGAATGCGGATCGAGCGAGGAGAGCATGCCGTTGATGGCGGCCTCGACCAGGTCCTTCGCGTCGACCTCCTCGACATATTGCGCGCGGATCCGCTCGAAGACGTCGCCGAACAGGTCGAGCTGCTCGTAGACATTGTTCGATTTTCCGGCGTCCTGCGCCAGAAGCGGACCGGCGAACTGTGTCGAGATCAGAGTGCCGGCAAGAACGCCCGCCACGCCCGCCATCATGTATTTCTTCATTTCCGTTCCTCTCCGGCCCGGACTCGGACCATCATCGCGTCAAAGCGGAGCGTTTGCGAACCACCGCTCGGGATTCACGGGCTTCCCGCCTTCTCTTATCTCAATATAAAGCGTCTCGGACAGCGCTGCGCCAGTGCCCTGGACGGCATTTTCGACGAAGTCGTCGAGATCGGGCGAGGCGCCGCCCATCAGGCCGACCGCCGTTCCGGCCGGCACCACCGCGCCGACGTCACCATAGACCTCATCGAGACCCGCCAGAACCAGCAATACGTCATTTGCAGGTTCAAGCACGATCACGTTTCCGTAGTCGAGAAACGGCCCCTTGTAGCGTACTGTCGCCGGCCATGGTGTCGTCACCAGGGTGAGCGGACGTGTCGCCCAGAGCCAGCCGGGACGCGCCACGCCTGCGCCGTCCTCTTCCTCGTAACTGCGCACCAGCCTGCCCGGTGCGGGCATCGGCCAATTGCCCATGTCCTCCTTGAAGGAGGGCAGGGGGGCGATCCCGTCCACCACGTCCATGACGGCAAGCCCGGATGCGAAGGCTTCGAGCGTCGCGGAACTGTCGATCAGGGTCTGCATCCGTTCGGGATCGGTCGTGAAGCGGTGCGGCAGATCGGTCCGGTCGGACATCGCCTGCGACAGCTCCGTGCGCGCCCGCTGCACTTCGGAGAGCCCGCGCGAAAGGGTCTGAAGCGCCTCGTCCTGCAACTCGCGCAGGATCTGCACCTCCTGAAGCTTGACCCGGAGATCCTCCGCCTGCGCCTGCATCGCGGGCGTGACCGAGGAGACCAGCATACCCGCCCGCGCCTGGCCCAGCGGACCGTCGGGATGGACCAGCGCCTCGGGCGAGGCGTCCGGCTTGAGGTTGATGAGAATGCCGAGAAGGGCGGCGACCTGTCCGCTCTCGTCCTCGAATTCGCGCGCGATCTCCGCCTCGCGCAGCGAGACCTGGCGCAGCCCCGCGCGCATCGCCTCGAGCCCTTCCTCATAGGCCTGCACGACGCCGGTCAGTGCCTTGACCCGGTCTGTCGCGGATTGTGCGGCCTCGAGCTTTTCATGCGCCGCATCGAACTGTGCAAGCGCCGTCTCGGCCAGTGCGGCAGGGCTGTCCTGCTGCGCGGCAAGCGGCGCGCCGGCAAGCGCAAGTCCCAAAACGGCTGCAAGCAGTCTCATCTGACGATCAGGCTCTGGCCGGTCATCTCCGCGGGCTTGTCGAGGCCCATGAGATCGAGGATCGTCGGGGCCACATCCGCGAGCCGTCCGCCATCGCGCAGGCGGCTTCCTTCGGGACCACCGAATATGATCACGGGTACGGGATTCGTGGTATGCGCCGTGTGCGGTCCCCCCGTCACCGGGTCGATCATCGTCTCGCAATTGCCGTGATCGGCGATCACCACCATCGCACCGCCGACCCTTGCGAGCGCGGCGACAACCTTCGCGAGTCCCTGATCCACCGCCTCGCAAGCCTTCTCCGCCGCCTCCAGAGATCCGGTATGTCCCACCATGTCGGGATTGGCATAATTGGTGACGATGAGGTCATAGCCCTTTTCGATCGCCTCGACGAATTTCTCCGTCACCTCGGGCGCGCTCATCTCCGGCTGGAGATCGTAGGTCGCCACCTTCGGCGATTTCGGCATGAAGCGGTCCTCGCCCACCTCCGGCTCTTCCTTGCCGCCGTTCAGGAAGAAGGTGACATGCGGATATTTTTCCGTCTCGGCGAGCCGGAACTGCGTCAGACCTTTCTTTGCCACCCATTCGCCGAGCGTGTTGACGAGCTCGCGTTTCGGATAGGCGGTGGCCATGTAGGCGTTGTGCCCGGCCGAATATTCCACCATGCCGAGCAGTGCGGCATACTGCGGGCGCTCTCCCGTTTCGAATTCCGCAAATCCGGGCTCCCCGATGGCACGGAGAATCTCGCGCGCGCGGTCGGCGCGGAAGTTGTTGCAGAAGAAGCCGTCGCCGTCCTTCACGCCCGTATAGCCGCCGATCACCGTCGCCCTGATGAACTCGTCGCTCTCACCGCGGGCATAGGCGTTGCTTACCGCCTCCTGCGCGGTGACAGCCGTCTCGACGCCCGTTCCGTCGACCATCGCGCGATAGGCCTGCGCGACACGTTCCCAGCGATTGTCGCGGTCCATGGCGTAATAGCGACCGATCACTGTGCCGACCGTCGCACCCTCCGGCAGCCGGGCGACGAGATCGGGGATGAACCGGTCCGCCGATTTCGGCGCCACGTCCCGCCCGTCGGTGATCGCGTGGATCACCACCGGCACGCCGTGGTCGGTGATCATCCGTGCCGCCGCGAGCGTGTGGTCGATATGCCCGTGCACCCCGCCATCCGAAATCACGCCCATGAGATGCGCGGTCCCTCCCGCGGTTTTCACCGCTTCGATGAAGGCGAGGATCGGCTCGTTCATGAAAAACGAGCCGTCCTCGATCGCGAGGTCGATCTGTCCGAGATCCATCGCCACGACCCGGCCGGCGCCGATATTCGTGTGCCCGACTTCCGAATTTCCCATCTGGCCGGTCGGCAGGCCGACATCGGGGCCGAAGGTGATCAGCGTGCTCGAGGGGCAGTCGGCCATCAACCGGTCGAAGGTCGGCGTCTTCGCCAGAACCGGCGCATTGGCCGTCTCGGTGGGGCCGATGCCCCAGCCATCGAGAATGCAGAGAACGACGGGTTTCGGTGCGGCCATAACGGGCTCCTTCGTAATCATTCGCTCACCTTCTAGCGCGCTCGCCGCGCCGGGTGAACCTCTCCCGCTTGGTCGAGGCAAAAATACTCCGGGGGTCAGGCCCGATGATAGGGCGATCCGGCCAGGATGGACGCGGCGCGGTAGAGCTGTTCGCTCAGCATCACGCGGGCGAGCATATGCGGCCAGACCATCTTTCCGAGCGAAACGGAAAAATCCGCCCGTGCCCGCAGGCTGGGGTCGATCCCGTCCGCACCGCCGATGACGAAGGTCAGGTCCGAACGTCCGGCATCGCGCCATCCGGCGAGTTTTTCCGCGAAATCCGGGGATGAAAGGATCTGTCCGCGTTCGTCCATCGTCACGAGCACGGCGCCTTTCGGGATGGCGCGCTCCAGAAGCTGCGCCTCCGCCGCCATGCCGCCGCCCTTTCTGTCCTCGATTTCCGACACGGTCAGAGGGCCGAGGCCAAGGGCGCGCCCGGTGCGGTCGAACCGGGTGGTGTAGTCGTCGATCAGCGCCGCCTCCGGGCCGGAACGGAGCCGGCCCACGGCGCAAATGCTCACCTTCATCGGGCTCTCAGGACGTCTTTCCGGCCATCGCGGCCTTCGCCTCTTCGGGCGACATCCACATCTTTTCGAGCTGATAGAAATCCCGCACTTCCGGGCGGAAGATGTGGACGATCACATCGCCCGCGTCGATCAGGACCCAGTCGCCCTGATCCTTGCCCTCCACGCGGCTGAAGACGCCGTGATCCTGCTTGAGGCTGTCGGCGAGCTTTTCCGCCATGGCGCTGACCTGGCGGGTCGAGCGACCGGAGCAGATGACCATGTAATCCGCGACCTCCGACTTGCCGCGCAAGTCGATGGATACGAGGTCTTCGGCCTTGTCCTGATCGAGGGAGTGCATGATGAAGTCCAGAAGTTTCTGGCCTCCGAACGGGTGCGGCGCGGTTTCCGTCATGGACGCGTCCGACGATGCGGCCTTGCCGGCCGCGCTTTGAACGTGAGACAGGACATAGTCCTCCTTCGCTACGCGCCGACAGGCCCCGGCGCTGGGCATGCCCCTAAGGTAACATCGGCGGGTCCAAATCTCAATGTTCCGCCCTCCCCGTCTTCAATCTATCGTCTTCGTGGCCAGAGTCGAGCCGTCGAGTATCCGGACCTCGCGCTGCGGGAAGGGGATCGAGATGCCGTGTTCCTTGAACGCATCCCAAAGCGAGAGATAGACATTGCCGCGCACATTGGTGAGCCCGCCGGAGGGATCGGTGATCCAGAAACGCAGGATGTAATCCACCGAACTGTCGCCGAAACCGACGATGTGACAGACCGGCGGGCGCGAGGCGAGCACCCGGTCCACGCTGGCTGCCGCAGCGATCGCCACCCGGCGCACGAGATGCGGATCGTCGCCGTAGGCGGTGCCGAAATGAATGTCGAGGCGCACGAAATCATTCGTGTGCGACCAGTTCACCACCTGGTTCGTGATGAGATCCTCGTTCGGGATCAGGTATTCCTTTCCGTCCCGCGTGGTGATCGAGGCGTAGCGCGCGCCTAGCGTGTTGATCCAGCCGAACGTGTCGCCGAGCGAGATCACGTCGCCGGGCTTGATCGACTTGTCGAGCAGGATGATGACACCCGAGACGAGGTTGGAAACGACCTTCTGGAGACCGAAGCCGAGGCCGACGCCGACGGCGCCCGAAAGGACCGCAAGCCCGGTGAGGTCGAAGCCCACCGCCTTCAACCCGATGAACAGCGCCGCCCCGTAAAGCGAGACCTGCACGACCTTAATGATCAACTCGCGCATGGAGGGGGAAATGTCTTCGTTGCGCCGGATTCGGGTCGACGTCTGGCTCGCGCCGAGCCGAGCGACCGTGACGAGGATCGCGGTGACGACGAGCGCCTTCAGCACCGAGAAGGCGGAAAGCCGGAAGTCGCCGAAGCGGATCGCGAGACTGTCGAGGGCCTGCGCGGTCTCGTCGAGCCCACCGAAGAAATAGAGCGTCACATAGATCCACAGGCTCCAGCGCGTCACCCGTCTGAGCGCGCGGTTGCGCATGAGCTGGACGAGGAATTCGACCGCGATCCAGGCGGAGACGACGCGCGCGAGGATACCGATGAGATAGGAGCGGGAGGGCCAGGTCACCTCGTGCAGCGCGAGGAAAATTACCCAGAGCAGGACGGCCCAGACGATGAAGGTCAGCCGTTTCTCGATCGCCAGGAGATACCGAAGCTGCCATTTCGGGCGGCCTTCGAGCCCGCGCATCCATCTGCGCATCCGCGTCCTGCAAAGGCGCCCCAGCACGACTGCGAGCGCGAGCGCGACGAGCACCACGACGATCTGGTAGAGATTCCAGCGTCGCAACAACCCTTCAAGGAAGGCCAGGACGGCCCCGCCGGTTTCGTTGACGACGTCGGGAAATTGCGTGGGGTCCAATGCCGTGCCTCCTCGCCCGAGAGTGGCACAGCCACGGCTCGGCGGGCAAGTGCTGCCATATCTCTTGCAGGACTCGCTGCCAGCGGTTATTTGAGCGGGATGGAACGAATGTTCGAGATCACTGATCGCGCCTGGCTCCCGTGGCGCTTCCACGGTGCGATGCGCTCCGTTCTAGCCCGACTTTGACGTCAGGGCTCCTTTCGGCTTTCGGCCTGCGCGGCGGGCCGGCACTGACATTCCATATTTCACGACAATCCACGGGAGAGCGAAATGACCGCCCCGAAGACACTCTATGACAAGATCTGGGACGCCCATGTCGTCCACGAGCAGGAGGACGGAACCTGTCTGCTCTATATCGACCGCCATCTGGTCCACGAAGTGACCAGCGCACAGGCGTTCGAGGGGCTGCGCATGGCCGGCCGCAAGGCGCGCGCGCCGAAGAAGACCATCACCGTGCCGGACCATAACGTGCCGACCACGACCGACCGCATCAACGGCGTGATCGAGAACGAGGACAGCCGCATCCAGCTCGAAGTGCTGGAAAAGAACGCCAAGGATTTCGACCTGGTCTATTATCCGGTGGACGATATCCGCCAGGGCATCGTGCATATCATCGGGCCGGAACAGGGCTGGACCCTGCCGGGCATGACCGTCGTCTGCGGGGACAGCCACACGGCCACCCACGGCGCCTTCGGGGCGCTCGCGCATGGCATCGGCACGTCCGAGGTGGAGCATGTGCTGGCCACCCAGACGCTGATCCAGAAGAAATCCAAGAACATGAAGGTGGAGATCACCGGCAAGCTCCGGCCCGGCGTGACCGCCAAGGACGTGACGCTCTCCGTCATCCGCGCGACGGGGACGGCCGGCGGCACCGGTCATGTCATCGAATATTGCGGCGACGTCATCCGCGACATGTCGATGGAAGGCCGCATGACGGTCTGCAACATGGCCATCGAGGGCGGTGCGCGCGCCGGTCTGGTGGCGCCTGACGAGACCACCTTCGAATACGTCAAGGGTCGCCCGCATACGCCCAAGGGCGCGCAATGGGAGACCGCGCTGGCCTGGTGGAAGACGCTCTACACCGACGAAGGTGCGCAGTACGACAAGGTCGTCACCATCCGCGGCGAGGATATCGAGCCGGTCGTCACCTGGGGCACCTCGCCCGAGGATGTCCTGCCGATCACCGGCACCGTGCCCGCGCCCGAGGATTTCAAGGGCGGCAAGGTCGAGGCGGTCAAGCGGTCGCTCTCCTACATGGGCCTGACCCCCGGCATGAAGCTGACCGACATCGAGATCGACACGGTCTTCATCGGCTCCTGCACCAACGGGCGGATCGAGGATCTGCGCGCCGCGGCGGAAATCCTGAAGGGCCGCAAGATCAAGGATGGCATCCGCGCCATGGTTGTGCCCGGCTCTGGCCTCGTCCGCGCGCAGGCCGAGGAAGAGGGCATCGCCCAGATCTTCATCGACGCGGGATTCGAATGGCGCATGGCGGGTTGTTCGATGTGCCTCGCGATGAACCCCGACCAGTTGGCGCCTGAAGAGCGCTGCGCCTCCACCTCGAACCGTAACTTCGAGGGCCGTCAGGGCTACAAGGGCCGGACCCATCTGGTGAGCCCCGCCATGGCCGCTGCCGCCGCGGTCACCGGTCGTCTGACCGATGTCCGCGAACTGATGACCGAAGACGCATAAGGAGGCCTGACAATGGAAAAGTTCACCAAGCTCACCGGCATTGCGGCGCCCATGCCGCAGGTCAATGTCGACACCGACATGATCATCCCCAAGCAGTTCCTGAAGACCGTCAAGCGCTCGGGCCTGGGCGTGAGCCTGTTCAAGGAAATCCGCTATGACAGCGAGGGCAACGAGCTTCCCGATTTCGTGCTGAACAAGCCGCAGTATCGCGAGGCGCAGATCCTGGTCGCGGGCGACAACTTCGGCTGTGGCTCGTCGCGTGAGCATGCTCCGTGGGCACTTGCGGATTTCGGGATCAAGGTCATCGTGTCGACCAGCTTCGCCGACATTTTCTACAACAACTGCTTCAAGAACGGCATGTTGCCGATCGTGCTGCCGCAGGATGCCGTGGACGTGTTGATGAAGGATGCCGAGAAAGGCTCCAACGCGCGGATGATCGTCGATCTGGAAAACCAGACGGTCACCACCTCGGACGGCGAGGCGTTCCATTTCGATCTGGACCCGTTCAAGAAGCACTGCCTGCTCGAAGGGCTCGACGACATCGGTCTGACGATGGAGCATGTCGGCGAGATCGACGCCTACGAGGCCGGCATGGCGCAGTCGCGTCCCTGGGTCTGACCCGGTCCCGGCAGAAGATTGGAACGGCGGCCCCTTGGGCCGCCGTTTTCATGGTTATTCCGTCGTCGGAAGCACGCCATTCGCCTGCGCGGCGCCGAGTTCCTCCGGGGACACATCGCCGCTGCCATCGGCGTCGATGGCGATGAACATGTCCTCCGTCAGCTCCGGGTAGGCGACCGAAAGTTCGGCCATCGAATAGGTCCCGCTGCCGTCCGTATCCTCGATCATCGTCTGCGCGAAAAGCGGCGTGGTCATGAGAGCGGCGGCGGTGGTGACGCCAAGAGCGATGGTTTTCATATCAGTACTCCGTTTTCAGGTTCTCCCCCGTCGCCTCCGGACGGGCCTTCGGTACGAGGGCTTGGGACGGGGCTCTGCCCGTCGCCCATGACAGATATCCACCCGAGGACCTTCATCAACCCATGGAAAACGCGACAAAATACGACGCGCGGAACCTTGCCTCCCGGCGGCGGAACCCCGCGCCTGCCGGCGGCGGAACCTTGCGAACACCCCCGGCGGGGGATCGCCGGTGGCGGAAGACCGCGATGCGGTTCGTCGCTTTTCCGCGCATCCGGTGCCGGCACAGGGAGTTGCGCCCACATTGAGGTGAATTTTTGCAAATGGCCCTTGAAACGCTTTTCGGACCATAGGGTCCTCAGGCAACGTTTCCTTTTCGCGCGGAATGCCTAGACTGCGGGAAACGGATACCGCTGAACCTCGGGAGGGATCATGAGACCTTGGCAAATCTGGGTGCTGATCGGACTGGTCTGCCTCATCTTCGGCGCGCTGGCGCTTGGAAACGTCGTCGCGGCGTCGCTGGCGATCACCATTCTTCTTGGCATCTTCTTCACGATTGCGGGCATCGTGCAGCTCTGGGCGACGTTCAAGGGCTTCGCCCATGAGCATCGCTGGATCTCGATCCTCTGGGGGCTGCTGAGCCTCGCCATCGGCATCAGCTTCATCGCCGATCCGATCGGGGGAACGATTTCGCTGACCCTGCTCGTGACCTCGCTCCTCATCGCCTCCGGTGTCGTGCGGCTCGTGATGGCTTGGCAGATACGCCAGACCGGGTATTTCTGGACGATGCTGTTCTCCGGCGCGATCTCGGTGCTGCTCGGGGCCTATATCGCGGCCAATTTTGCCACCGCCTCCCTCGCGCTTCTGGGGCTCTTTTTCGGGATCGAGCTCCTGATCGACGGTTTCGCGCTGATCGGCCTCGGCCTCTACTTGCGCGCCCACCGAAGCTGAGCCGGGTGCATCAGGCGGCGAGCCGCATTTCCGGCACGTCGCCTGGCACGAAGAGCGTCGCCTCGGTCGCCGCGACGATGCTTTCGACCGAGACGTTGGGTGCCCTTTCGAGCAGGTGCAGCCCGTCTTTTTCCGGCCGGATCACCGCCATTTCGGTCACGATCAGGTCCACTCGCCGCTGCGAGGTGAGCGGCAGAGAACATTCCCGCACGATCTTCGGCACACCCTTCGCGGTGTGCTGCATCGCGATGATGACCTTCTTCGCGCCGGTCACCAGGTCCATCGCTCCGCCCATGCCGGGGGTGTAGTGGCCGGGGATCATCCAGTTCGCGAGATGGCCCTTTTCATCGACCTGCAACGCGCCGAGCACGGTAAGGTCGAGATGCCCGCCGCGGATCAGGCCGAAGGAAAAGGCGGAATCGATCGTCGAGGCGCCGGGCACGAAGGACACGAACCGCCCGCCCGCGTCGGTGAGATGCCGGTCGGTCATTCCCTCCGGCGGGCGATGGCCCATGCCGACGGCGCCGTTTTCGGCCTGGAAGAACACGCCGAGGGATTCGTCGAGATAGTCGGAGACGAGGGTCGGAATGCCGATGCCGAGGTTGACGAGGCTGCGCGGCCTGATTTCGAGCGCGACGCGGCGGGCGATGAGTTCCTTGGGATCCATGGCGTTACTTCCTCAGGCCGATCTCTTGATGACATAGTCGACGAGAATGCCCGGCGTTTTCACGAGATCGGGCGGGATCATCCCGACGGGCACGATTTCCTCGGGCTCGCAGATCACCGTGTCGCCCGCGAGCGCCATGATCGGGTTGAAATTCGTCGCGGTCAGCATGTAGGCGAGGTTGCCGACATAATCGCAGCTGCGTGCCGCGATCAGCGCGAAATCTGCCCTGAGCGGCGTCTCGAGCAGATAATCGCGCCCGTTCACCTCGATGATCCGCTTGCCTTCGGCGATTCTCGTGCCGACTCCCGTGGGCGTGAGAATGCCGCCGAGGCCCACGCCCGCCGAGCGGATGCGTTCCACGAGCGTTCCCTGCGGCACGAGTTCCACCTCGAGTGCGCCGGAGGCGAATTGTGCCTGCACGATGGTGTTCAGGCCCATATGACTACAGATCAGTTTTCTCACGCAGCCTGCGGCAAAAAGCGGTCCCGGTCCGGTCGTGTCGCGGGCGGTGTCGTTGGAGATCAGCGTGAGCTCCCTCTTGCCGGCCTCCGCCAGCGCGTGAACGATGCCGTCGGGCACACCCGCGCCCATGAAGCCCGACAGCATGACCGTCGCTCCGTCCGGGATCAGCCTGACCGCCTCGTCGAGGGATATCGCAAGTTGCATCGTCGTCTCCCTGGTATCGGTGCCGGTTCCGGATCCCTTGTCCCGCTGCGGCCATGTTGCGGGTCGAGCCGGGCGCGCCCTGGCGGAGTCATGTTGCGGAAATTATGGGGGCAAAGGTTTACAACATCTTGTAGAAATAGGATTTTTCAGCGCTATTCGTGTCGAAAATGATGCAAAATCGCACCGCTTTGTCCATGAAACGGCCCGATTTTCCGCGTTAACCATAACCATTCCTTGCTGGGCAGAGCGAAAGAAGGCAAAAGTTGGGCAAGAACGAGGCAAAACGCCAGAGCTGGCGGCATCAAAGTGGGAAAAGGGGGCGGCACCGTATCGCCTCCGACCAGTTTGAAGGGAAACGGGTAGTGGTTCATCGCATCTTCGGTGCGCTCGCAAGAGCGGCATTGGTGGTCCTTCTGATCATCACACCCTCCCTCATGTTGCCGGAGGTGAGTGCCGACACGGCTCAGGTCGTCGCGCTCGTCGCGGTCTTCGGCGCTGCGCTCGCCTTTTTCGAATATGTTTCCGCCTATCCCGGCCTGATCGAGTTTCGCGACGCCCCGCCCTTCAACCGGCTGCGCTTCGGTTCGCTTCTGATCACGGTCTTCCTGCTCTCGCTCATCATGCGCGGTTTCACCTATCCTTCGGTCGCCTCCGTGCTCGTGACTGCGATCGGCGGGCTCATCGGCTATGTGCTCGATTTTCCGGGCTCTCCCGTCCGGCTGATGATACAGGCGCTGCCTCACACCGCAACGCTTCGGGATTTCGAACTGATGCGCATCGCCGCCGGGATGAGCTATCTCATCTCGCTCGTGTCGCTGTGCTTCTTCCTGATCGCGCTGCGTGTCGGCTATTGGCCGGCGCGGAACGGCTCGTTCAACGTCTGGATCAACCTGCCGACCTTCGATCCGACGGCAGGGGGCGATGTCGTTGCCCGGCTCAAACGCGACGCGCGGATCAACATCCTGATCGGCTTCCTGCTGCCCTTCGTCATCCCGGCGGTGTTGCATTCCGCGTCGGACCTGTTCGGTGCGCTCGACGTGACGTCCGTGCAGTCGCTGATCTGGACCGTCGCCGCCTGGGCCTTCCTGCCGTCCTCGCTGTTCATGCGCGGCATCGCCATGGGGCGGGTCGCCACGATGATCGAGATGAAACGCCGGGAGACCTATGCCCGCGCCGATCTCGATCACCTTCCGGCGTGATCCGGCTCCTCGGCGCGATCCTCGCCCTTGGCCTCTGGCCTGTCGCCGGGGGGGCACAGGATCTGCTGCGCGTCGCAATCTGGACCGTGGAACTGTCGCGTGAGGGGCCGGGGATCCTGCTGCGGGACATTCTCGAGGAGGATCCGCAGGTCCTCGCCGCGCAGCGGCTGATTGCGGAGATTTCCCCGGATCTCCTGCTTCTGAACGACTTCGACACGGATGCAGACGGCCATGCGGCACGGCTCTTCGCCAAGGCGGCGGGCTACCCGCATGTCTTCACCCGGCCGGGCAACGAGGGCCGCGCGTCGGGGATCGACATGGACAAGGACGGGCGAGCGGGCGAGCCGGAGGATGCCCTGTCCTATGGCGCCTTCACCGGGCAGGGCGGCATGGCGCTCCTGTCGCGCCTGCCGATCCAGGCAGAGGCGGTGCGCGACTTCTCCGGCCTGCTCTGGCAGGACCTGCCCGGCGCGCGCATTCCGGAGGGGTATTTCTCCACGGAGGATCTCGCGCGGCTGCCGCTCTCCTCCCATGCGCATTGGGACATTCCGCTCCTCTGGAACGGGAGGCCGCTCCACCTCTTCGCCTATGCCGCGACCTCGCCCGTCTTCGACGGCGAGGAGGACCGCAATGGCCGGCGCAATGCCGACGAAACCGCCTTCTGGCTGCGCTATCTCGACGGTGCACTCGATTTCGCACCCCCGGAGGCCTCCTTCGTGCTTCTCGGCGACAGCAATCTCGATCCGGCGGACGGAGAGGGGCTGCGCGCGCAAATGGCGATGCTGCTTGCCGATCCTCGGATCCAGGATCCGCGTCCGAGATCGGACCACGCCGCCGCGCGGGCCACGCCCGGACAGAACGGCGATCCGGGGCTGGACACCGCCGACTGGGACGATCCGGTTCCCGGCAACCTGCGCGTCGATTATGTCCTGCCGTCGGCGGATCTCCAGGTCGTTGCGAGCGGGGTGGCCTGGGCAGCGGAAGACGGTTTCAGGCACGGGCTCGTCTGGGTCGATCTCGCCGCGTTTCCTTGACGTGCCGTCGCGGAGCCGCTACGCCGGGCCAACCCTAAAAATCAAGGACTCGACGGACATGAGCACGCCTTCCCTCCTCATTCTTCCCGGCGATGGCATCGGCCCCGAAGTGATGGCCGAAGTCGTCAAGATCATCGACTGGTACGGCGAAAACCGCGGGCTGACGTTCGACGTGACGATGGATCTGGTGGGCGGTGCCGCCTATGACGCGCATGGCGTGCCGCTTTCCGACGAGACGATGGCGAAGGCGCAGGAGGTGGATGCGGTGCTGCTCGGCGCGGTGGGCGGGCCGAAATACGACACGCTCGACTTCTCCGTGAAACCCGAACGCGGGCTCCTGCGCCTGCGCAAGGAGATGGACCTCTTCGCGAACCTGCGCCCGGCGCAATGTTTCGACGCGCTTGCGGATTTCTCCTCGCTGAAGAAGGACGTGGTCGCCGGTCTCGACATCATGATCGTGCGGGAACTCACCTCCGGGATCTATTTCGGAGAGCCGCGCGGCATCATCACCGAGAACAACGAGCGCGTGGGGATCAACACCCAGCGCTACACCGAGTCCGAGATCGAGCGCGTTGCGCGGTCCTCCTTCGAACTGGCGATGCGGCGCAACAGGAAGCTCTGTTCGATGGAAAAGGCCAACGTGATGGAGAGCGGCATCCTCTGGCGCGAAGTCGTCACCGAGGTGGGTAAAGATTATCCCGATGTCGCGCTGTCGCACATGTACGCCGACGCGGGCGCGATGCAACTCTGCCGCTGGCCCAAGCAGTTCGACGTGATCGTGACCGACAACCTCTTTGGCGACCTGCTCTCGGACGCCGCGGCGATGCTCACCGGCTCGCTCGGAATGCTGCCTTCGGCCTCGCTCGGCGCGCCGATGGCGAACGGCCGTCCGAAAGCCATGTATGAGCCGGTTCACGGTTCCGCCCCCGACATCGCCGGCCAGGGCAAGGCGAACCCGATCGCCTGTATCCTCTCCTTCGCGATGGCGCTGCGCTATTCCTTCGACGAGGGCGAGGAGGCGACCCGCCTCGAGAAGGCGATCGAGAAGGTGCTTGCCGATGGCGTGCGCACCGCGGATCTTCTGGGCGAGGAGGGGGCCACCCCCGTCTCCACCTCCGAGATGGGCGACAAGATCGTTGCCGCGCTCGACGCCTCACTCTGATCGCACCCTGCGCACCGCGAAACGGAAAGGGCGCCGGCGGCGCCCTTTTTCAATCGACGCTCTTTCAGTCGAAGATGTCGAACACCTCTTCGGCGAGGTCGAACAGCCGATGTGCCGTCGACTTGCGCCGCTTCCCCTTCTTCGCCTTTTTCTTCTGCGGGCCGACCGGGTGCGACCGCTTCTTTCCCCGCACGGTGAAGGCATCCTCGACATGATCCTCGCGCAGGGCCTTCAGCCGGGACAGGGGCGCGCCGCAGGCTGCGCATTTCAATTCGTGCTGCGCCTGACCGCCGAGCGTCAGGAGCGTTCTCGTGCCGCAATAGCAGCAGGTCGCGGATTTGTGGGATCTGAACATGGAACCCATTTGGGGGGTTCTCGTTGGACTGGCAAGACAGCGTTTGAATGTGACACCGAAAACCGCCAACGTAAGGCAGGACGTGATAGCGCCAACATCGAAGTGGCCAGAAGGGACGGAACGGATGAAACTTACCGGCGCGTTCTATGCGCTTGCGGCCTTCGCGATCTTTTCGACGCATGACGTGGTGATCAAGTTCCTCGGCGGCCACTACGCCCCCTTCCAGATCATCTTCTTCTCGACGCTGTTCTCCTTCCCGCTCGTCATGTTCATGCTGATTCGCGACCGGACCGAGGGCCACCTGCGCCCCGTCCACCCGTGGTGGACCCTGTTCCGCACCGTCGCGGCGATGGTCAACACCGTCTCGGCCTTCTACGCCTTCTCCGTCCTGCCGCTGGCGCAGGTCTATGCGCTGATCTTCGCCACGCCTCTGGTCATCACCATCCTCTCGATCCCGATCCTGGGGGAACATGTCGGTTTTCACCGCTGGGCGGCCGTGGTCGCGGGGCTCGTGGGGGTTGTCGTCGTGCTGCGTCCGGGTGGGGACATCGACTATTCCCTCGGCCATCTCGCCGCGCTGTCCTGTGCCTTCTTCGGAGCCTTCACCTCCATCATCGTGCGCAAGATCGGTCAGGAGGAACGCACCGCCGTGCTGATGCTCTATCCGCTCACCGCGAATTTCGCGGTGATGGGCACGGCGATGACATTTTTCTACAAACCGCTTCCGATCCTCGACCTGGGCGGCGTCGCCATGATCTCGCTCCTGGGCTTCACCGGCGGCGTCGTCCTCATCTTCGCCTATCGCGCCTCCGAGGCGGCGATCGTCGCGCCGATGCAATATTCCCAGATCATCTGGGCGACGATCTACGGCTATCTGATCTTCGGAGAAACTGTCGACCGGGCCACCGTCCTCGGAGCGTCGATCATCATCCTCTCCGGCCTCTACATCGTCTTCCGCGAATCGCGGGGCGGGCGTTCGGAAAACACCCCCGTCCTGCGCACGCGCTCGCGGGCGTCCTCGGCCATGTCCTTCCGGATTTCACCCTTCCTGCGACGGTCGAAACCGAGAAGCGCGGAGGAGGCATAATTGGCACTTGCAAAACCCCGCGCGGCGCTATATCCCGCCCGTCACGGTCGGAGCGTAGCTCAGCCTGGTAGAGCACTGTCTTCGGGAGGCAGGGGCCGGAGGTTCGAATCCTCTCGCTCCGACCAATAATTCAATTTTCGATAGTCAGGGCATTTGCCCTTTGGGTGCCGCTGCGCCTTGGCTCGGTTTGCCCGCCGCTAGAGGGCAAACACCTTATCTGCACCCGCTGCGCGGGTGCGCCGCTTCATGAAAATTCGGCCTTTGGGTTGCCCTCGCTCGGAACAGGCCTGACGATCGGCGCAACCAGAACAACAGAGCAGATCCCATGCGGCACATCCTTCTTTGTCTTTCTCTGGTTCTGGCGGCTTTTACCGGCCCCTCCGCTTTCGCGCAGGAACCCGACTATAGCGGGATGATGGCCGAGGCGGCCTGGGACTGGCTTCCCGGCGATCTGGTCTTTCGAAACAACCTCAACGATTTCGATGGAATCGTGCGGCAGAATGAATCCGGTGACTGGGCGTCAGTGGGCGTGATCCGCCCATCGAGCGGTGGCCCGGTCGTAATCTATGTTGACCAAGAGCAGGGCGTTACCGAGGCCCCGCTGGACCTGTTCATTGAGCACGAGGCTTATGCTGTCTTTCGGATCACAGGCCTGGAGGCTGTGAGGGCCGAAAGCTACGATCTTGGACCGATGGCGCTGTATGCCTTGGTTGTGGCAATAGGAATGCCATACGATCCTGAATTGATGTTCGAAAACGGAAAATTCTACAATGCCGAGCTTCCGTTTGCAGCAGCTCTCAACGCAGGTGTTATGCTCACCATGCCGAAGCCCCTCCGGGACGTCACAACAATAGACGCCCCGCTTGGGGAGGTTTTGCTGGAGAACCGAATAGGCCATTTTCCTTGTATTGAAGCCACAGACAGGGAGATGTGCTGGGCGTGGATGAGAAACTTGGCCATCGTGACGCCGGGAATGATTGTTTCGTCTAATGCTGTCGAGCAGGTCTATCCCTGAGCGGCAACAGCATCCGCAATGCCGCCCCTCGGGTTGTGCCCGCCGGACAAAACCCGTGAAAAAAAGGGCACCTTCTTTGCCGATCCCAAATCGGAGAGTGCGTTTTCAAGGGATTGCCGAAGGCCGAAAGGACAAATCCGGTGACTCTCGACATCAATTATCCACAAACGGGGGCACTTGCCCTTTCGCCATCACGGATTGCCCTGCGCAGGCGGCTACGCGGTGTGTTCTTGCCGGATTTTCCCTGACATCAGACAGACTGCAACGCAGCGACACCCGTTTCTCGATCGGCCCTCGAATGCAGTCGCTGGCGCAGTCGAAATGCCTTGCATCCGCCGCGGCAAACCTGTCCTGCAAAAGCGCGGCGCGAGAGGTCGTGACAGGTAAGGCGGCGGAGGCCGGACGCAAGATGTCGGATGTAACCCTTTTTTCGATCACCCAGGCCTCGGCGGCCATCTTCCATGGCCTCTATATCGGCCAGACGTTTCTTTGCGTGGTGCGGGCCGGAACGAAAAAGGTGCTGTGTCCCGTCAACGGCGAGATGACGGCGTCGGAGGGGGATCTCATCGTCTTTCCGCCCGAGTCTTTCGTCACGCTCGAAAACCGTCCCTTGCGCGATGCGGCCTATCGGGCGGATGGCGCGTATCTCTCGCATGATCTGTTGCTGGCCGCCTCATCCCCCGATTCTCAGGGACCGCGCCGAACGGGCATCCGGATCCTCCCTGCGGCGGAACAGGAGGGCTATGATCTCTTCGCGCCCCTCGCCGCCACGGTCGATGCCGAAGACCTGCCGGAGCCGATCCGTCGGCATCGTCTGATGGAGCCGCTGATCTGGTTGCGCCATCACGGTCTCGAGCCGACCCTGCCCCGCGATGATCATCCGATCCAGCAGGTGAGGCGGCTCGTCGAAACGGATCTCACCCATGACTGGCGCCTCTCCGAAATCGCCCGGCGGTTTGCCATGAGCGAGGCGACACTGCGCCGGAGGCTCGCGGCAGAGGGGCAGGGTTTCGCGAAGATCCTGCACAACGCGCGGCTCGAGCGCGGTCTGGGTCTTTTGCAGACGACGGAACTGCCGATCTCCCGCATCGCGTTGGAAAGCGGTTTCGGGACGCCGTCGCATTTCAGCGACTCTTTCCGAAAACGCTTCGGAATGGCGCCGAAAGCAATTCGTTCCGCCGGAGATTGAACGGAATTCGACATTTTTTGACCGATCCGTGGAAGCGTGCGCAGCGCCCGCATGGCATCGCATATCCATCCAAAGCAGATGGAAAGGATATGAAATGCGTCTTGAATTTGCCCTTGCCTGTGCCGCGACCCTGGTGATGTCCGCCCCGGTTGTGGCCGGGGACTTCACCCTGACGAGCACCGACATTTCCGAAGGGGCGCAGCTGTCGGCTGCGCAGGTGTTCGGGGGCTTCGGATGTTCGGGCGGGAATGTCTCTCCGCAGCTCGCCTGGAGCGATGCGCCCGAGGGCACGAAGAGTTTCGCGCTGACGGCCTATGACCCCGACGCGCCCACGGGGTCGGGCTGGTGGCACTGGTCCGTCGTGAACATTCCTGCTTCGGTGTCGGAGTTCCCTTCCGGCATCAGCGGCGCGCTCGACAACGGCGCGCTGGAGCTGGTCAATGACTACGGTGCGACCGGTTTCGGCGGTGCCTGTCCTCCGGCGGGGGAGGTGCATCGCTATGTCTTCACCATTCACGCCCTTGGCGTCGAGGTGCTGGATATTCCCGAGACGGCCAGCAACGCCCTTGCCGGATTCATGATCAATGCCAATACGCTCGGCAGAACGCAGATCACGGCCGTCTACACGCGCTGACACCGCGGTTCTTGGCATATCGGTCTCCGGCGCGACGGTTCTGATGCCTCTGCCGCGCCGGGCATATGACTGGCAGACATGGCTTGGTGAGGGAGGGGATGAAGGCGCCAATCCGCGCTCCCCCTTGCGCCCCTCTCGGCGGCCGGTTGTGCGCCTCGGCGCTCAGGACCGCCCGTATCCCGACTCCACGCAGAGCGCGTCGAGGCTCGGCACGCCACCAGACCCCGGTCCCGCGGGGATCTGCATGTCGATGATTGTCCCTTCCTGCACCAGCAGCCACACCGAAAACGACACGAAACCGGCATAGGCGCCGTAGGCGTTCCTGCCGTTGACCCAACCGCAATAGTCCACGAACTCCGTCCCAGCCTCGGGGATGTCGACGTCGGGCCATTCGAAGAGGGCGGTCTCGGCGTCCCGCAACTCCAGCGCGACGAGGTGGGCGATCCTCTCTCGTTCGTCCTGCGTCAGCTCGCGGGCAACGGCTTCGGCGGACAGGGTCGCAGCGGCCGCGAGGACGGCCGGCATGGTCATACGCTTCAAGGATACCAATGCGTGTTCCCCAGGATCTCGATATCGGTGGTCCGGTCGCTCGCCGGCCTGTCGTTAAAGAGCGTGCAGTCCGTCAGGCCGCGTTCGTAGACGAAGCCCTGCGCGGCATGCCGGTTCAGGATTTCCACGGTCTCGACGGCCTGCACGTCCATGCCCTGAATCGGCGCCATGCAGAGACCTAACCTGATGACAGAGAGGTAGATCTGTTCCGTGATGCGGTCCTGCGGCAGGATCACGGTCAGTTTCCCCTGCTCGTGGATCACGCTGTCGGGGGCCCACATCTCGAGGAGGGGTGCGACACCGGAGGCCATGTCGGCATGAAGCGCGGGTGCGACGAGGAGCAGTCCGACGCAGGCCATGGACGACAGGAGGACGTGCCTTGGCGCCGGACGGGGTCGATGCGCAACATCTTCAGACAGGGGGGTCGTGCGGAAGTCATCCATTGTGGTCGCCTAAAGCGGTTACGTCCTTCCCCATTTTGAAGGAGATTTGGTTAACGACTGCTTAAGGGGCCGGAGCGGTGTGGCCCTGTGCGGGGATGGTGCATTGCGACGGAGCGGTGCATAGTTGCGGCAGGCGGTTCGGCGGCAAGGCCTGTGCCGCCAGCGGGCGCGGAGGCGGGTATCCGCGCCGCGGGACATAACGGAGATCAAGGCGGTGCGGGGATCATGACCGGGAACGACAACGGCCTGACGCTTGCGCTCTGGCAGGCGGAAACGGTGGCGGGGGACCGCGAACGTGCCTTCGCACAGATCGGCCGCGCCGCACGGGCGGCGGGGCTTGCGGGCGCCGATGCGATCGTCTTCCCCGAACTCTTCCTGACCGGTTATGAACGTGAGGATCTTTCCGACCTTGCTCTGGGCGAGGCCGAGATGGCCGAGCGCCTCGCCCCTCTGGCGCGGGAGGCGGGCTGTGCGATCTGTGTCGGCTATCCCGAGCGCCGGGAGGAGGGCATCGCCAATTCCGCGCTCTGCATCTCCGGGGGCGGTGCGCTGCTGGCCAATCATCGCAAGATCCAGCTCTATGGCGAAACCGAAGCCCGGCGCTTTCAGCCGGGCGACGCCTATACGATCTTTGAACTCGCCGGGCGCAAGGCGGCGATCCTGATCTGTTACGATATCGAATTCGCCCCGCATGTCGCGGCGCTGAGGGCGCATGGAGTCGAGGTCATTCTTGTGCCTACGGCGGCCATGCGCCCGTTCGAGCATGTCGGGGTGCATGTGGTCCCGGCGATGGCCGCCAATCATCGGCTTGCCATCGTCTATGCCAATCTCTGCGGTCGTGAGGCACATCTCGAGTTCTTCGGGGGATCGACCATCGCCGGACCGGACGGGCAGGTGCTCGCCCAGGCGGGAGCCTTGCCCTGCCTGCTTCTCGCCACGCTGAAGCCGCGCTACGATCCCGCGCTGCTGTCCACCCAGGACCGGGACCTGAGGCAGATCGGCAAGGGGATGTGATGCAGCTTTCCGGCACGGATATCCGGCTCCTGCGCGTGTTCGACGCGGTGGTGCGCCATCGCGGTCTTGCCGCGGCGCAGGCCGAGCTCAACGTCAGCCAGTCCACGATCTCGACCCAGATCGCGGCGCTGGAGGACCGGCTCGGCATGACACTGTGCCGGCGCGGCCGGGCGGGCTTCCAGCTGACGCAGAACGGCGAGGCGGTGCATGCCGCCGTGATGCGCCTTCTTGCCGCGACCGAGGAATTCGTGTCGGAAACCGCAGCCCTGCGCGGCGCGCTCTCGGGCACGCTGCGGATCGGAATCGTCGATCACGTCGTCACCGATCCGAACTTCCGCCTGTCGGAGGCGATTGCCGCCCTGGAGAACCGCGCCACCTCCGTCCGCTTCGAACTGGCGCAGGGCAGCCCGCAGGAGCTTCAGGCGCGGGTGCGCGAGGGTTCCCTGCATCTCGGCATCGGGTCCTTTCCCCATAAGGTCACGGGCCTCGACTACGCGCCTCTCTATACGGAGACGAACTATCTTTACTGTGCGCAGGGTCACCCGCTCTGGTCCGTTCCCGATGGTGACCTGACCCCGGAATTCGTGGCCACGATGCGTGCGGTCGGACGCAGCTACTGGCGCGACGATCACTGGAACAACCGCGATTTTCCGAATTCGACGGCGATGGCGCAGGGGCTCGAACAGCAGCTCGTGATGATCCTTTCGGGAGCCTTCGTCGGCTATATGCCCGACCATTCCGCGGCGCGCTGGGTGGCGGCAGGACGGCTGAAGCCGCTTCTGCCGGACCGCTTCATCTATCGCTGCACCTTCGAGGCGATCAGCCGGCCCGATGCGGAAGCCTCGCCGCTCGCGCAGGCGATGCGGGAGGAACTGGCAAAGCTCTATAAGGGGTTTGCCCAAAAAACAGGCCGCCTCTGATCGCCACTTCGATGTTCGTCGAAGTGAATATCGTCACCACGATATTCGTGAGGGGTATCGACCGGTGCATGCTGATCCCGATGCAAGGGAGATCTCCAATGAGCGCGCACCGGTTCAACCAGCCCCTGAGCGGCAATGCGATGCCCCGCACCGGAGGCCCCGCCACGATGATGCGCCTGCCCGCCGCGGGGACGGCCGAGGGGCTCGACGCCTGCTTTCTCGGCATTCCCATGGATATCGGCACCTCGAACCGGCCCGGCACCCGCCTCGGACCGCGGCAGATCCGCGACGAGAGCAGGATGATCCGGCCCTACAACATGGCGACGGGTGCCGCGCCCTTTGAACACCTTCAGGTGGCCGATATCGGCGATGTGCCGGTCAATCTCTTCGACCTGAAGAAGTCGGTGGAGATCATCGCGGAACACTATCGCGGCGTGCTGCGCCACGGCGCGGTCCCCCTTACCCTGGGCGGGGATCACACGCTGACATGGCCGATCCTGCGCGCCGTGGCGGAACGGCACGGGCCGGTCGCGCTGATCCATGTCGACGCGCATTCCGATACGAACGAGGAGATGTTCGGCGAGAGGGAGGCCCACGGCTGCCCGTTCCGCCGCGCGTGGGAAGAGGGCTGCCTTCAGAACGGCAAGGTGTTCCAGATCGGGCTGCGTGGCACCGGCTACAGCCGGGCGGATTTCGACTGGGGCAGGGAGCGCGGCTGGACCTGCATCCAGGCCGAGGCGTGCTGGCACAGGTCGCTCACGCCGCTGATGGCGGAGATCCGCGAGAAAATCGGCGACGCGCCGGTCTATCTTTCCTATGATATCGACAGTCTCGATCCGGCTTTCGCGCCGGGCACGGGCACGGTCGAGGTCGGCGGGCTCACCACGATGCAGGGGCTCGAGATCATCCGCGGCACGGCCGGGCTGAACCTTGTGGGCTGCGACCTCGTTGAGGTGTCACCGCCCTACGACCCGGCGGGTAATACGGCCGTGATCGCGGCGAACTTCCTTTTCGAAATGCTCTGTGCGCTGCCCGGCGTGCCGCAGGGTCGCTGAACCAAAGCCGGATCTCAGGGAGTAATCCACCAATGCAAAGACGTCAGTTCCTCAAGGCCAGCGCCGCCACCATGGCCGCCCTTTCCGCCCCCTCGGTCCTTCGCGCCGCCACGGACAGGCTCAGGGTCGGCACCTATGGCGGCTATTTCCAGGAAAGTTTCGACGAATATATCTATCCTGATTTCACCGCCGCCACCGGCATCGAGATCGAGAGCATAGCCGAGCCCACCGGCGAGGCGTGGCTCGTGCAGCTCTCGCAGGCGGCCCGCGCCGGACAGGCGCCCGCCGATGTGTCGATGATGGCGCAGCTCGCGCGGATCAAGGGTGAACGCTCCGGTCTCTGGGCGCCGCTCGACGACAGTGCGATGGGCAATCTCTCCAACTTGCCGGACCATTTCGTGCATCGCTACGAGGATGGCGGACTCTACGGGACCGGCGCCGTGAGCTGGTACATCACGCTCGTCACGAATACCGACGCCTACCCGGACGCGCCAGGTTCCTGGACCGCGCTCTGGGATCCCGCGAATGCCGACAAGCTCGGGCTCATGTCGATGGCGACGAATTCCTTCCTCCTGGAGATCACCGCGACCACCCATTTCGGCGGCACCGAGATCCTGACCACCGACGACGGCGTGCTACAGGTCATGGACAAGCTCGCGGAGGTCAAACCCAACGTGCGCCTGTGGTATCGCGACGAGGGTCAGTTCCAGCAGGCGCTCGAGACCGGGGAGATCCCGATGGGGCAATATTACCACGACGTCACCGGCCTTGCCGCGTCGCAGGGCAAGCCGGTGCGTTCGACCTTCCCCGAAGAGGGCGCGGTTCTCGACAGCGGCTCCTGGGTGGTGTCGAAGGCCTCGAAGGCGATCGAACCTGCGCAGGTCTTCATCGACTACATGGCCCAGGCGGAGATCCAGTCGAAACTGTCGCGCTTCGTCGGCACCGCCCCGACCGTGCCGCGAGAGCTGACCGATCTCACTGACGAGGAATTCGCGGCGGTCTCTTCGGACGCAACGCCGATCCTGCCGATGAGTGAGATCTATGTCGACCGCGGCGACTGGATCAACCAGATGTGGTCAGAGCGGATCACCGGCTGAGGCCAACTCCCCTCGCGCCGCGGCCTCCTCTTTCGCCGCGGCGCGTCTTTTCACGCTGAAAGGACGCTCATGACGGAATTGCGGATCGACGGGCTAAGCAAGGTCTTCGGCTCCTTCACGGCGCTCGACGACGTCTCGCTCGACATTCCGAACGGAAAGTTCGTCTGTCTCCTGGGGCCCTCGGGCTGCGGCAAGACCACGCTCCTGCGCGTCATTGCGGGACTGGAGAACCCGAGCGCCGGGCGCGTGTTTCTCGGCGGAGAGGACCAGACCGCGGTGCCGACGCACAAGCGCGGCATGGGCATGGTGTTCCAGTCGCTCGCGCTGTTCCCGCATCTCGACGTGGCCGAGAACATCGCCTATCCGCTCGCCATCCGCGGCGCCGACAAGGCGACGCGCCGGGCGCGGGCGGAGGAGTTGCTCGACCTCGTGCGGCTGCCCGGCATGGGAGCGCGCCGCATCCATCAGCTTTCGGGCGGCCAGCGCCAGCGCGTCGCCATCGCACGCGGCCTGTCGATCAATCCGAAGGTCTTCCTTCTGGACGAACCGCTTTCGGCGCTGGACGCCAGCCTGCGCGAGCATATGCAGATCGAACTGCGCCAAATTCAGCAGGGCCTCGGCGTCACGACCATTGTCGTCACGCACGATCAGAAGGAGGCGCTCACGATGGCCGATCTGGTCATCGTGATGAAGGACGGCGTGATCCAGCAGGCCGGCGCCCCGATGGAGATCTATCATAACCCTGCCAACGCCTTCGTTGCGGGCTTCATCGGGACGACGAACCTCCTGCCCTGCGAGGTGGAGGGGGACGCGATTTCCGTCCTCGGCCATCGACTCCCGATCCGCGAGGGCGACCGCATCGGGGTTATATCCGGTGCCGCGCAACTGTCCGTCCGGCCCGAGCACGTCCGGCTCGTCTCTCCCGAGGAGGGTATTCCGGCCGAGGTCACCTTCGTCCGGGATCTAGGCTCAGGACTTCGGTAACGGGGGCGTCCCAGTCAAGCGGTTTTGCGCACAACAATTGACCCGCCGTAGAGGTTACTTTGATATACTTGGTGCCGGTCCTGGCTTCCTTCGCGGCCTATAGCTGAGATCCTTGGGGAACATGCTTCGGTTCGTGGTCAGCGCGATGGCTGCCAACATGATGCTGGTTCGATGTAATTCCGATGTGCCCATCTCATAGGCGTGCTTGGCAAAAACCAGCGACAGTCCTGACCACGGCATCATCGGAACCACGTCCCTGCGGGACCTCAAAGGCCTGCGATCAGGCAGGCAACGGGTGGGGTGTCATCCTGTTAGGCAGGGTTTGGCGCCGCATCTGATTGGAAGGTTGTGCCATCGACCCAAATCCGATGCAGTATGACAGCGATGCGGCGTGCGAGGGCGACCATCGCAACTTTGCGTCCGCGCCGCTGCACGAGTTGGGCTCCCCACGTTCTCAGCCAAGTCGATCGGCCACGGTTCATCATGACAGTTGCAGCCTGGCACAACGCCCTTCTCAGATTGACATCGCCAGCTTTGGTTATACCACCCGACACGTCCCGTTCACCGGACTGGTTGCGTGAAGGCGTCAAACCAACCCAGGGTCCGACCCTTTTCGAAGACCGAAAGCGGGCCGGATCATCGACCGCAGCACGAAATGTCAGTGCTACGACGACACCGATTCCTGGCATCGACATAAGGCGTTGGCAAACCGGATCATCCCAGGCCAACCGCCGCACGCACTTTTCGAGATCGGCCAGTTCCTGTCGTAGGGACGCTCGGGCCCGCAGCATCGGTTCAGTCGCGGCTTCCAGCATCGGATTGCCATCTGCCAATTCCCGAATGCGTGTCTCGAACTTGCCGCGGGAGATCGCACCGACCTTGAGGCCAAAGTTCCGCAGCAATCCGCGCACCGACATTTCCAGAGCGATCATGTTCTGCTGGATAGCCTTTCGAGCGCCGAGAACTGCCCGGGTTTCCTGAGCAGAGACGGATTTACAGTGAACCGGGCGGAACCAGCCGAGATGAAGAAGGCGTGCAATCCCTTCTGCATCGCGGCGATCCGTCTTGATCGGCATCGCCTTCAACGCTCCTTTCACCTGGCGCGTTTCCATGAGCACCGCTTCCAGTCCAGCTTCGGTCAGCCCTCTGTGCAGCCATTGCGACAGTGGCCCGGCCTCCAGGCCAATCGCTGCGATACTGCCGTCAAGTTCGTCCAACCAATGCGCCAAAGCTTCCGGTTCACTTTCAGTCTCCGCCTCTTTGACGATCTGGCCATGCTCGCTGACCACACAAACTGCGGTCTTCGCCAACGACACATCCAATCCAATAAATAGCTTCATCCCGTCATCCTCCATCTGGGTTCAATACGGGAATGGCGACAGCGCGGTGCTGATCTGACAAGTGGCAACGGTCGTGCGTGACGCAGGCCCCGTTACAGCATCTCATAGCCAGAAAAGGACGGTTGCGGCGAGGGCGATGGCTGAGAGAAAAACCTTCGGGCACCTGTCGTAGCGGGTTGCAACGCGCCTCCAGTCCTTCAGTCTGCCGAACATGATCTCGATCCGGTTGCGGCGCTTGTAGCGTCGCCGATCGTATCGGACTGGTGTCTTCCGTCCCTTTCGGCCCGGGATGCAGACCCGCAAGCCCTTGTCTTGCAGACTTTCTCTGAGCCAATCGGCATCATAGCCGCGATCGCCGAGAAACCACTTCGCAGGTGGGAGATCGCGCAGCATCGCCCGTGCGCCGGTATAGTCGCTCACTTGGCCCGCGGACATGAAGAAGCGCAGGGGGCGGCCCTCGCCGTCAGTGACCGCGTGGAGCTTTGTGTTCATTCCGCCTTTCGTTCGGCCGATGAGGCGTCCGCGCCCCCCTTTTTTGCTCGCAGGCTGGATGCCGTGCGATGCGCCTTCAGGTAGGTTGCATCGATCATGATGGTCTCGGGCTCAGGGGCCTCCGCGGCCAGCCCCTCGAAGATCCTGGCAAAGACACCGAGCTCGCTCCATCGCTTCCAGCGGTTGTAGAGCGTCTTTGGAGGCCCATACTCCGAAGGCGCGTCACACCACCTCAAGCCGTTGCGATTGATGAAGATAATGCCGCTCAGGACACGACGATCATCAACGCGAGGGCGCCCATGGCTCTTTGGGAAGAAGGGCCGAAGGCGCTCCATCTGCGCCTCCGTCAACCAGAACAAGTTGCTCGTCATATCGGCCTCCTTGCGGAGCCGTGAATCACGACAAGCCCGACAAATCAATGGGTCCTGAGCCTAGAATTGGAAGGAAAATGTCATGCATGTCTCCCCGAAACCGCCGCCCGAAACCGCCGGGCCGCCAGGGACGGAGGAAAGGCTGCGCACCGTCTCGCGTCAGCTCGAAGCCACGTTTCTGGCCGAGATGTTGAAGAGTGCTGGCTTCGGCCAGACGCGCGAGGCGTTCGGAGGCGGGGCAGGCGAGGATCAGTTCTCGTCCTTCCTCGTGCATGCGCAAGCCGAGAAAATGGTCGAGGCGGGGGGGCTGGGACTTGCCGAACAGATTTTCAACGCGCTGCGGGAGACCATCCATGACGATCCTTGACACATTCCGCCCGGCGGCGGCTCTCTCCGAGCTTCTGGACAAGGAGCGCGAAGCGATACGCAAGGCCGATTTCGACACTCTCGGAAGGCTTCTTGCGACAAAGCAGAGCCTGCTCGCCCTCGTTGCCCAGGCGAAGCTCCCCGAGCCCGTTCTCGCCGAACTCAAGCACCGGGCGGAGCGCAACGGCAGGTTGCTGGATGCCTGCGCGGAGGGAGTCCGAGCGGCACAGGAGCGACTGATCGCAATGCGGGCCTCCTCGCGCTCCTTTACTGCCTACGGCCCGGCAGGACAGACAATGGCCATTGGCGGCAAGCCATTAACCGTGACGACGAAACTCTGACAGCCGCCGCAATTTTGACTTAAATTCAAGGCATCAGAAGATCGGAGCTTAGGAAAGCCTTAGCCTTTCGGCTCCAGGATCAATGTGCATCCCAAGAGGATGGCACGGCCGGCCCGAACGGGCCATCCGTATTCAGTCAGAATGACGCTCCCGACTCCGCCCCAAAAGGACGGACCCCGAAACTTGCGGGGCGCAAAATGCGTCCCCGGACCAAAGGAACATATTCATGTCCAGCATTCTGACCAATAACGGCGCGATGGTCGCGCTCCAGACCCTGAGCTCCATCAACTCCGATCTGTCCAAGACCCAGGCCATGATCTCCACCGGCAAGGAAGTGGCCTCCGCGAAGGACAATTCCTCCATCTGGGCAATCTCGAAGGTCATGGAATCCGACGTCGCGGGTTTCCAGGCGATCTCCGACAGCCTCGCGCTTGGAGAATCGACCCTCTCCGTTGCCGCCAAGGCGGCGGAAACCGTCACGGACCTCCTGACGGACATCAAGGAGAAGGTCGTCTCGGCGCAGGAGGAGAACGTCGATCGCGAGAAGATCCAGACGGATATCGACGCCCTCATCGGCCAGGTGAAATCGGTGGTCGGCGCGGCCCAGATCAATGGTCTCAATCTCGTCAAGGGCACGGAGGACGTGAGCATTCTCTCTTCGCTCGACCGCTCCCCCGACGGCTCGGTGACCGCCTCCGACATCACCGTTTCGCGCCAGGATCTCAGCACCAGCGCGGGCTCCTACGGCGGCGGCGGCACCTCGCTCACCTCGAATATCGACGCCGATACCGATACCGCCGGCACCCAGTCCTCCACCACCGCTTCGGGTACGGGACGGTCCACCGATCTTGCCCTCGACGCGACAGACTGGGACACTGCGAACTTCGAGGTCAGCGTGGGCGGAAACACCGTGACGATCGCCGGCGACACGGATGCCACGACCACGGGTGATGCGCTCGCGGCTGCAATCAACGCGCTCGGTCTCGATGGGGTCTCCGCTGCCAATTCCGCGGGAACGGTGACGATCACCAACTCCAAGGGATTCGACGATCTCTCGATTTCGGTCAACGGCAGCGGTTCGGGGGCCGGAACCTTCGATATTGACGGCGCTGGTGCCGGGGCGACCGGGACGGTCACGGTAGGTCAACGTGCCGAAACGCTCACCTTCGACAAGACGGCAAAAGTCAACGAGGGAGACAGCTACCGCGTCACCGTCGGCTCCACGAATTACGACTATATCGCCGGCAAGGGCGAAACCGCCGAAGATGTGGTGCGCGGCCTGAAAACCGCCGTCGACGCCGGCAAGCTCGATGGCGTGACAACCAGAGCCGCACAGGACGACAATGGCAACTGGACGTTGCAGATCGACAATGACGGCAGCGGCTCCGCCTCTCTCGCGATTTCCGTCGCCGGCG
Organism: Celeribacter indicus; assembly: GCF_000819565.1. Taxonomy (NCBI): domain Bacteria; kingdom Pseudomonadati; phylum Pseudomonadota; class Alphaproteobacteria; order Rhodobacterales; family Roseobacteraceae; genus Celeribacter; species Celeribacter indicus. The sequence goes on from NZ_CP004393.1 coordinate 87,076, forward strand.
AAGACGGCGGAACCGCATCCGGCGGACTTTTCGGTCTCGACAATATCGACGTCACCACCAACTCGGGCGCCGACGCGGCGCTGGGCAATATCGAGACATTGATCAACAACGCAATCGACGCCGCTGCGGAATTCGGTTCGGCACAGGGTCGCGTCGAAACCCAGTCCAAGTTCATCTCGAACCTGACGGACGCTCTGAAATCCGGCATCGGGTCGATGGTCGATGCGGATATGGAAGAGGCCTCCGCGAAGCTCCAGGCGCTTCAGGTCCAGCAGCAGCTCGGCGTGCAGTCGCTTTCGATCGCGAACCAGGCACCGCAAACGATCCTGTCGCTCTTCGGCTGATGACGCGCTGTCCGGGCGCAGGGCGCCCGGACCCACCGCGGAAAACCGCCTCGGAATTCATTGTCACCGGAAGGATACGACGTGAACGCTCTTCAAATGGCCCGAACGGCCTATTCAAATGCAGCCGCGCCCATCAGGACACCACGCGGGACCGAATACGAGGCCTTCGCGCGCATTACGCACCGCCTCCGTCTCGCTGCCCAGGACAAGGAAAAGGCCTATCCTGCCTATGTCAAGGCGCTCCACGAAAACCGCCGCCTCTGGACCCTCCTGGCCGCCAATGTGGCCGACAGGGAAAACGCGCTTCCCACGGAGTTGCGGGCGCGCATCTTCTACCTCGCTCAGTTCACTGCGGCCCATACCTCCGCCATCCTGTCCGGCACGGTGGACGAGACTGCGCTCATAGACATTAATACGGCCATCATGCGCGGCCTTCAGCGGGAGGGCGAATGATGAGCGGCCTTGTTCTCAAGCTCGGACCGAAAGAACGTGTTCTCATCAACGGCGCCGTCATCGAGAATGGCGACCGGCGTTCCAGACTGTCCATCATGACGCCGAACGCGCATATCCTGAGGTTGCGGGACGCGATCCATCCCGAAGAGGTCACGACACCGGTCAGGCGCGTCTGCTATATTGCGCAGCTCGTGCTGTCGGGCGATGCCGATCCGAAAGAGGCGAGCCTTCAACTGATGCGCGGGATCGAACAGCTCAGCCAGGTTCTGACCGACTCGGACAGCCGCAGCATCCTTGCGGACGCGACCACCGGGATTCGGAATGCCCAGTTCTACCAGGCGCTCAAAGCCCTGCGCACGCTTCTGCCACGCGAGGAGCGTCTTCTCTCCGCGGCGAGAGTCCAATGAGCTATCAACCTGTTGTCCCATTCGGCGGTTACGCCGGATGGATCGTTCTTCAGCGCACCAAAGAGACACAGCAGGAGGCGTTCAATACCTCCCAGCAAATGCAAAGAGAGGTGGACTATTTCCGCGACAATATCGGCAAGGTTCAGACCGTCGACCAGTTGATGTCCGACTATCGTCTGCTGAAGGTCGCACTCGGCGCCTTCGGACTCCACGAGGACATCAACAACAAATACTTCATTCAGAAGGTTCTGGAAGAAGGGACGCTCGACGATGAGTCGCTGGCAAACAAGCTGTCGGACAAGAGTTACTACAAACTTTCCGAAGCCTTCGGATTCGGAAATTTCGACACGCCGAACACGGTCCTGAGCGATTTCGCGGACGAAATCATCACCTCCTACCAGAGCCGGCAATTCGAAATCGCGATAGGAGAGCAGAACGAAGACATGCGGCTCGCCCTCCATCTTGAAACGGCCCTGACGGAGATCGCCCAGAAAGACACGACCGAGAACGGACGATGGTATTCCGTCATGGGCAACGAGGCGGTTCGGACCGTCTTCGAGACCGCTCTCGGGCTACCAAGCTCGCTCAGCGCGTTGGATCTCGACCAGCAACTGACGAACTTCCGGGAAAAAGCCGACCGGTATTTCGGCGATCCTGAGGTAGCGCAATTCGCTAACCCGCAGAAGCGCGAAGAACTGATCAAGCTCTACCTGATCCGGTCCGAGCTCACCTCCGGCACTCTCGGCAATTCCGCGGCATCCCGTGCCCTGGCTCTTCTGCGCGGATAGCCTGCGTTCATTGCGTGCTGAAACAGGACGCGAGGCGGGCAAAACTCGAAGCGCTGTCCTCAGGTTCGGTATGTCCGAGAAAAGCGTCAAGTTTGGGCCAGGTTTCCACGGCTTCGTCGATCAGAGGGTCCGTTCCCCTGCTGTAGAGGCCCGCCTGGACCATCATTTCGGCGCGATCGAAGACCCCGAGAAGCCGTCGTGCCCGCACGATCATCTCATTCTCCGCCTCCGACGCCGCCTGCGGCAGCGCCCGCGATACCGAGCGCAAGAGGTCGATGGCCGGAAACCGGCCACGTTCCGCGATCTGGCGATCCAGAACCACATGTCCGTCGAGGACGCCCCGCAGGATGTCGGCCACCGGCTCCTCCATATCGGAGCCCGCGACGAGGACGGAGAAGACGGCGGTGATGTCGCCCTGCTCACCGAGGCCGGGTCCGGCCCGCTCACAGAGCGTGGTGATCAGATGCGAGGTGGACGGGGGAAATCCCCGCAACGAGCCGGCTTCTCCCATGGCCAGCGCGACTTCCCGATGCGCCTCGGCGAAGCGGGTGACGGAATCGGCGAGGAAGAGCACCTGCCGTCCACGATCCCGGAAATGTTCCGCCACCGACATGGCCGCCCAGGCGCAGCGCCGGCGCACCATGGGAGACTGATCCGATGTGGCGGCGACGATCACGGTCCGTGTCATCCCCGCCGGCCCCAGGACGCGGTCGACGAAGTCACGCACCTCGCGCCCACGCTCTCCCACCAGGGCGATGACGACGATGTCCGCGTCGATACCGCTGGCAAGCCTGGCGAGAAGGGTCGACTTGCCCACGCCGGAGCCCGCGAACAGGCCGACGCGCTGTCCCCGAACAATGGGCAGCAGGGTGTTGAACACGGCAAGTCCGCTCTCCAGCCTGGGTCCCAGAGGCCGGCGTGCCGTGGGATTGAGCGGCGTTCCGCGCAGGGCGCGCGGGCGAGTCCCCGTGAGGATCGGCCTTCCATCGAGCGGCCGGCCAAAAGGATCAATGACGCGCCCGATCCAGGTCTCGTCGGGCGCGATGTGATTGCTCCCCAGATGGCAAACCGGGTCGCCGATCGAGAGCCCGTCGGGGCCGCCGTCTGGCAGGATCGTCACGCCCGTGCGGTCGAGCTGAAGAACCTCGCCAAGCCGGACCTGGGTCCCGTGACCGATCTCGACGAGATCGCCCAGCGCAACGATGCCGCTCAACCCCGATACGGTCAGAACGCCCCGCGACAGCTCGGTCACGCGGCCGACGGAACGGACGGGTTTCACCGCCGCCACCTCGGCCAGGACCATCTCGAATCCGATACTGCGCATCCATTCCTCCGCGTCCGACAACTCTTTCTAAAGGAATCGGGGTTAAGCCTTGGTTGAAACAACTCGGAGGAGAAGCCCCGATGTTCGAGACTCTGGAAATCTTCAGGACCGCGGAAAGCCTCGCCCGCCACGCCGTCAGCCGTCAGGAAGTCATCGCGACAAACATCGCGCAAGCAGACACTCCCGGCTATCGCGCGCAGGATGTCGCGTCCTTCGCCGACAGCTATGAGGCGCGCTCCGCAGCTACGGCAATGCGCCGGACGCGCGAGGCGCATTTCGCCGCATCCGATGACACCGCTGCGCCGATCCGCGTCCACGACACGCCGGACGCCGCATCGCCGAATGGCAACACCGTCTCGCTCGAAACCCAGATGATGAAAGCGAGCCAGGTCAGGCACGAGCACGAGCTCGCGCTCTCTGTCTACAAGAGTTCGTTGAACATTCTGCGCGGCGCCATCGGGCGCAGATAAGGAGACGTCATGTCCGATCTTCAGAGCATTCTCGCCTTGTCGGCCTCCGGGATGACGGCGCAGGCCAACCGCCTGCGGCACGTCTCCGAAAACATCGCGAACGCGGACACGCCCGGCTATCATCGCAAGACCGTCTCCTTCGAGGAGACCCTGGAGCGCGGCCGGAAGACCGGCGCGGTGACGACCGGTCCGGTCGCGCTCGATCGTGCGGCGCTCAGCCGGATCTACGATCCCGGCCATCCGCTCGCCGGGGAGGACGGCTTCTACGACGGCTCGAATGTCGAACTCATGATCGAGGTGGCGGACGCGCGCGAGGCGCAGCGCAGCTACGAAGCCAATCTCAGGATATTCGATCAGGCACGCCAGATGTCGTCATCCCTGCTCGACCTCTTGCGCCGTTAGACACCACACCAGCCACAGGAGACCAGAATGGACATCCGTTCCGCACTTGCCGCCCAGGGATATGCCGCCACGCGGCCTGCAACCGCACCGAAACAGGAGACGGAGGGGGAGCCGCAAAATCTCCTCGCCGGGGCGGCGGCGAGTTTCGCCGACACGCTGCAACGCGGGGAGGACATCGCGCAGGCCGCCATGACCGGGAAGGCCGACAGCCAGGCACTGGTCCAGGCGCTCGCGCAGACCGAGCTCGCCGTCGAGGCCGCCGTCACGGTCCGCGACAAGGTGGTCGAAGCCTATCAGGAAATCCTCCGGATGCCGGTGTGAACCATGGATGAGATGGTCTTCTACGATACGTTGCGACAGGCGCTCTGGATCGCGACGATGATCGCGACGCCGACCCTCGCCGTTGCCCTGATCGCCGGCCTCACCGTCGGCCTGTTCCAGGCGCTCACGAGCATTCAGGAGATGACGCTCACCTTCGTGCCGAAACTCGTCGCGATGCTCATCGTCTTCTGGATGACGATGGGCGTCATGACGGAGACCCTGACCGGCTTTTTCACCGGTCGCATCGTCCCGCTGATCGCGAGTGTGTGATGGACAGCGCAGGTTACACGACCCTTACCCGCCTCTCCGGGCTGAACCGCGAGATGCAGGCGATCGCGAACAACATCGCGAACGTGTCGACGACCGGCTTCCGCAAGGAGGGCATGCTGTTTTCCGAACATGTCTCCGCGCTCGGTCGCGACGAGGACAGCCTGTCCATGGCTCATGCGAACGTGCGCCTGACGCACGCTGCCCAGGGACCTCTGGCGGCGACCGGCGGGACTTATGATTTCGCCATCGAGGGGGAGGGATTCTTTCTGTTGCAAATGCCGGAGGGGCAGGCCCTGACGCGCAACGGTGCCTTCACCACGAACGAGCAGGGAGAGTTGACGAGCCATGACGGTGCCCGGCTGATGGATGATGGCGGCGCGCCGATCTTTATCCCGCCGGCGGCGCGGACGATCTCCGTCTCCGCCGACGGGACCCTGTCGGCGGATGGCGAACCGCTCGCGCGGATCGGCCTCTACATGCCGGAGGATCCGCTCACACTCCTCCGCACGAACGGTGTCCGCTTCATCCCGACCGGGGGTGTCGTGCCGCAGGAAGGCTCGGTCCTCCTCCAGGGCCATCTCGAGACCTCGAACGTCGATGCGGTCACGGAGATCGCGCGCATGATCGAGGTCCAGCACGCCTATACGACGGGTCAGAAATTCATCGAGCAGGAGCATGAGCGGATCAAAACCGTCATCTCCACGCTCGGCCGCTAGGAAAGGAACAGGCCATGCGCGCGCTCCGGATTGCAGCCACGGGCATGAGTGCCCAGCAGATGCGGGTCGAAACGATCTCCCAGAACCTCGCGAACATGAACACCACGGGTTACAATGCCAGGCGCGCGGAATTCGCCGATCTGCACTATCAGCAGATGGCGCGGCCCGGTACGATCAATTCGGCGGACGGAACGATCCTGCCGACCGGGATCCAGCTCGGCCTCGGCGTGCGCCCCTCCTCCGTGACGGTGCAGATCGCGCAGGGATCTCTCTCGCAGACCGGTGGCGATCTCGACATCGCGATCGAGGGGGAAGGCTATCTCGAAGTCACGCTGCCCTCGGGCCAATCGGCCTATACGCGGGACGGGGGACTCAAGCCTTCCGCCGACGGACTCATCGTCACCTCAGACGGGCATCCGGTCGTGCCCGGCATCACGATTCCCGACGATGCGCGGTCGATCTCGATCAATTCCGACGGCGAGATCTACGCCTATTTCGGCGATCGGGTCGAAGCCGAGCTTCTGGGTCAGTTCACCCTCGCCGGGTTTTCCAATGCCAAGGGGCTCGAAGCCATCGGCTCCAACCTCTTCCTCGAAACCACGGCCTCCGGCCCGGCGCTCGTCTCGACACCTGGCGTGGACGGGCTCGGAACGCTGCGGCAGGGCTATCTCGAGGACAGTTCGGTGGATGCGGTGCGGGAGGTGACCGAACTGATCGAAGCGCAGCGCGGCTACGAGCTCAACGCAAAGGTGATCACGGCCGCCGATCAGATGCTGTCTGCGACGACGCAGATCCGATGAGATCCACGTTTCTCCCGAGCCTGCTTATCGGTCTTTCGGCACATGCCGCCGCCGGCGACACGGTGGTGGCCGCCCGCACGGTGCGCGCGCAATCGGTCCTGGAACAGGCGGATCTCGCGGTTGTGCCGGGCGATGTGCCGGGCGCGATTTCCGCGATCGAGGAGGCGGTCGGGCTCGAGGCGCAGGTCATGCTCTATGCCGGACGCCCGGTTTCCGCCGGTGACATCGGTCCGCCCGCGATCGTCGAACGCAACCAGATCGTCTCCCTCGTCTACAGCCGGGGCGGACTGGTCATCACCGCGGACGCGCGGGCGCTCGGCCGTGCCGCATCCGGCGACCTGCTGCGGGTCATGAACCTCGCTTCGAAAACCACGCTGTCCGGCGTCGTCGCCCCGGACGGCACCGTCCATGTCGGCGGCATGCCCCCTCAGTAAACAGGACTCCCAATGCGCCATCTGCTCCTCTTGCCCGTTCTCGCCAGCCTCACCGGATGTTCCGATCTCCGGGAGGTCGGCCGCCTGCCGGAGTTCACGCCGGTCCAATCCTCCGCGGAGACGTCCGCGATGCTCACGCCACCGCTGCCCGAACGGATCGAACCGCGCAGACCGGCGGACGGCGCGTCGCTCTGGAATGCTTCCAGACAATCGCTTCTCGGCGATCGTCGGGCCGTGGAACGGGGCGATATCCTGACCGTCGTCATCGAAATCGACGACAGTGCCGAAATGTCGAACAGCTCGAACCGCGGCCGCTCCGGCAGCGAAACCATGGGCGTACCCTCGCTCTTCGGCATTCCGGAGCGGCTGAACGACTCTCTCCCTGCCGGTGCCTCGATGGGCTCGGCGGTCGCGACGAATTCGAGTTCCTCCTCCTCTGGCAATGGCAGCGTAAAGCGTAACGAGAAGCTCGAACTCATGGTCGCCGCGACCGTCGTCGATGTGCTGCCGAACGGCGTGCTCCACATCAAGGGGTCGCAGGAAGTCCGAGTAAATTACGATATCCGCGAGCTTCTGATCGAGGGATATGTGCGGCCGCAGGACATCTCGCGCCAGAACGACATCACCTATGACAAGATCGCTTCGGCGCGGATTTCCTACGGCGGACGCGGGCAGGTCATGCAGGTGCAACAGCCGCGCTACGGACAGCAGATCGCGGATATAATTCTGCCCTTCTGAGGAACCGTGCGATGCTGAAAAAACTTCTTCCGCTCATCCTCGCGCTCGTCGGTCTGGGCGCGGGCATCGCCGGAGGTCTCATGCTGCGCCCCACGCCGGAGGTCGTTCCCCTCGCCTCCGGTGGCGACAGTGAGGCCGCCACCCCCAAGAGCAGGCCACAGGAGGCCGAGCGGGATAGAGAGGCGTCCTTCGATTACGTGAAGCTCAACAACCAGTTCGTCATTCCCGACCTGGAGGACGGAAAGGTCACGGCGATGATCGTCCTCTCGCTCAGCCTCGAAACCACGACAGGCACGCGCGAGACGATCTATGCACGCGAACCCAAGTTGCGGGATGCCTTTCTCCAGGTTCTGTTCGATCACGCCAATACCGGCGGATTCCGCGGCGCCTTCACCGAAAGCCGGACGATGACCAATCTGCGCCGCGCACTTCTCGAAGTGGCGCAGAACGTGATCGGACCGGAGGTCCGGGACGTTCTGGTGATGGATATCGTCCGGCAGGACCTGGGCTGATCCGGCAGGTCGGCTCAGCGCGCCAGGCGTTCGGCCAGACGACCGAGCGCCTCCTTCCTGCCGAAGGCCCTGCGGGTCCGCGCGAGCTGGGCCTCCTTGCGTTCGGCAATCCGGGCAAGGTCGCGAAACGCCGCACGACGTTCGCGATCCGCCCACCTGCTCCAGGCCTCCTCCGCCCCCGAAAGACGCGCGGGGTCGAAGGCCGTCGATGACGCGGCCAACAGCACGCGCGCACGGATCGCCTCCTCGATCTCACGCAGACGGGCATGCGGCCGCTCCTCCTCCGCCCGGATCGCCGACAGCGCCGCAAGCTCCGCGTTCAGCGCGAGCTCGGCGATCTCCCGCAGCCGGACCAGCTTGCCGCGATCTCCCGCCATCGTCATCGGGTTCCGATCCGGTCGCGCATCTTCCGTCGCATCTCCTCGGCGAAGCGGATGGCCGCGGCGACGGCACGGTAATGGTCGGGCAGGATCTGTTCCCCGATCTCCACGGTCGCGTACAGCGCCCGCGCCGTCGGCGGGTCGCGGTGGAGCGGCACTCCGGTCTCGGCCGCCACCTCACGAATACGCACGGCGATCTCGTCGATCCCCTTTGCGACACAGACCGGCGCGCCGCCGCGCATCCGGTCCCATTTCAATGCGACGGCATAATGGACCGGGTTGACGATCACGACATCGGCCTTCGGCACCTCGGAAAGCATCTGGTTCATCACGATATCGACGCCCTTCTGCCGGCGCTTCTGCTTGAAATGCGGGTCGCCTTCCTGTTCCTTCGCCTCGTCGGTCAACTCATTGCGCGACATGCGGTGCCTGCGCAGATGTTCGGCGCGTTGAAACAGGTAATCGATTGCCCCCACCGGGGCGGAGATCATCAGGACGATAAGGAGAAAGCCGACGCAGAGCTTCAGAAGGACGGTGACCGCCACACCGGGCGAGAGCGAGGCGGTGGCGAGTATCTCGGGAAGCTTGGCGAAAAGATAGATCCCGAGCACGACCGAATAGAGCAGCAGCTTGAAGAAACTCTTCGCGAATTCGAACAGTCCGGCGCGACCGAATTTGTTTGCCGCATTGGCGACGGGCGAGATCTTCGAAAGTTTCGGCGCGAGCTTTCCCGGCGCGAAGACCAGGGTTCGGGTCGCGAAAATCGTGACGAGTGCCAGCATCGCCGGGATCAGGAAAAAGGCGATCACGGCCGCTCCGATCTCCCACATGAGGCCAAGTGTCCACGGCCCGCCGGACCCGGTGAACCAGAGTTCCGCATGGCGATCGGCGGCGTCGAGAAGGGATCGCAGCGCCTCGCCAAGGTCCAGAAGATCTGCGGCACCGGTCGCCATGGCCGCGAGCACGAAGCCGAAATAGGATGCCGCCGTTGTCAGATCGGCCGCGCGCGGCACCTCGCCCTTCTTCCGCGCCTCGTCCAGGCGCTTCTGCGACGGCTCATACTGCTTGTCCTCTCCGCCCTCTTCCGCCATCAACGTGCTCCGAAAGGATCGAGGAGGAGGCGCGCGAACCCGGCTTCCCAGGTCTCGAGCAGGAGCGGCGCGGAGACGAAGAGCAGCAGAAGCCCGCCAAGCGTGATGGCCGGCGCACCGACGAAGGCGACCATCAGTTGCGGCATTGCCCGATTTATGACGCCGAGGGCGACATTGTAGACAAGCGAGGCGATGATGAAGGGGGCCGCGAGGGTAAAGGACAGGGCGAAGATCCTCCCGACATGATCGACGCTCCAGATCATGACATCCCGTGCAGGCGCCATGAAGCCGGCCGGAAAGACGTCATAGCTGAGGATGAGAAGCTCCGCGACGCGGACATGCAGGCCCATCATGACGGCGAGCGCCAGCCCCGCCACCGACAAGAGATGCGCGATCGCCGGCTGTGCCTCGACTGCGCCCCCGCCGAAGATCTGCGACAGCGATGTGGATTGGGCGATCAGCGCCCCGGCGATCTGTAGCACCATGACGAAGAGCCGCAGGGAAAGCCCGAGGATCAGGCCAGAGATCACTTCGGTCAGCAGCGCCGCCGCAACCTTTTCCTGGGACGCCGCGAGCGGAGCGAGCCCCTCCGATACGGCGGGAAAGACGATCGCGGTGAAGCCGATGGCGAGCACGAGGCGGACACGTTCGGGAACGGAACGTTCACCGAAGGCCGGCAGCACCGCCATGACCGCCCCGATCCTCAGAAAGACGAGAAAGGCGGTGAGCAGGCTGTTCTGCGCGACCGCGAGCAGGGAGGCCAGCGGTTCGGTCATGCCGCGACCAGGCCGACGAGGGACGGTTTCGCATCCGTGCCGATTTCCTCGAAGGAAAAGACAGGATTCTGGATGCCCTGCGCGGCGAGGAGCGTGCGCAGGAAGCGCCGGCGGCGGGTGGACGTCACAATGCCGGGATAGATGCCGCTCTCCCCCGCCCTGGCGATCTTGTCGGCCATGGAGCGGGCAAGGCGGTTGAAATCCTCCGGCGGGAGCGCGACGTCGATGTGGCCCCGTTCGCCTTCGAACTGATGGGCGATGAATTTTTCCTCCCATTCCGGCGAAAGCTGCAAGAGCGGGAGCGTGCCATCCTCTCTCCTGATTTCCGAGATGATCTGGAAACCCAGCCGTTGCCGCACATGTTCGCAGATGGATTCGGGCGTCGCATGCGCGCCGCGCGCCTCCGAGATCGCCTCGAGGATAAGGGCCATGTTGCGGATCGACACACGTTCCTCCAGCAGAAGGCGCAACACGGAAAGAAGCAGATCCATCGGCACGCGATCCGGCACGAGTTCGTTGAGCAGGCGCTGGTTCGCCTCACCGCGCGCTGCATCGGAAAGGTTCGTCATCTCGTCCAGCAGCCGGCGAAGGGATTTCATCGTCAGCAGACGGGGGAAATTGCGCTTGATCACCTCGAGAAGATGCGTGGCGAGCACTTCCGTCGCACTGACCACCGTCGATCCCATCAGGGCCGCGTCCTCTTTCCGCGACGGGTCGATCCAGCGGGCAGGCGCGCCATAGACCGGCTCGGCGACATCCTCTCCAAGCGGCATCATGCCCGCGTCGCCCGCCACCAGCGCGAGCACCTGATCCTTCTTCAGCCGCGCGCGCGCCTGTTCGACTCCCTGGATGCGCACGACATAGGTTCCCGGCGGCAGAGCGGGGTCGTCGGTCAGGCGGATCTCCGGCAGGATGAGGCCGAAGACGGTCGCGATGTGGTTGCGCATATTGACGATGCGCGCATCGAGGCCCGTCTGATGATCGAGGACCATCGAGACGAGATCCGGCGCGAATTCGACATGGATGTCGTCGAGATCGAGAATATCCCCCATCGAGTCCCTTCGTTCCGCCTGCTCCGGCGCCGCCTTCGCGCGTCGGACCCGCTCCGCCTCCTCCCGGTCATGGCGGCGCGAGACGAGAAAAGCCGCCGCGGCGAGGCCTGCCGCCCCGCCGATGAAGGGCACGAAGGGCAATCCCGGCACGAAGGCGAAAAGCCCCATCAGGACGCTTACCGTGTAAAGAGCGGGCGGATACCGGCCGAGTTGCCTGAACAGGGCGAGATCCGCGGAACCGGAGGTACCCCCCTTCGCGAGCAGAAGCGCGGCCGCGATGGAAATGATCACGGAAGGAATCTGGCTGACGAGACCGTCGCCCACGGTGAGGATGGCGTAGGTCTCGAACGCCTTTCCGATCGGCATGCCGTGCCCGGCCACGCCGTTGATCAGCCCCATGACGATGTTCATCAGGGTGATGAGCAGGCCCGCGACCGCGTCACCCTTGACGAATTTGGACGCCCCGTCGAGAGAGCCGAAAAACGTCGTTTCCGCGAGTTCGCGTTCCCGGCGCTCCTTGGCCTGCTCATGGGTAATGGCCCCGGCGGAAAGGTCCGCGTCGATCGCGAGCTGGCGGCCCGGCATTCCATCGAGGGCGAAGCGCGCACCGACCTCGGCCATGCGCCCCGCACCCTTGGTGATGACCATGAAGTTCACGATCAGCAGAACCGTGAAGACGACGAGGCCAAGCAGGACCGACCCGCTCATGACGAAGCTCGCGAAGCCCTCGATCACGTGACCGGCCGCGCCGGTGCCGGTATGTCCCTGCCCGATGATGAGCTTCGTGGAGGAGACGTTGAGGGAGAGGCGGAGCATGAGGCTCGCGAGCAGCACCGTGGGGAAGGCGGAGAAATCCAGCGGACGCTCGATGAAAAGCGTCACCGTGAAGATCAGGATGGCGAGAGCGAAACTCGCCGCGAGTCCGAGATCGAGGATCCAGGAAGGAACCGGAAGCACCATCATCACGATCACGACCATCAGGGCGAGGGCAAGGAGGATCGTGGGCTTGAAGATACCGGAGATCGTGATGTTCATGTCTTCGTCCGGATTCGTTCTGGCCTGATGCTCCGATTGTAGGCCGCGCGCGGTTGATAAAACGTTTATGGCTGTTGCAACACCGCCGACAGCGCCTGCCGTACCTCGCGGCTCCGGTCCAGAAGCGTCTGCGCCTCCGACAGGGTCGGAAGGGGTGTTTCCACCTTCGCCGCGTGCTGGACCGCATCCGCGAGCGTCGACAGGTCCGCCGAACCCGTTTGCCGGAGTCGCGGCCAGTCTTCGGCGAGCAGGGCGAAGGCATCCGCCCATTGGCCGGATATGTCCGCCGGGAAGGCGTCAGCGGCCTCCTGCGCGCGTCCCAGCGCGGACAGCGCGAAAGCCCGGATCTCAGACGCATCGGGCGTGTCCGCGCGCGACGCGTAGCGCTCCGCGGCCTCGAATTCTCCGATGCCCAGGAATGCCTGCGCCATCACGAGAGGCGCCGCGCCGCTTTCCTGTCCGCCGTAGCCGGACATGAGCCTCAAGGCTTCCCTGTCGAAGCCGAGCGATACCAGACGTTCGGCGGTTTTCAGGCGTGCAGGGTCTGAAAGACCCGCATCGGCGAGGCGATCGAGTTCCGGACTCACGATCCTCAGAAAGACACCGTCGGGTTTCGTCGCCGCGAGCTGAAGGAGAGCACTGGAAATCAGCGCGTCCCTCTCATCCTCGGCCTTCGCATCCTCCGCAGGCAATGCGAGCGCAGCGCGGAGGGCGATATCGGCATCCCCGGAGCCGGATCGTGCGAGTATTGCCGCGCGCCTCAGCCCATGTTCCATGGCGCTGCCCCGATGCTCTACGGTCAGCGCCTCCGCATGTTCCGCATCCCTCCCGTCGATCGGTTCCCCCAGGCGCGACCGTGTCTCGATCAGACGGATCAGGGCCTCCGCCGATTTGGGCCCGTCGCCGGCCACCACCCGTTCGAAGCTCTGCTGTGCCTGGGCCTTCCGACCCTCCGCGAGCTGGAACTCGGCCTCCAGCAGATCGAAGGCATCGCGGTGATCGCCTCCGGAACGCAGGGTCGCCTCCTGGATGAACTCCGCACTCGCCTCGTCTCCGATCCGCAGAAACCGCTCCGAAAGGGTCGGGCCGAGATGGCGCCGGATATGCCCCGGAAGCGCCGAGAAGGTCGACTGCACGGCCTCCTGATTATAGCTCTCCCAGCTGTTCAGGGGCTCCTTCGACATCACGGACCAGAAGGCGACCATGCCGGCACAGCGGAATTGTCCGCCAAGCCGCCGGGAAAGGGTGCTTTCCCCCTGATCCATGATCTCGGCCATGGCGAGGAGGATGTCCCGATTGTGGATCGGCACATCGAAATTCCGAAGGACCGACTTGGCTTCCGCCCCGAAGGTCAGGAACAGGTAATAGCGCGCCAGCCGCTCGACCGCTTCCGGATCGGGCGTATCGAATTCACCGATCAGCCGGGACCGGAATTCGGAGAGTTTCAAACCGTTCTCGGGCGGATCGCCCCAGCTTGCGATATCGACCGCCTCATCCGGAATGCAGGACGTCCCGTTCCGGTCTGTCGAAACCGCAGGCGCGGACCGCCCCTGTGCCTCGTCGACGGAGGTCTGGATCCTCACATGGCTTTCGGGCTCCTGCGGCTCGGGCGGCGGGGGATCGACAGGCATCGGGCGGCGGTCGGGACGGGACGGTGGGTCGTCCTGCCTATGGGACGACGCGGCCTCCAGCGCGTCTTCGGTCGCGGAGACATCCGCGTCGAGCAGGCCTTGGGCGACGGCGCGGCCGATCTGTTCGACAAGCTGCCGCTCCAGCCGGTCGGCGCGCTCCTGCTGGTCGTCATCGGGCAATGCCAGTCCGGCGGACCGTTCCCCGGAAAGGGATTGCGCGGGGGACGCCTTGTCGAACAGGAGCGGGAAGTCGGGCGGGTCAGTCCCCACCAGATCCGATCCCGCGCCGTCGGGACCACCAAGACTGGAATGCCCGCTCCCGCCGGTCAGGAGCGGTTGTGGTGAGGGGGCATCCGGCTCTTCAGGGCTTAGGGCAGTCGGAACCGGATCGGTCCCACCCCCGTCGTCTCCATCCGGCAGAGGCCGCTCATAGGGGGAACCGGGCGGGGGAGGCCCGTCCTTGATGTCGATGACGATCCGGCCGGCGCGGAGTTCGAAGGCATCCGCATGGAACCCCTCGGCCGTTTCGATCACGAGGCCGTCCCCCTTCGGTGTAACCTCCGAGATGCGCGTTCTGGGAATGCGGGCAAACACCTCGCCGACGTCGAACTCGAATTCCTCTTGCGCCACCTGAAACACGTATCCATGCCCGGTGCGTCCGACTACCCATTCGACCGTTTCCGGGAATTGCATGACGAGACGGGAGAAGTCGGCATGCTCGCCCGACGCGATCCGGATCGTCTCCGCGGCACGCGCGATCGACGGCAGGACGATCAGAAGCAGCAGAATGACGGACAATCTGCTCATGCAGCCTCCGATTTGACATCCTTCAGCGCTTCCTCGAGTTCGGAAAAGCTGGGGCGATACCGGCCGGGCGTGTTCTGCCGCCCGACCTCGATGCAGATATTCGTCGCGTGGTTGTAGAGATTGGCCACCAGAACCTCGCGGATCAGCTGGTAGAAATGACTGTCCTCCTCGATCACATCCTTCATCTTCGCGGCGAAGGGTCCGACGAGGCCATAAGCCAGGAAAACGCCGAGGAAGGTGCCGACCAGCGCGCCGCCGATCATCTTGCCCAGAATCTCCGGCGGCTGGTCGATGGAGGCCATCGTCTTGACGACGCCCAGCACCGCCGCGACGATGCCGAGCGCGGGAAGCCCGTCGCTCATCGCCGCCATTGCATGCGACGAATGCAGCGCGTGATGGAGATTTTCCTCAAGCCGTTTTTCGAGGACTTCTTCGACCTGATGAGGGTCGTCGTAATTCATCGAGGCGGAGCGGAGCGTGTCGCAAATCAGGGCCACCGCCTCCTTGTCCGCAACGATCTTCGGATATTTCGTGAAGATCGGCGAGGTTTCGGGTGCCTCGATATGCTCCTCCAGGCCCACGGGATTCTGCCGTGCGAGGCGGATGAGCTCGAAGAGCAGGCAGAGAAGGTTCTTGTAATCTTCCGGCTTCCATTTCGGACCCTTGAAGACCTTTCCCATGTCCTTGAGCGTGTGCTTGATCCCCGCCATGTCGTTGGAGATGATGAAGGCGCCGGCCGCCGCACCGCCGATCATCATGAACTCGAAGGGAAGCGATTTGAGGATGATCCCGAGTTTCCCGCCCGCGGCGATATAGCCGCCGAACACCATGACGAAGATCAGCAAGATCCCGACGATACCGATCATGTTTCAGTCCTCCGACGCCTGACTCCTCCCGAGCTTCGCATCAAACCCTTAAGAAAGCCTCGCCAGATCCCCCTATTCACGCGGCGCCGCCGCGTTCCGGCCGGCCAGAATGACCGAAACCGTATAAGCCGTCTCCGGCGTCAGCCCGGCAAGGATCGCGCCCGCCGCGTCGGAGCGCATCCGCCCCAGGAAACCCGCCGCGAATTCCGGTGACATCGCTTCGAAAAGCGCGGCGGCCTCCTTTGGTTTCATCGCTTCATAGACCGCGGTCAGTTTCGACAGATCGTCCTCTGCCGCAGTTTGGGAACGGGTCATGGTGGCCGCGAGCCTCTGCTCCGCCTCCTCGAGCGCGGCGAGATTTTCCAGGACCTCGGCCTTCCCGAGTTCCACCGCCTTCATCTTTTGCGCGATCATCAGCTCCTTTTCCCGGACCTCCTTTTCCCTCGAGACCAGCGCCCGGACCAGCGTCCCGGTCTCCTCATCGCTCCGACAGAAGTTTTCAGACGCCGGCGCGTCGTCAAGCGTCCCCTGCGACAGGTCGGAGAGCTCCCGTGCAATCGCCGCACCGGTGCCCGACGCCAGCCGCACGGCCGCCGAAAGCACAAAGATGAGCGCGATCATCCACAGCGCGCCGCGCCCCGCGCGCCGCTGACGCTTCGATTTCGCCGCGGTCATTCGGCGGCCTCCACCCGGCTGCGCTGGCTCAGGAACAGCGCCTCCCCCGGTTCCGCCTCAGGCGCCGGCCCCGTGGCGGGGACGCCACCGTTCGGCAGGTCGTGCATCGACGCGATCAGAAGTTCCAGCCGGCGCGAGACGTCCTCCGCACGTTCCGTCAACTCGTCGAGCCGGGCCGCCGATCCCGCCGCGGTCCGCTGTGCCTTCGTGAGGGTCCGCGTCATGTCGTCAACCTGTGCCGAAAGCACGGCGATGGCTCCGCCGACGCCCTTCTCCAGATCGGTGAACCGGCTCAGGCGCCTGGCCAGCACGATGCAGTAGATCGCAACGGCGAGGGTCGCCGCGATCATCAGGATGTCTGCGATCAGTTCCATGCCGATCTCCCTAGTTGATCACGAATTCCATGATGAGAACGTCCTTCACCCGCCCCTCCCCCGCGACGATCTGTAAACGGCGCAGGATCTGCGCGCGCAGACGCACGAGCGCGGAAGGATTCTCGAGCTCCACCACATCGACGGCGCGCAGATAGCCGTTCAGCACGTCGACCAGCCGCGGCATGACCGCCACGACCTCCTGCTGATGCGCCGCGGGCACTTCGAGCTGCACCTGGAATCTCAGATGCCGGCCCCGGCCGGAGGTGTCGACGAGGTTCACGATCAGCGGCTCGACAGGGACGAAGGCGACATCCGGCAGCGGCATGACAGGTGCCTCCCCCATCGTCTCCGCCTCATGCGCGACCTCCGGCGCGAGGAGCAGTCCGGAATAGACGGCGAAAAACCCGCCGCCACCGAGCACAAGCATAAGAACCAGCCCCACGATAAGGGGAAGTCTGGATTTCTTCTTCGGCTTGTCGTCGAGCTGTTCGTCTTCGGCCATGGTCCCGTCCGGAAAAATGTCGCGAATCCGTTTTAACCCGGTGGTGGCTAACCGATTGTTAAGGCCGATCAGGCATTTCTGGGCACAGACGGGGGCAAAAGCCCGCACATCCGTGGAGTGTCTTCTTGCAACAGATCCTTTCAATCTGGTCCGGCCTCGATCCGAAGCGGCGGATCATCGTCATCGGCGCCACGGTGCTGATGTTTGCCGCGGTACTCGGCCTGTCGACGCTTGCGGCGAAACCATCCATGGCCCTGCTCTATGCGGGTCTCGAACCGGGCGCCGCGGGCGAGGTGGTCCAGTCACTGGAGGCGCAGGGGGTTTCTCACGAGATTCGCGGCGGCGCGATCTTCGTGCCTGCCGATCTGCGCGACGCGCTGCGGATGACACTCGCCTCGGAGGGTCTGCCGGCCAATTCGACCACCGGATACGAGCTGCTCGACTCGCTCTCCGGCTTCGGCACGACATCGCAGATGTTCGACGCCGCATATTGGCGCGCGAAGGAAGGGGAGCTCGCACGCACGATCGTCTCCTCACCGCAGATCCGCAGCGCGCGTGTCCACATCGCGAATCCCTCGTCCCAGCCGTTCAGGCGGCAGATCGCCGCCTCCGCCTCCGTCACTGTGACGGCGACGAGCGGTGCGATTTCGGCGGATCAGGCAGACGCATTCCGGTTTCTCGTCGCCTCCGCCGTCGCTGGGCTCTCGCCGGAAGAGGTCTCGGTCATCGACGGTCGCTCCGGCGTCGTGGTGCCCGGCGCGACGGATGGGGCCGGCGCTCCGGCCCAAGGCGATCGCGCCGAGGACCTGCGCCGGAATGTCGAGCGTCTCCTCGCGGCGCGCGTGGGCGCGGGCAAGGCGGTCGTCGAGGTCTCCGTCGAAACCGTCACGGAACAGGAATCGGTCATCGAACGCCATTTCGATCCCGAGGGACGGGTGGCGATCAGTTCTGAGACGGAGGAGCGGTCGAACACCTCTCAGGACAGCGGCAGCGGCGCCGTCACCGTCGCCTCCAACCTGCCTGACGGAGCCGGGAATGCCGGGCGCGATTCGACCGCGAGCAACAGCGAGACACGCGAGCGGGTGAATTACGAGGTGTCCGAGACCCGGCGAGAACTGCATCGCGCGCCGGGGGCGATCCGGCGGCTCACGGTCGCCGTGCTCATCGACGGCATCCGCACGACAGATCCCGTCACGTCGGAGGAAAGCTGGACGCCGCGCAGCGATGACGAACTTGATGCCCTGCGCGATCTGGTTGCCTCCGCCATCGGCTTCGACGAGGCCCGCGGCGACCGGATAACGATCCGGAGCATGGAATTCGAACCGGTCTTCGCGGATGGCACCGAACGGCGGACCCCACTGTTTTCGGGCCTCACTCTGGATCTCATGTCGATCATTCAGCTCGCCGTCCTGGCGATGGTCACGCTCGTGCTCGGTCTCTTCGTCCTGCGTCCGATCCTCGCCAGGCCCGCGGTCGCGCTGCCCGCCCCCGATGCAGCCACCCCTTCGCTTCCCCCGACGATCCCGATCGCTGAGATGCCGCCTCCCGCCGCGCTCGACGGTGAAATCGACACGGACGGGTTCGAGCTTCCGACGCTCGGCTTCGTCTCGGACTTCGACTTGGGGGATGACGACATCGGCGTTCCGACCGACCCGGTGAAGCGTCTCAGGAGGCTCATCGAGGACCGGCAGGAAGAATCGGTGGAAATCCTGCGCAGCTGGATGGAAGACAGCGAGGAACACGCGTGACGGCCCCGCCTTTCCCGCTCGAGGACTTCGGCAATGCGGCACCCGAACCCGCGGCGGCTGAGCCGCCGGTGTCCGCAGCCTCTCCCCAGACCGCGTCCCCCGCGCCCACAGCGGAAGAGCTGGAGGCGGAACGCATGGCTGCCTATGAAAAGGGCTACAGTGCCGGCTGGGACGACGCGACACGCGCGGAAGCCGAGGACCGGTCTCGCATCGATGCCGCCTTCGCACGCAATCTTCAGGAGCTCGGCTTCACCTTTCATGAGGCACGTTCGCATGTGATGAAGGCGCTGGAGCCGCTTCTGTCCGAAATGACCGGCAAGGTGCTGCCCCGCCTCGTCTCGGAAACGCTCGGAGAGACGATCCTCGAACAGATCCTGCCGCTGGCCGAAGCGGCCTCAGACACGCCGGTTCAGGTCGTGATTTCCCCCAGGTCCCGGCCCGCGATCCAGCGCCTTGTCGAGGACTCGGTAACCTTTCCACTGGACATCATTGAGGAGCCCAGCCTCGCAGACGGCCAGGTCTATCTGCGACTGGGCGAGACAGAGAAGAAGATCGACATGGAGGCCGCGGTCGAGCAGATCGAGCGGGCGATCAGGGCGGTCTATGCCGTGAACGAGGAGGTCATGAAACATGGGTGAGGACATCGAGGGCGGCGCGAACAGTCCGTTTTCACGGGTGCCGATCGAGATCACGATCTCCGTGGGCAAGGCGCGGCCGCTGGTCAGGGATCTTCTGAAGCTGCAAAGCGACAGCGTGCTGCCGCTCGATCGGAATATCGAAGACCCTGTCGAACTCTATATCGGCGATAAGCTCATCGCGCGCGGAGAGTTGCAGGAACTTGATGGCGATCAGACGGGTCAGCTTGCGGTACGTCTCACCGAGGTCGCCGATCTGAAGAACGGGCTCTAGCCGATGCGCAAGCATCCTCTTGCCGTTCTGGCAGTGCTCGCACTGATCTCCTGTGCCGATGCGGCCACCGCGCAGGAGATCGCGATCGACCTCGGCGAGACCGCCTCCCTCGCAACCCGGTCAATCCAGCTGCTGCTGCTGGTGACTGTTCTCAGCATCGTCCCCGGCCTCGCGATCACGCTCACATGTTTTCCGTTCATCGTGACCGTGCTCTCGATCCTGCGGCAGGCAATTGGTCTACAGCAATCGCCACCGAACATGCTGATGATCAGTCTCGCGATGTTCCTCACCTATTTCGTCATGGAGCCGGTGTTTACCGAAAGCTGGCAAGGTGGCGTCCAGCCCTATGTCAATAACGAAATCGAGCTCGAAGAAGCCTTCTCCCGCGCAGTTGACCCCTTCAGGGGCTTCATGTCCGGCCGCATCGATCCCGAAACTTTCTCCGAACTTCAGGCGCTGCGCGCTGATCTCGTCGATATCGAGGGCGTATCGCCTTCGGCGCCACTCTCGCTTCTCATCCCGTCCTTTCTGTTGTCGGAGATCGAACGGGCGTTCCGGATCGGATTCCTGATCTTCCTGCCCTTTCTGATCATCGATCTCGTCGTCTCCGCGATCCTCATGTCCATGGGCATGATGATGGTTCCTCCCGCCATCGTATCGCTTCCGTTCAAGCTCGCCTTCTTCGTCGTCTCCGACGGATGGGCGCTGGTCTCGAGCGCACTGGTTCGCAGCTATTTCTGAACGGATCACGCAGGACGAGATTTGCCTGTCGCCGAACTCTCGGCAGATTGCTCATCGACGTCAGGGGGATGAGATGCCAAGACAGAACGGGGAGCCGGAGGATGAATATCCCATACCAGAAAACCCGTCTCACCGACAGGAGCCGTTTGACAGCCGCCGCGCGTTTCATTCAAATCCTCTTGCGCGCAGGATCAGGAAGCGCACCCCAGCCCGAGCTTGAGGACACGAAATCGCGAGGTGTCCAGAACGTCCGCCTGCCCCGTCGCCACAATCGAGCCCAAGCCTGAGGCATCGAATCTGCGGTCGGCCTGCGGCCTTTTGCGGGACCGCACCGCGATACACAACTTCGGAGCGATGGTAAGGGCGAGTGAGGGAGAAACCAAGGCCCAATTCATATTCGCGCCTGACGTGGGACCGCCATCTGAACGACCTGAGCTTGCGCCCCGTTCGCGGGGGAATTTGATCGCCGGATCACATTCTGTTCCTCTTAACTCCGCCATGGGCGGAAACGTGCGTCCGGTCAACAGAACTGTCGACGCCCAAATTCTTTGGACCAGTCCAGTTGCACCGAAAGCTGCGTGACGATCTGCATCCTAGAGCCCCTTGTGGCTTCAGCGGCTGAACCGATTATCGAACGTGGTGTGCGGACTATTGACGGCCGCGCAATCCTGCTCCCGAACGCAGAGCATGGAAAGTGCCGCTAATCGCCCGTCCATCGTCCAACCGCTGCGCAGCGGACCGGTTCTTCGGTAGCGGCAGCCTGGTCACCGCCGTTGCCTGGTCTGAAAGACAGCATGCTCCCGACGGGCTCCGCTCCTGTCTGTTGTTCTGGAACAAAGTCAGATCTTAATGACAGATCAATATGTTGACTGGATTGAAATCCTAAGTCCTGGCTCACTTCAGGAACTGCCCCACGAGTAGACACCGCCAAGTGGTCGCAGGGTGCCTTGGACCGGGTCCTTCGCAATGATGTTCGTTCCCCGGTCCGGCAGGCGGAACAGCCCGAACGGCGGTGCGATCACGACATGTTCAATCCCTTACCGTACAAGAAATTCGGCATGTAGGGCGCCGGCTGCCTTGATGCTTTTCAGGATGTCGATCATGTCTCGCGGCGACACGCCCAACGCGTTCAGCCCTGCGATCACTTCGGACAGCGAGGTGCCTTCCCGGACTTCGGCGAGTCCGACTCCCGGTTCTTCTTCCAATGCCGCCCGCGTTCTGGGGACAACCACCGTCGCACCTTCGGCAAAGGGATTGGGCTGTACCACCAGCGGCTCCTCCTCGATCCGGAGCGTCAGGTTGCCTTGGCTCACGGCGACGCGGGAAATCCGCACATCTTCGCCCATCACGATCGTACCCGAACGCTGGTCCACGACCACGCGGGCCTTGCGTTCCGGTTCCACCGAAATGTTCTCGACGCGACCGAGCGCGTGGGCCGGCGACAGTTCGCGCGTGGCCTTGACGTCAAGAAGAACCGTCCCCGCATCGAGCATACGCGAGACGACGCGACCGAAATCCCTGTTGATTGCCCGTTCGATTCGTTCTGCCGTGGTGAAGTCGGGCTCTCGCAGGGCAAGCCTGAGCGATTTCAACTGTGTGAAGTCAAAGTCGATCTCCCGCTCGACCCGCGCGCCAGAGGGGATGACGCCCGCCGTCGGAACGCCCTGCACAACGGAAGCGCCATCGCCTTCGGCCGATGCGCCCCCGGCAATGACCGTCCCCTGCGCAACCGCGTAGATCTGACCATCGGGCGCGTTCAGTGGCGTCATCACGAGCGTGCCGCCCAGAAGGCTTTTCGCATCGCCGATCGCGGAGACGGTGACGTCGATCTTGCCCCCGGCGCGCGCGAAGGGCGGCAGCGTCGCGGTGACGAAGACCGCCGCCACGTTCCTGGGACGAAATTGCTCCCCCGTGACGTTCACGCCGAGCCGCTCGAGCAGGTTCGACATGATCTCCTCCGTAAACGGCGCGTTCCGGATGCCATCCCCGGTGCCGTTCAGACCAACGACCAGGCCATATCCCACCAGATCGTTGCCGCGCACGCCGTCGAACTCGACGAGATCCTTGATCCGGATCGGATTGGCCAGGGACGGAAGAGCGAGGCAGAACCAGAACAGAGCCGCGAGGACCGCTTTCATCATCACAGATAATCCGCGAGGGTCAGGCGCGACAGCCGCGCAGTGAGCGTGTAGATGAGCTCCAACTGGGTCTCCGTCTGTTGCAGCAGAGAGGCGGTGTCCTCCGGATCAGCCGAGACGATGTCGGACTTCGCACGACTGTAGGAATATTTCATCGAGGCATTCGCGGCCCCCGCCTCCTCGATCCTGGCCTCGACAGAGCCGACCTGCGCCTGAAGATCAGTGAGTCCTGCCTGCGCGCCCATGAGCGTTTCGCCCGCGGATCGGAGCAATTGCGCCCGCGCGTCCGGATCGCCGTCGAACAAGCCCTGATCGAGCAGGGAGGCGAGTGCCAGTCCCTTCAGCACCTGGCGAAGTGCCGGATCGTCGCCCCGAACCTCCAGGCTTGCGCTCTCGCCATCGCCGAGTGTGAAGCCGGATAGATGACGGGTCGAACCGCGGTAGGCTGTCGTCTCGAACCCGCCGCCGGAGACCATGAACCAGTCGTCGAGAAGCGTCTCGACATCGGAGACTGTCGTTGCGCTCGCGACCACGGCCTGAAGATCGGCGAGAATGTCATCGGCCGGCGCGAAAGCCGTGGCACCCGTCGCCGCTCCGCTGAAGAGGGCACGGTCACCGACGCGGGTGTTGAGCGCCGAGAGGATGGAACGGAACCGCGACTGTGCATCGCCCGCGGCCACCGATATGCTGGTTTCGCCTCCATTCGCGGCCGCCGTCAGGAGCCCCGTCGCGCTGTCCGACAGATGCGACGCGATCGTTCCGAGCGTGGTTTGCATGGAGGTCGCGAACAGATCGGCCTCCCTGATCGAGAGATCGTAGGAGGCCAGCGTCCGCAGGGATCTTTCGATCGAGGAGAGCGGCGTGAAATCTCCGGACACCGCCGCCGCGATGTTCTGTTTCCGACCGCTGGACAGCTCGGACGTGTATCGTTCCAGATCCTGCTTCACCTGTGTCGTAAACCGCATGGTGCGCAGGGTGGAGGCCATGTCCCCCAGGGAAATGGAGCTCATCCTCAGATCCTCATAAGCTGATCCATCAGTGCCTGGATCGTTTCGATGACTTTGGCATTCGCGGCGTAACTCTGTTCGATAACAAGAAGCTGCTGCATCTCGTGATCTGTGTCGACGCCATTTTCCAACTCGATGGCATGGAGCGTTTGCTGGCGCGCGGCGGCATGGGTAAGCTCGGCTTCGGCATGGAGCCGGCTGGTTTCGACGAGGGAATAGATGTCCGACGCAAATCCGAGCGCGGTTCGCCCGATGCCGACGAGATCCCCCGAGGATGCGACGCGGGTAGCCCGTAGCACGCCCGAAAGTGAACTCAGAATCGTGGCGTCACCCTGCTCGCCTTCCGCCGCTGCGCCGAGCCCGTCTCGAAGCCTCCACAGATCGCCACCCGCCGCGGGTTTCACGAGCGCATTGACGGAAATGCGGCCGGCAAGTCCTTCCTCGGAGAGCGCGTCGAAGGCGAGTCCGCCATCGGTGAACAGCCCCGCGGCACCCGGCGCCAGGGTAGGGTCGGCGTCTGTCGTGGCGAAACGCTCGATCAGGTCGCGGGCGAGCGCGTCGAGTTGTTTTTGCGCCTGCGGCGCGAGCTCGTCGCGCAATTCGAACAGGCCGGCGAGCTTTCCGCCCGCGATGGCACCTTTTCCGGCATCGGTGGACACCGGCATCCCGTTGATGGACAGGCCGGACAGGGCGCCGTTGGCGAGCGTCATGTCGGGCGTGATCGTCGGTGTCGCAGTGAAGGAGACAGTCGCGGCCTTCGATTCGACGAGGGCCGCCCCGCCCGTCGTGTAGAGAGCGACCATTCCGTTCTCGCGCGGGATTTCCGTGACCGGAACGATCTCTGCGATCCGGTCGATCAGAACCTGTCTCTGGTCCATGAGCGTGTTCGCGTCATAGCCGTTGGAGATCTGCTTGCGGATGGCGACGTTCAGTTCGACGACCTGGTCGAGCGTGCTTTGCAACAGGTCCACCGTCTGTCCGATCTGCCTGTCGGCGGAGATGCGCAGGTCCATGAGATCGTCGGAAGCGCTGTTGAGCCTGGCCGTGAGATCCTCCGCCGCGTCCAGGACGGAGGCGAGCCGCGCCGGGGAGTCCGGCCGGCTCGCCGCCTCGATCAGGGCGGTCTCCAGCCCGGTGATCCGGCCCCCGACCGAATGGGCCTCGTCAGCACGCCCCATGGCGGTGGCGAAGGCCGCGAAAAAGCCGGCGCGCGTGTCCTCGAGCGCGCGTTCGGCATCGGCGAGACGGCGTTCGCCGGTGGTGACCGGATCGTGATACCGGGAGACGCCGACTACGGCGACGCCGGAACCGCTTCTCCCCGTCTGCGTGGAGGTGAGCTCGATCTCGCGCCGGCCATAGCCCTCCGTCAGGGCATTCGCGACGTTGGACGACACCACGTCGGCCGCGCGCGAGACGGCGTTCAGTCCCGTTAGCGCATTTGCGAGAGCGTTCGAAATGCTCATCCTCTATCCTCCTGCTCCGCCGCTTTCGTCAGCGTTTGATATTGGTCGTCTCCTGCAACATCTCGTCGACGGTCTGGATCACCTTCGCGTTCGACGAGTAGGCGCGCTGTGTCTGGATGAGATCGGTCAGTTCAGCCGCCACATCGGTCGTCGAACTCTCTCGCGCATAACCTTCGATCGTTCCGGTGGGACCGTCGCCGGCGTCCCAGAGGAAGAAGGAGCCCGAATCCGGGGAGACCTGATAGGTCTGGTCGCCAAGCGCCCTCAGCCCGTTCGGATTTGGAACGTCGACCAGCGGGATCTGGTAGATGCGGCGTGTGAAGCCGGTGTCATAGGTCGCGGTGATGTAGCCGCCATCGTCGATTTCCACCGACGTCAGCTTCCCGACCGGCGAACCGTCTTTCGTGATCGAGGTCGGGGAAAAACTGTTGGAGAGTTGCGTCAGCCCGTTGGTGTCGCCGGGTCTGCCGATCGTCATTTCAATCGGCCCGCCGGCGACGGTAAGGGCGAGGGCACCGGTCGAGGTGCTGTAGGTCGCCCCCGAGGGATTGTTGACGGTCGGCGTCACGGTGGACAGCGTGCCACCGGCCCCGCGCGTATCGTCGAAGACGAGCGTATATTCCCCGATGATCGCGTTTCCGGAGGCGGAGTCGGTGATCGTCATGGTCCAGGTGTTGGCAGTCACGCCGTCGGGCACGAAGGTGATGTCGAGCGATTCCGACGTGCCGAGGTTGCCGAAATACTCCACCGCGAGCGGTGTGGTCGTCGCATCCTCGGCGGGGAGGTTCACGCCGAAATTGATCCGCGTCGTCGGATCACCCGCGGTCTGGTTCGAGTTGATCATCACGGGTTCCAGCCCGGTCATCGTGTCGCGGGGGTAGGTCGAAATCGTTCCGTCGGCCTCCGCAGGCCAGCCGAGCAGAACAAGACCGGACTGGGTCTTCAGGATACCGTCGGCGTCGGTGTGGAACGAGCCGGTCGTCGTCATCATCAGCGGCTGGTCCCCCATCGTCCCGTCGAGCGACACTTCGGTCGTGACGGGGATGAAGCCGTTGCCGGACACCGCGATGTCGGTCGCGTTCGAGGTCGAGACGAGCCCGCCCTGTTCCCCGATCAGGCGGGAGGTCGTGGCGCGCACGCCACCGGCGGAATAGGTTCCCGTGTTGGTGGAATTCGAGATGACGAAGGAGGCGAAATCCGTCTCCGCGCGCTTGTAGCCATAGGTGCCCGAATTCGCGATGTTGTCGGAAATCGTCGCCAGCCGCGTGGCGTTGGCGGCCAGGCCGGCCACGCCCGCGTTGAGCGAGGAGGAGATGGACATGAAAAGCGCCTTTCTGCTGCTGAAGCCTGTCCCACAATATGCCCGATACTCCTTAACGCGCCGCTAACGGCTAAAATCCGATCTATTTCCCGCGGATCTGGTTGCGCAGGAGGACGATCTCCACGCGGTTGTTGCGCACCGACATGGGATTGCCGACAGCGGGCCGGCGATCGGCATAGCCGGTGACGCGGAGGATCCGTTTCGGGGGCGTTCCGTTCGTTTCGAGCAGTTGGCGGATGCGGTCGGCGCGGCGCGTGGAGATGTCCCAGACGGGATTGTCCGCTACCACGATGGGTTGTGCGCTGACATGGCCGGACACCGCGATGTCGTTGCGCACGATGCGGAACACCTCCGACAACATGCCGACGAGAAGGCCCGTGATCTCCGTCGGTTCGCTGCCCCTGCCGGCAAAGAGCGGTTCGCCCTCGAGATCGAACAACTCGATAATGAGGCCCTCGTCCGTGACGCGGGTCACGATATGCCGCATCGCCTCGTCGGCCGCCATGCTTTCACCGCTGAAGGCGGTGAGGAGGTCCTGAACCTCCGCGAACGCCTTTGCCTCGAGCGCGTGGGCGCGCTCTGCCTCGGCTTCCCCGGCGGCCGCGCCCTTCTGATCCGTGGAATTCGCGTTGGAGGCGCCCGTGCCGTTCTGCGACAGGGTTTCCTCCGTAAAGACGGAATCGCCGCCGAACGACCCGTCGCCGCCGCCGGAGATCCGGTTCACCGGAATCGTCGGATTGAAGTAATCCGCGATGCCTTTCCTCTGCTTTTCCGTCGTCGCGTTCAGCAACCACATCAGGAGGAAGAACGCCATCATCGCAGTCACGAAATCGGCGTAAGCGACCTTCCATGCCCCGCCGTGATGGCCCCCGCCAGCCACGACCTTCTTTCTCTTGATGATAACCGGCGCATTGTCCTTGCCGCTCATCCCACCACCTCATGTTCACCCGGAACAAGAGGTAGCAGGCAGAGGTGAAGAGGCGCTTAACCTCTAAAATTGTGTGAACGTCAGCGATCGGGGAAGATCCCCGCCGAGGTCGGCGCCCCGTCGTCGAACTGCGCGAGGTAGTCGACGATCACCTTTTGGTTCACCGCGAAGCCCTTGTATTCGGCGAGCGCGGGGTCGATGTCGCGCAGCACACGGTGCAGGCGCCGACCCCATTTCGGCTGGGTACAGATGTCCTCGAGACAGGCGAGGTAACAGCGGATCGGAAAGGCGATGGCGTTGGAGCGCGGCAGACGCCAGAAGGTCTGGAGTTCCACGCGAAGGTGCTGCTTGCGACCGACATTCTCCGGCGTAACCGTGCGCTTTTCCGGCCCCCATTTGTGATAGTTCTCGGGACTCGTGTCGAGGCGCGGATTGACCGTCATCGTCCAGTTGAGGCGCCGGTACTCCTGTCCCTGCCGCATCGCGAGAAGGAATTTCAGCGCCCGGTCGAACACCCCCAACCGTTTCGCCTTTGGCACCGGGGCGTGCCATTCGAAGAAGTTCATCCCGACATCGAAATCGAGCGACCAGTCGGCCTGGGAGGTCACCATGCCGGCGTCCATCCACAGGTTGCCCTCGCGTTCGTCGAGAAGGGCGAAATCCCCCTGCGTCTGGCGCGTGATGTATTCCATCGGCCCGCAGGGCAGCGTGGTCGGGTCGAGGAAGGTGAAGCGCTGCTCGATGCCGAGCGGCCTGTTGATCCAGTGCCAGCGATTGCCGTCGCGGTGAAGCGCGAACAGATCCGGGTAATCCTCCGATTTCGAGACCATGATGATCTCCAGGAGATCCCAGCCCGCAAGCTCCATATGCGGCAGCGACTGGCAGCGCAGCGGATCCTCGTCGAGCGTGATCGCGCGGTCCCGCATCTCCGAGACATAATGTTCGTCCACATCGAAACGATGCTCGAACACCGATCCTTCCGGTCCGCCGGGATGCGGTTCGATGTTCACCGAATACATGTAGTCATCACGGTCGAACGGAAAGGGAAAGCGCCGGATCGCCCGATCCGTGTTGTAATAGCTGTAATCGCCACGAAAGGTTTCGTCGTTGAATTGCAGGGTCATGTGTGTCTCCCTCAGAGATCCAGAACCAGCTCGTCGCCGGTAAAGCGCGACATGCAGGGCATGATCTTCTTCTGGCCCGCGCGTTCGTCCCGGCTCAGCCAATGGTCGTTGTGTTCGATCTGCCCCTTGCAGGAGATCACGCCGGTCTCGCAGCGCCCGCAGGCGCCGCCGCGACAGCTCCAGTCGAGTTCGACATTCGCGGCTTCGAGCGCCTCGAGAAGGCTCTGATGCGCGCCGACCTCAATTCTGCGGCCGGATTTCGCCAGCATCACGGCAAAGGGCATGCCCGGCGGCGGCGAGGTGAAGGCTTCCGAATGGATCACCGATTTCGGCCAGCCATGCCGCGCGGCGGCGTCCGTCACCGCGGCGATCAGGCCCGTGGGTCCGCAGACATAGACATGGGTGCCGAGCGGCTGTCCGGTGAGGATCTCGCCCAGGTCCATCCGGTTTCCCTCCGAGGAGATGTGGACATGAATGCGGCCCGACTTCGGCAGCAAGGCAAGGCCGGCCGCCTCCTCGCGCGTGCGCGCCGCATAACGCAGCTCGAAGGGCTGTTGCAGGAAGTCGATCTGGTGAAGCTGGGCGAGGAAGGGCGTGATGCCGATGCCTCCCGCGATCAGCACATGCTTGCGCGCCCGGATGTCGAGCGCGAAAAGGTTCGCCGGCACCGAGACCCGCATCCTGTCGCCCACCGCGACCCTGGTGTGCATGTAGCGCGACCCGCCCCGCCCGACGTCCTCGCGCCTCACGGCAATCTCGTAGCCCGAGGGATCGTTCGGATCGGAGATCAACGAATAGGAGTTGCGCCGCAGCAGGTCGCCATCGGGCATTTCCACCACGACATGAGCTCCGCCCGAGAAGATCGGCAGCGCCTTCTTCTGCGGGTGTTCGAACCGGAAACGCGTCACGAGCGGTGTGAGCCTTTCGACGGCGGCGACCTCGAGAAGCATCTGTCTGCTCATGGCTGGATCTCCACGGTTTCGGGAATGTCGCCGGGCACCTCCGCGTCGACGCAGACGCCCTGGAATGCGCCCAGCCGGCGGGAGAAATGATCCCGCACGAACAGCGTCAGCCCGCAATGCCCGCAGGTGAAGGGATCGGTGGTCACGTCCTCGGTCATGCCCTTGCAATGAACGCATTGCATCCGGCGCGCGACGGAGCCGCGATGCTCCATCTGGATCGCCTCAAGAGGCATGCCCCGTGACATGGCCAGCGCGGAGACTCGGCCCATGAGACCCTCCGTCCCCGCGAGATAGAGCTGCGTTCCCATATGGGCCGCATCGAGAAGGCGTTCGATCAGCGGCATGGCGGCGTCGAGCGACGGTTCCTCGTGATAGCCCTTCGGATCGAGGGCCGCGAGACGCGCGCCATGGCCGCATCCCTTCGGAACATAGATGACATGCGCGAGATCGAGCACGGCGGCATCGCGCGCGGCGAGGTCGATCAGGGCGAGCGCCCCTTCGCCATCAGCGACCATGACCGCGGGCGCCGCTCCCTGGGGCATCAGCCGCGCATAGGTGGGCCGGCTGTCAATCGACGGTGAGAATGGAGTGTTCGGCATCGGATCTTCCTGTTGCTCAATGGGGCGGGCGCCGTCCCGCGCCCTGCCCCTCCGTCATGTCGGATCAGCCCTTCGCGGTGCGCCGTTTCTTGTCGACGTCGTAGAAGGGCATCGGATGGGCGATGGCCGCGAGTTCCTTGTCGGGGTTCCGGATCGTGAGCTTCGTGCCTTCGACCGCGCAATCGACGGGCATCCGCGCGATGCCGACTGTGTGCTCGTTGAGCGGCGAATACATGCACATGGTCACGACGCCGACCTGTTCGCCATCCTTCAGGACCGGCGCACCTTCGACGGCAGGCTCGGTACCTTCGAGTTTCACGCCGTAGATCCTGAAGCGCTCCTTTCCCTGGAGCCGGTAATGCTCTTCCGCCCCGCGAAAGCCGGTCTTTCCCTTGGACACTGTGAAATCGAGGCCGAGTTCCCAGAGCGTGTCGCCCGCCTTCTCGGTCTCGAACGGATACATCTCGGAATTGTCATAGGGAAAGAAGAGCAGATAGCTTTCCGCCCTGAGCAAGTCGAGCGTGGTGAAGCGGGTCGGGATGATCCCCATCTCCGCGCCTTCCGCCACGATCCTGTCCCAGATCTCCACCGCATCCTGGCGGCGACAGAAGATCTCGTAGCCGCGTTCGCCGGTATAGCCGGTGCGGGAGATCATCACCGGCTTGCCGAAGAGCGTCGTCTGGATATGGCTGAAATAGACCACATCCCGGATGCCCGGTACGTGTTTCTCGAGATAGTTGACGGCAAGCGGTCCCTGAAGGGAGATGTCATGCAGATCGTCGTCGAACAGCATCACGACGTTTCGGCCCGCAGCATACATCGCCAGTTGTTCATGCCCCGCGCCGGACCCGTGCACCACCATGAAGCTGTGCGGCCCCATGCGGTAGATCACGCAGTCGTCGACGAACTTGCCTTCGTCGTTGAGCATGGTGGCGTAGGTCGAGCGGCCGGGTTTCAGCTTCTCGATGTCGCGGGTCGTCGCCTTGTCGATGACGTATTGGGCATGGGGCCCCATGAGATGGATCTTCTTGAGGCCGGAGACGTCCATCACGCCTGCCCTCGTCCGGATGGCGAGATACTCCTCGGTCTGATCCTTGTCATAGGTCCAGGCCGTACCCATCCCGCTCCAGTCCTCGAGGGTCGAGCCGAGCGCGCGATGCCGGTCCGCCAGCGCCGAAAATCTCCACGATGCGGTCATGAAACTTGTTTCCTTCGGATTGTCTTCTGTCTGTGGTCGCGAGGGTCCGGGCGCCGATGGTCAGGGCGCCCGGACCGGGGCGTCAGCCCTTTTTCATGGTCGCGTCATAGGCGTGTTTCTCATGGCGCCAGCCGAGCATGACGGCGAGGACGACCATTGCGAGAACGAGGGCGAGCCAGAGACCTTCGACGCTGCCGTACCCGGCATAGATCGCGCCCGTGATCCCGTCCCAGCTCGTGGCTTCAAAGGGAGCTTCCATAGGTCTTTCCTTTCCTGTCTGGGTTATTCAGCGGGGCTGACGGAGGGGTGCAGGGCCTCGGGATAGGCCGATGCGGGGACTTTCACCTTGTCGAGGCCGAGGACTTCCGCCTCTGCCGGCACGCGGAGCTGCCCGGTGACCTTCAGGATGAAGGAGATGGCATAGCCGGGGATGAAGCCCAGCCCGCCCATGACCAGCGCGCCGATGATCTGGCCCATGAAGGAGGTTTCGATCACCTCCTGGCCGAACATGGCGGGATAGCCTTGGGCGGCGATGCCGACCGCGATCAGGCCCCACATGCCGAGGAAGCCGTGCACCGCAAAGGCGCCCACGGCGTCGTCGATGCCGCGGCGTTCGACGAAGGAGGCGACGAAGGGCATGGCACAGGCGCCGAGGAAACCGATGGCAAAGGCCATGGGCGGATACCAGAGGTCGAGCCCGGCCGCGCAGGAGATGATCCCGCCCAGCGCGCCGGACATCATCCAGAACGGATCGCGCGTCATCATCCACGCGCCGATGATCCCGCCGGCGAATCCCATGAGCGTGTTGAAGGTCATGCCCGAGATGGTCATGGGCGTGCCGTAGATGGTGCCCTCGATCACGCCCGACCAGGACCAGGCCTCACCCGGAACGATCACGCAGCCCATGAGGAAGCCCCAGAAACCGGCGATGATCAGCATCAGCCCGATCAGAGTCATCGGCATGGAATGGCCCGGTATGTGGTTGGCGCTGCCGTCGACGTTGAACTTGCCGATCCGCGGCCCGAGGTTGAGGAGCACGCCGAGGGTGAAGAACCCCGCGATCATGTGCACGACACCCGCGGCGCCGAAATCGTGATAACCGAATTTCGTCACCAGCCAGCCGTCCGCGTGCCAGCCCCAGGCCGCCGCCAGGATCCAGACGAAGGCACCGAGCGCAATGGCGAGCACCACGAAGCCCGTGAGCCGGATTCGCTCGATCACGCCGCCCGAGAGGATCGAGGCCGTGGTCGCCGCGAAGAGCACGAAGGCGCCGAAGAACACGCCGGAGGACCGGTCGTCCAGGTTCGGCCCCATGAATTCGCTCCAAGGGGCCGCGACGGAGGTGGCGTAGCTGAAGCCGGAAATGGCAAAGCCGCCCTCGGAGCCGGTGAGGCCAGTCGGAAAGGCCCAGTAGATCCACCAGCCGATGAAGTAGAAGAAGGGCACGATCATCGCGAAGGCGAGGATGT
The DNA here is from genome assembly GCF_000819565.1 of Celeribacter indicus. Taxonomy (NCBI): domain Bacteria; kingdom Pseudomonadati; phylum Pseudomonadota; class Alphaproteobacteria; order Rhodobacterales; family Roseobacteraceae; genus Celeribacter; species Celeribacter indicus. The sequence goes on from NZ_CP004393.1 coordinate 119,851, forward strand.
TCTTGATCCCCGACGCGAGCGCGTTCTTCGAGCGCGATGCTCCCATTTCATAGGCGAGGAACCCGACATGGATAAGCACCATGAGCGGGATCGTCAGAAAGTAAAACGTTTCGGAAAACGTGCCGTTCGTCGCCGCGATGCTGCTTTGCAGCTCCGCAACCGTCGAGGCCAAGGTAGCGAGGTCCTGTTCCACTTGAGATCTCCCTGTCTGTGGAAGGTCGTTATTGGCGGCCCGGCCTTTTGGCCTGAACCAATTCCCAAAATTGGTATCTCGGGTATTGCAATGACGCGTCCAGTCATCACTGAAAATCAATAATTTTTCCTTGGAAGAATTCTATCGCGCAGGAGCTTTGAACCAATTCACCGCGTTCTTCGGTGCCTTTGGTACATATTTAATCACGCGATGAAGAGCCGGGAGCGTTTCGGCATGCAGGCAAATCCGGGGTTCCGGGGGATTCGCGGCACCGAGACCGCAGGTCGCGTGGCGCTCCGGCAGGGCGCGAGAGTGTCAGGACGGCCAGCGACCGGATCGGTTCACGGCACCTCAATCGTCCTGGAGGAGCAGTTTCTGATCCTCGATCAGGGCGAGTTTCATGAATTCCGTCGCCTCCTCGATGTCGCGGGCGGCGATGGCGTTGAAGAGTCCGTTGTATCCGCGCTGGTAGGTGGCAATCCGTGCCGGTGTCAGGTGACGGCGATACATCGCGGCGCGGAATGACTGCCGGCGGGCATCGATCACCAGGTTATAGCACGCGACCAGGAGCGGGTTTCCCGTTCCCTCCGCGATCAGCCGGTGAAACTCCTCCTCCAGACGGATGAAGGCGAGCGCGTCCGTCTGCACACCTTCCATCTGCGACAGTACCTCCGACAGCGCGTCGATCTGCCTCGGCGACATCGCGATGATCGCGAGCCGGACCATTTCCGGCTCAAAGATCCCGCGCACGGCCTGAAGATCGAGCGGCCCGGTCTCCGACGCGACGGAGGACACCGCCTGATCCGTTCCGGCGGGATTGTAGGTGACAAAGGAACCGGAGCCCGCACGCCGGCGGATCATGCCGCGCAGTTCGAGATGCTCAAGCGCCTCCCGCACGGTGTTGCGCGCGACGCCGAGATCCTGCGCCAGCTGCCGCTCGGAGGGGAGACGTTCGTCGAGCACGAATTCCTGCGCCACAATGCGGGTGCTGAGCGTGTCAATCACGTAACGCACGGTTGCGCCGGGCAAGGATTGCATCGCGGCAGTCGGCGCCGGAGCGGGCGGGGATTGGGTCACGGTCTGGTCCTTGGACGCGTCGGCAATGGTCAACTCGATGGACCGCAGGATAACGCTTTCCTCACAGGAGAATCCAGAGCAAGAAAACGCCCCGCCGCGGGAACGAGGCAGGGCGCGAAAAAGGCAGACAGACGGCGGGGTTAGCCCATGCGTTCGGAGGAGTAGGATCCCGGCGACGCCGGAAAAACCACCGTCTTGTTTCCGTTGAGGAAAACACGGTGATGCGCATGGGCGTGGACCGCGCGGGCGAGCGCCTGGCTTTCGACATCGCGTCCGAGGGAGACATAGTCGGAAGCGGATTGCGCATGGGTGATGCGCACGATGTCCTGTTCGATGATCGGCCCCTCGTCAAGATCCGCCGTCACGTAATGCGAGGTCGCGCCGATGAGTTTCACCCCGCGCTCGTATGCCTGCTTGTAGGGGTTGGCACCCTTGAACGACGGCAGGAAGGAATGGTGGATGTTGATGATGCGGCCCGACATCTTCTGGCACATCTGGTCGGACAGGATCTGCATGTAGCGCGCGAGCACGATGAGTTCGGCGCCGGCCTCCTCGACCACCTGCATGATCTGCGCCTCCGCCTGCGGCTTGTTCGTCTTCGTGACCGGGATGCAATGGAACGGGATATCGTGGTTCACCACGACCTTCTGGTAATCCATGTGGTTCGAGATCACCGCGACGATGTCGATCGGCAAAGCCCCGATACGCCAGCGATAGAGCAGGTCGTTCAGGCAATGCCCGAAGCGGGAGACCATGATCACGACCTTCATCTTCCGGGCCTCGTCATGGAAGGCCCAGGTCATTCCGAGCGTCTCCGCCACCTCTCTGAACTCCTCCGACAGGGTATCCTTGTCAATCCCCTTCTCAGAGACAAAGCTCACCCGCATGAAGAACTTTCCGGTTTCCATATCGTCGAATTGCGAGCTGTCGGTGATGTTGCAGCCCTTTTCCGCAAGGAAGGTGGAGATCGCGGCGACGATGCCGCGCTGGCTTTTGCAGGCGACGGTCAGGCAGTATTTGGCAGTCATCATGTGCTCCTTGTTGGGGTGCCGAATTCAAGGCGTTTTCGACACCGATCCGGCTCATTGGTGAGTTTCTGGTTATGCGGTGAGACCCTGCGGCTCGCACAGGCCGTTCGCCCGGCAACATGCGGTCAGGGTGTTCGCGAGCAGGCAGGCGATGGTCATCGGACCGACGCCGCCGGGAACGGGGGTGATCGCTCCCGCGACATGGCGCGCGCTGTCAAAATCCACATCGCCAACAAGCCGGCGCGTCCCGTCGTGCTCGATGCGGTTGATCCCGACGTCGATCACGGCCGCGCCCGGCCTGATCCAGTCTCCGGGGATCATTCCGGGCCGGCCGACGGCGGCGACAAGGATATCCGCCCTGCGACACACCGCCGGAAGATCCTTTGTCCGGCTGTGCGCGATCGTCACGGTACAACTGTCGCGCAGAAGGAGCTGCGCCATCGGCTTTCCGACGATATTCGAGCGCCCGACGACAACGGCGTCGAGACCAGACAGGCTACCGTACAAATCCCGCAGCATCATCAGGCAACCCAGCGGCGTACAGGGCACCATCGCCTTCTGCCCCGTGGCAAGCAAGCCAACATTGGAGACATGAAACCCGTCGACATCCTTCGCCGGGTCGATGGAATTGATCACCAGATCGCTGTCGAGATGGTCCGGCAAAGGCAGTTGAACGAGGATCCCATGCACCGCCGGATCGCGGTTCAGCCGCCCGATCAGATCCAGCAGATCCGCCTCGGTCGTCTCCGCCGGCAGCTTGTGCTCAAAGGAGTTCATCCCGGCTTCGAGCGTCTGCCTGCCCTTGTTGCGCACATAGACCTCCGAGGCGGGATCCTCCCCGACAAGCACCACGGCAAGGCCGGGCGTCACCCCGTGCTCGTCCTTCAGCCTGGCCACCTGAACCGCCACTTTTTCCCGGACCTTCGCGGCGAAACTCTTTCCGTCGATCAGCGTTGCGGACATCATCTGGTCTCCAACCGTCGCGCGGCTTGCCCCACGGCATGCCACAGCGTTGCATAGGACGAGCGCATGCCCCAGATCCGGAGCCGATCCTCCGTGATCCGCAGGACGAAGACGCCCATGTGTTCCAGCCCGGTTCGTGTCGCGGAACCGGGGCCGAACGCGGAAAGATCCACGTTCATCAGCCTCTCCAACAGCGCATGGACGGGTGCCGCGCCATCCGCCGATCCGAGGTCGAGCGCCGCCCAGCCATCGGTCTGCTCGGTCACGGAAGCACCCGGCACCTCTACCTTCAGCGTAGCCGCGAAATCCTCTTCCGCGCGCCCCTCCGCCTCGACCATCCATTGATCCCGCGCAGACCAGAAAATGCCAATTGGGCCGGATTCGATACGTTTCCCAGCTTCGGGAAGGGTCAAGCCAAAGGGTTCCGGCACCTCGCCATTCCTGCGGCGTGCCAGAGAGGCGAGGGCGATGTCCGGCCGTTCGGTCAAGGTCAGGAGCCCATGGGTCTCAGAGCGGGCGATCGTGCCGCCCAGCGCGGTGATCGGTGTCAGGTCAGTCACGAAGACGCTCTCCTTCAGGGTCGATGAAATGCGCGGAGACGACACGCACGGCTACCTCGTTGCGTTCGAGCGGATTGGCCGCGACGATCTCCTCCCCAAGGCGGCTGTCGCCGTCCTCGAGGAAGCCAAGCGCGATATGGCTTTCGACATGCGGCGAATAGCAGGCAGAGGTCACCCACCCCTGATCGGTCTGCATCGTCCGCTGCGCCCCCTTCGTGAACAGGTGAGATCCGGCGAAAACACGCATGTCCGGGTCGGTTGGCTGGAGCCCGACGAGGCGCCGCCGATCTGACGCGAGGCCGTCACGGCGGGACATGATCGCCCCGATCGAGTCCTTTTTTGCAGAGACCATCCTGCCGAGCCCGAGCATTCCCGCCGTGGTCTGGCCGTTGAGTTCCGCACCTGCCGCATGGCCTTTCTCGATCCTGAGCACGGCCAGCGCCTCGGTCCCGTAGGGTGTCACGCCCAGATCTTCGCCGAGCGCCATCAGGCGCTCGATCAGTGCATTGCCATAGCGGGCCGGAACGGCGATTTCGTAGGCAAGTTCGCCCGAAAAGGAGATCCGGAACAGCCGCGCACGCAGCCCGCCGCACAGGCTCAGCTCGGCGCAGGCCATGAAGGGGAAGGCCTCGTTCGAAAGATCGAACCCGTCGACGATCCGCGACACCAGTGTGCGCGACTCCGGCCCCGCGACCGCGATCTGGGCCCAAGCATCCGTAGTCGAGATGAGCTGCACGTCGAGATCGGGCCACAGGCACTGTCGCGCGAATTCCATCTGGCGATAGACAAGACCCGCATTCGCCGTGGTGGTGGTGACCACATAGTGATCCTCGCCCAGCCGCGCACAGGTGCCGTCGTCATAGGCGTGTCCATCCTCGCGCAGCATGAGGCCATAGCGCACCTTCCCCACCGGCAGGGTGCCCATCAAGTTGGAATAGACCCGGTTCAGGAACTCTCCCGCATCGGCACCCTGAACGTCGATCTTGCCCAAGGTCGTCACGTCACAAAGCCCGACACCGGAGCGGACGGCGCGCGCCTCACGGTCCACGCTCTGACGCCAGTGAGTTTCTCCCGGCTTCGGAAAATACTGTGCCCGCATCCATTGACCGACCTCGACAAAGGCCGCGCCCTGCGCACGCGCCCACACATGGGTCGGCGTCAGGCGGCGCGGGCGGAAATGGGGACCCGTATCGCCGCCGCCCAGGACCGAGAGAGACACACCGGTGTAAGGCGGACGGAAGATCGTAGTGCCGGTCTCCGGAATGGATGTCCCGGTGAGTTCGGCCATGACCGCGAGCGCGGAGACATTCGACGTCTTCCCCTGATCGGTCGCCATGCCGAGCGTGGTCCAGCGTTTCAGATGCTCGACGGGCGTCATGTTTTCCCGGTGCGCCAACACGATATCTTTGACCGTCACATCGTTCTGGAAATCCACCCAGGCGCGCTTTCTGCCGGGCACATGCCAGAACGCCTCCTGCGCGACCGCGATATCCTCCGCCTCGGGCAGCCGCATCCCGGACACAGGAATATCGAGCTGGATCAGAGCCTGTTTTGCGACCTCGCTCCCATGCGCGAGCGCCTGAGCCGTCGTGCCACGCCCGGCACAGGCTCCGGCCGGCAAGAGCCCCTGTGGACCATCTGAGGGCGGCAGGAAGGCGAGCCGCTCCTCATCCCAGACCGGGCGCCCGCGATGATGGGACGCGAGATGGACGTTGGGATTCCACCCCCCTGCGACACCCAACGCCGCGCAGTCATGCCAACTCGCCCGGCCATTGTGCGTGATCTCAATGGCGCGCAGGCCGAGCTGTCCCTTCGTGCCGGTCACCGTCGCGCCGGCGAAAACCTCGTATTCCCCGAACCTCGGCGCATCGGGACGGGGGTCGATCACGCCAAGAACCGGCACGCCCTTCGCCAGAAGATCAAGCGCGGTGCGGTGCCCGTCGTCGTTATTGGCAAAGATCGCCACGGGATCGGTCGCGGCGGCGGTGGGCGCGACGGCCCAACGGTTTGCATAGGCCCGCATCGCGCCAGCGAGCAGGATGCCGGGACGGTCGTTGTTGGCAAAGGGGATATGCCGCTCGGTCGCGCCCGCCGCCAGAATAGCCCGTCGCGCGGTGATCCGCCAAAGTGTCTGACGCACCTTGTCGCCCGGTTCCCTAAGGTGATCGGCGACACGTTCCACCGCGCCGTGGATCCCGTGATCGTAGACACCGAAAACAGTGGTCCGCCGCATCACGCGAAGGTTCGGAAGCGTCTCGAATTCGGCCTCGATACTTGAAATCCACTCCGCCGCAGGCGCACCGTCGAGCTTGTGGCTCTCCATCAGGAGACGCCCCCCAAGCCGGGAATCCTCGTCCGCGAGAATGACGCTCGCGCCGGAGCGCGCGGCGGTCAGTGCCGCGGCAAGACCCGCCGCCCCGCCGCCGATGACAAGCAGGTCGCAATGCAGGAAGCCCTTGTCATACGCATCCGGGTCTGCCTCCATCGACAGGCTGCCCAGACCGGCCGCGCGCCGGATCGCGGGTTCATAGAGTTTTTCCCAGAAAGCTCGAGGCCACATGAAGGTCTTGTAGTAGAACCCCGCCGCGAAGAAGGGCGCAAGCAGATCGTTGACGCCCATCGCGTCGAAGGCGAGAGAGCCGACGCGGTTCTGTGACCTCGCAACCAGCCCGTCGTAAAGCTCCGCGACCGTCGCGCGCGTGTTCGGCTCCTTCCGAGCGCCTTCGCGCAGTTCGACGAGGGCGTTCGGCTCTTCAGATCCGGCGCTGAAGACGCCGCGCGGACGGTGGTACTTGAAACTCCGCCCCATCAGCCGCACACCATTTGCGAGCAGCGCGGAGGCGAGTGTGTCGCCCTCGAACCCTCGATACCCCTTGCCGTCGAAGGTGAAGGACAGTGGGCGGCTCCGGTCGATGAGCCCTCCGGCAAGGCGGGTCATTTTACTCCTCCGACCTTCACATCGGCGGCCAGTTCTGCCCCGAGAATTTCATGCGTGAGCGTGTTGCGGGTCACGACGAGCCAGGACCGGTCGCCCTGTTCGTGGAACCACAGCTCGCGATGCACACCCGCCGGGTTGTCCCGCAGGAAGACGTAATCGCAAAACGCCGCTTCGGCATCGGGCGCGCCGGGATCGGGACGGTTCATCAGCGAAGCGTCACCGAGATAGGTGAATTCCTGCGCATCGCGCAGACCGAGGAGGGGATGGGGGATCAGCATGGTCGCTCCTCAATGCAGGTTTGGCTGGGCACCGGCGCCCTTTTCGTCAATGACATGGCCGCGGCTGAACCGGTCAAGGCGATAGGCCGTCGCGGTCTCATGCGGGCGGCCGGTCGCAAGCAGATGCGCAAAGGCAAAGCCGGAGGCCGGGGTCGCCTTGAACCCGCCATAGCACCAGCCGCCGTTGAAGAAGAGGCCGTCGACGTGGGTCTTGTCGATGATCGGGGAGCCGTCCATCGACATGTCCATGACCCCGCCCCAGGCCCGCAACAGCCGCGCCCGGCCGATCATCGGCATGAGCGCCATGCCACCTTCGAGCACGTCCTCGACCACCGGAAGGTTGCCGCGCTGTGCGTAGGAATTGTAGCCGTCGATATCGCCACCGAACACAAGCCCGCCCTTGTCGGACTGGCTGACGTAGAAATGACCCGCGCCGAAGGTGATCACGCCGGGAACGGTCGGTTTCAGACCCTCGGAGACAAAAGCCTGGAGCACATGGCTCTCGATCGGGAGGCGCATGCCCGCCATCGCCATGACCCGGCCCGACGATCCTGCGACAGCCACGCCGACCTTCCTTGCGCCGATATAGCCACGGCTGGTCTCGACGCCACACAGCTTGCCGCTCTCGATCCGAAAGCCCGTCACCTCGCAGTTCTGGATAATGTCGACGCCGCGCATATCCGCCCCGCGCGCATAGCCCCAGGCGACGCCGTCATGCCGCGCCGTCCCCGCCCGCGGTTGCAGAAGCCCGCCCTTGATCGGAAAACGCGCATTGTCGAAATTGAGGAAGGGCACCATGTCGCGTAGCTGGTCGCGCGACAGAAGCGTCCCGCCCGCCCCGGCGAGGTGCATCGCGTTTCCGCGACGGCGATAGGCATCCCGCTGGGCGTCGGAGTGGATCAGGTTGATGATCCCGCGTTGGGAGACCATCGAATTGAAATTGGTGTCCTGTTCGAGATTTTCCCAAAGCTTCATGGAAAACTCATAGAAGGGCTCGTTTCCGGGAAGCAGGTAGTTCGAGCGGATGATCGTCGTGTTCCGTCCGATATTGCCCGACCCGAGCCACCCCTTTTCCAGAACTGCGACGTTAAGCCGTCCGAAGGTCTTCGCGAGGTAGAAGGCGGTGGCAAGCCCGTGACCCCCGCCGCCGACAATGACGATGTCATAGGCGGGCTTCGGGTCGGGAGTGCGCCAGAGCGGCGTCCATCCCTTATGGCCGGTCAAGGCCTCCTTCACCACTCTGAACCCGGAGAATCTCATCTTGGTCGCTCCAATCCGTCCTCCCCTTTACTAGCCGATCCCGCCTGATATTTATTTCTGTTTTACGTCGTATATTTTCGCTATAACGACACGACCTGCGCCGGAACGACATGATGAAACGATTTGGATTTCTGTTACTTGACGGACATGCCCTGATGTCGACTGCCGCGGCGCTCGAACCGCTGCGTGCGGCCAACCTCTTTTCCCGCGAACCGCTCTACGACGTGCGCATTCTCTCCGTCGAGGAGCCGGTCGCGCGCGCCTCGGTGGGGGCGCGTTTCGATACCGTTCCGATCGCGGAGGCGGGCTTCGCCTTCGACCTCGTTTTCGTCGTCGCGGGCGGCGATCCGCTGGAGAGGCGCACCAGGTCCGTGGCGCACTGGCTCAGGCGTCTCGACAGAGAAGGCGTGCCGCTCGGCGGGATCTCCGGCGGTGCAACGATCCTTGCGGAGGCGGGCCTCCTGCAAAACCGCCGCTTTACGGTGCATTGGCACCATTATGCCGATGTCGAACGCCTGTTTCCCGACCTTCTGCTCGAACGGCGCCTCTTCGTGATCGACCGCGACCGCTATACCTGTGCGGGAGGATCGGCGCCGCTCGACATGATGCACGCGATCATCTCGCGCGAGCATGGCACGAGTTTCGCGCAGCGGATCAGCGACTGGTTCATCCAGACCGAAGTCCGCCGGGCCGACGCGCCGCAGCAGGCGAGCATCGCGGCCCGCTACGGCACCCTGCCCGCGCCGGTGCTTGCCGCGATAGAACTGATGGAATCGCATATCGCCGACCCGCTCGACGCCGAACAGATCGCGAGCCTGTCGGGCCTGTCCACGCGCCAGCTCCAGCGGCAGTTCTCGGAGTCCCTGGGCACCTCGCTGATGGAAACCTACCGTGAGATCCGGTTGGAAACCGCGAGGGATCTCGTAAGGCAATCGCGGCTGAAGCTCTCCGAGATCGCGCTCATGACCGGCTTCGGCACCCAGGCGCATTTTGCCGACAGTTTCCGCCGCCATTTCGGCAAACCGCCCTCCACGCTGCGCCGGCACCCGTAAAGAAAACGGCCCCCGAAGGAGCCGTCAGGACTCGGGAAAAGGGGCGATCTGTCAGATGTCCAGCGTATGCTCGCGCTCCCAACGCGAAAAATGCGAGACGAAGGAATTCCATTCCTGCATCTTCATCTTCGCGTAAGAGGCCGAGAAATCTTTTCCCATCATGGTTTTGAGATCCTCGTCCGCATCATAGGCCCGGATGGCGTCGAGCAGGTTGAGCGGCAGGCGCGGTGCGTCCTTCACCAGATGGCCCTCGGCATACATGTCGATGTCATAGCGCTTGCCCGGATCGGCCTGCGACCGGATCCCCGACAGCCCCGCGGCGATGATCACCGCCTGAAGCAGGTAGGGATTCACCGCGCCGTCCGGCAGGCGCAGCTCGAACCGGCCGGGTCCCGGCACGCGAACCATATGGGTGCGGTTGTTGCCGGTCCAGGTCACAGTGTTGGGTGCCCAGGTCGCCCCGGAGGTCGTGCGCGGCGCGTTGATCCGCTTGTAGGAATTCACCGTCGGATTGGTAATCGCGGCAAGCGCCTCCGCATGCTTCATGATACCGCCGAGAAAATGGCGCCCCTGTTCGGAGAGACCGAGTTCGCGGGATGTGTCCGCGAAGGCGTTCACCTTGCCGTCCAGATCCCAGACCGAGATATGGGCGTGACAGCCGTTGCCGGTCAGCCCCTCGATCGGCTTCGGCATGAACGTGGCGCGCAGCCCGTGTTTTTCCGCGACCGATTTCACCATGAACTTGAAGAAGCTGTGGCGATCCGCGGTCACCAGCACATCGTCATAATCCCAGTTCATTTCGAACTGGCCGTTCGCATCCTCGTGGTCGTTCTGATACGGCTTCCAGCCGAGCGCGAGCATATAGTCGCAGATTTCCGCGATCACGTCATAGCGGCGCATCACCGCCTGCTGGTCGTAACAGGGTTTCGCGGCGGTATCGAACGGGTCGGAGATCTGATCCCCCTCGGGTGTCAGGAGGAAGAATTCGGCCTCGATCCCCGTCTTGACACGAAGACCTTCTCCTTCCGCTTCGGCGACGAGTTTGCGCAGTACGTTGCGCGGGGCCTGATCGACCGGCGCGCCTTCCATCACGCAATTGGCGGGCACCCATGCCACTTCGGGCTTCCACGGAAGCTGGATCGCCGCGACGCCGTCCGGCACGGCCAGCATGTCCGGATGGGCGGGGGTGAGATCGAGCCAGGTGGCGAAACCGGCAAAGCCCGCGCCGCCCTCTTCCATATCGGCCACGGCTTCGGCGGGTACGAGTTTCGCACGCTGGCCGCCGAAAAGATCGGTGTAGGAGATCATGAAATACTTGACGCCGTTTTCCTTGGCGAAGGCGGTCAATGCCGACATTTTTTCGTTTCCTTCGGTCCCTGTTGGATGCGGACGGAAGGCGGCTTGCGACGCCTTCCGCTCAGATCGTTTCGCTCAGAAGCCCGGCTTGCCCGGATACCAGTTGGTGCCTGCGAGCGGCACCTGCGCCATCGCCGCGGCCTCCATCGTCAGCGCGCAGAGGTCCTCGGGTTCGAGGTTGTGCACGTGGTTATGGCCACAGGCCCGCGCGATGGTCTGGCATTCGAGCGTCATCACGTTCAGGTAGTTGCGCAGGCGTCGACCGGCGGCTTCGGGATCGAGGCGCTGCATCAACTCGGGATCCTGCGTGGTGATCCCAGCCGGGTCGCGGCCCTCGTGCCAGTCGTCGTAGGCACCGGCGGTGGTGCCGAGCTTGTTGTATTCCGCCTCCCATTTGGGATCGTTATCCCCCAGGGCGACGAGCGCAGCCGTCCCGATGGACACCGCATCCGCCCCCAGCGCGAGTGCCTTCGCCACATCCGCGCCCGACCGGATGCCGCCGGACACGATGAGCTGAACCTCGCGGTGCATGCCGAGATCCTGAAGCGCCTGAACGGCCGGACGGATACAGGCGAGCGTCGGCTGCCCGACATGTTCGATGAAGACATCCTGCGTCGCGGCCGTGCCGCCCTGCATCCCGTCGAGGACGACCACATCCGCACCCGCCTTCACCGCCAGCGCCGTGTCGTAATAGGGACGCGCCCCGCCGACCTTGATATAGATCGGCTTCTCCCAGTTGGTGATCTCCCGCAGCTCGAGAATCTTGATCTCGAGATCGTCGGGACCGGTCCAGTCGGGATGACGGCAGGCGGAACGCTGGTCGATGCCAACGGGCAGGTCGCGCATCCCCGCGACACGTTCGGTGATCTTCTGGCCGAGCAGCATTCCCCCGCCGCCCGGTTTTGCGCCCTGCCCCACCACGACCTCGATGGCATCCGCGCGGCGCAGATCGTCGGGGTTCATCCCGTAGCGCGACGGCAGGTACTGATAGACGAGTTTCTCGGAATGGCCGCGCTCCTCCTCGGTCATACCGCCGTCGCCGGTGGTGGTCGAGGTGCCCGCCATCGTCGCGCCGCGTCCGAGCGCCTCCTTCGCCGGACCGGACAGCGAGCCGAAGGACATGCCCGCGATGGTGATCGGGATTTTCAACTCGATCGGCTTGCTGGCGAAACGCGTGCCGAGCGTGACGGACGTATCGCATTTCTCGCGATAGCCTTCGAGCGGGTAGCGGCTCATCGAAGCACCGAGGAACAGGAGATCGTCGAAATGCGGCACGCGACGTTTCGCGCCGCCGCCGCGAATGTCGTAGATCCCGGTCGCGGCGGCGCGACGGATTTCCGAGTTGATCGACGTGGAGAACGTCCAGTTCTGGCGCGGTTCGGTCTGCGGTGTCTTGTCCATGTCGCGCTCCTCAGTATTCGCCGGCGTGGTCGATGTTGAAATTGTAGAGCTTACGGGCGGAGCCATAGCGCCTGAACTCCTCGGGCCGAGCATCGGCCCCAGCCTGTTCGAGCAGCTTTTTCAGCAGGTCGATGTGCTCGGTCCGCATCTCCTTCTCGATGCAATCGGCGCCGAGGGATTTGACGCTGCCGCGCACGAAGAGCCGCGCCTCATAGAGCGAGTCGCCCAGCGCATCGCCTGCATCGCCGAGCACGACAAGGTTGCCCTTCTGCGCCATGAAGGCGGACATGTGGCCGATATTGCCGTGGACGACGATGTCGATGCCCTTCATGGAAATGCCGCAACGGCTCGACGCATTGCCCTTGATGTTCAGAAGTCCGCCGTGGCCGGTCGCTCCCGCGTATTGCGAGGCGTCGCCCTCGATGGTCACGGTCCCGGACATCATGTTCTCCGCGACGCCCGGTCCGGCGGAGCCTTCCACCGTGATGGTGGCCTCCTTGTTCATCCCGGCGCAGTAATAGCCGGTGGAACCCTTGATGGTCACATCGAGCGCACCGTCGAGACCGCACGCCATTGCGTGACTGCCGCGCGGATTGACGATGACATATTTCGCGTTGGCCTGCGCCTTTGCGGCACCCTGGAGTGTGGTGTTGACCTCGCGTAGTTCGGTCGTTGCCATATCGAGCGTGGTGGTCATGGCTCAGCGCTCCCAGAAATAGACGGTGGCGGGTTCGGGTTCCCAGACCTTCGCGGTCTCGATGCCCGGCAGATCCGCGAAGGCGCGGTATTCGGAGGCGAAGGCGACGTAATCGTCCGTCTCCGCCATCACGGCGGGCTTGCAGGCGATCGGATCGCGGACGACGCCAAAGCCATTCCTGGTGCCGGTGACGAAGGTGAAGAAGCCGTCGAGATCCTTCAACGTGCCCTCGAGTGCTTCCCCGAGCGATGCACCCTCCGCGATGCGCGAGGAGATATAGGCGGCACCCACCTCGGTGTCGTTTTCCGAACGGGTGAGGACGCCCTTCTTCGCGAGCTTGCGGCGCATCTGGTTGTGGTTCGACAGCGAGCCGTTGTGCACGAGGCACTGGTCATCCGCCGTCGAGAAGGGATGCGCGCCCATCGTCGTCACGGCGGATTCGGTCGCCATGCGTGTGTGGCCGATCCCGTGCGAACCACCCATCTGCCGCAGGCCAAACCGGGCGGCGACATCCCGCGGAAGACCGACTTCCTTGTAGATTTCCATCGACACTCCAGCGCCCATGATCCGCAGGCCCCGTTCCTCAAGCAGCGCGATGGCCTCCGCCTCCTTCTCCTCAGGCAGGGTGAGAACGGCATGGGTGTCGATCACCTTGATCGTCACCGGCGCGTCGATCGCGGCGCAAACCGTGGCATCGAGATCGTCGAAGTCGGCAGCCGGCGTATCCGACTGGACGGTGATCTTGACGTTGCCGTCCGTCTCCTCGCAGTAGATCGCGATCCCGGCGCTGTCCGGGCCACGATCGGTCATGGTCACGAGCATATCGGTCAGCATGTCGCCGAGCTTCGGGCGCAGTTCGTCCTTTTTCAGGAACAGGCCTACAATGCCACACATAGATCCCTCCATCAGGTTCCCGGCGTCTCCACCGTCGGGACCTGACTAGAAGGTAATGTTATTTCTCATCAAGAAAGTTTTTCTCGTGAGGATGAAGTTTTTTTACTTGCGAATATCTTGCCTTCAAATCGTGCGAAATCGCCACCCCGCCCGCGGTTCCGCCCAAAATTCGGGCGGATCGCGAACCGATCACTTCTGCTGGGGATAGGTGATGATCGAAAGATACCGCGCCGGAAGCTGGGCGATCTCCTCCGGCCCGTGCGGGGCATCCGCGTCGAAAAGGAGAGAATCACCCGGCTTGAGGAGGTAGCGCTTGTCTCCGTGGCGGTAGTCGACCACACCCTCGAGCATGTAGAGCAGTTCCATCCCCTCGTGCTGGAAGGTGGGAAACCGGTCGCTCTCGCTGTCCAGCGTGATGAGATAGGGCTCCACCACCACCCCGGAGTTGTTCGATCCGATATGGCCGAGAAGGTTGTATTGGTGCCCAGCGCGCGTTCCGGCGCGTTCGATCTCCACGCCCTCGCCGGCCTTGACATGCATGCAGCCCCGCTCCTCCTCATAGCCGGAGAACAGCTGCACGAGCGGGACGCGCAGGGCATGGGCGAGGGTCTGGATCGTGTTGAGCGACGGCGAGATCACGCCGTTCTCGATCTTCGAGAGCATGCCGACCGACAGTCCGGCGCGCCCTGCGAGATCCGCCCCCGTCATGCGCTGACGCTTGCGCAGATCCCGGACCTGGCGGCCGATGGCGACCTCAAGGTTCTTTTCCCGCGTGTCGCGGATTGCGTGGGGATCCTGATGGAGGGTGCTCTGGGATTTGCTCATGCTCTGTCCTCTCTTCGTAATGTCCGGATGTCACCGGTCGCGGGGCCGGCCCCGCCGCCTGTCTCGTCCTGAGCCTCTGATCCCACAATTGCCCGAGATCGGACAGATGGCGTCTGAGATCGGCGCCGTGGCGGTCGAGCCAGTCGAGCACCGAGCCGAATTCGAGGATGGTCGCCTTTCCATCCCGGATGCCCACGACCGGCCAATCCCCCACGAGCGCGTTGTCGATGCCAAAGATCTCCTCGCCCCACCAGCTTGCGGGACCGAAGGCATGCGGCATACGCCGGCCACGCTTCATCGCCGCCAGAACGGAGACCGGCGTCAGGCTGTCGGCCAGTTCGACCGCATTGTGCCACAGATCGAGGATCGACGCATATTCCCAGCTCACCGCCCCCCATGCACCGGGAAACCGTGCACGATAGGTGTCGAAAAACGCCTTGGGCCGATGAAAGAAAAAGGCCTTGTCCGCGAGCTTCGGGTCGTCGAAATCGGGAAACTGGAAGATGAAACGCTCCATGAATTCGGGCGAGGTGCGTGCGATCATGCGGTCGTAATTGTCGCCGGTACAAGACAGGATATGTCCCGTAAAACCGGACCTGTAGGCGGCTTCCGTCAGCGCCTTCACCATCGGCGGCGGCGAGGAGCACCAGCACAGGATGTCCGGCTCCCGCTCCAGCATCGCCGCCACCATCGCGGACGCGTCCCGGTCCGTCACCTCGTAACGGATTTCCCGCACGATCTCGCGCCCCCTCGCCTCGAATGCGGCGCGATAGACCGCAAGCGAGGGAAGGCCCATCAGGTCCTCTTGGCTGCAAAGCGCAACTCTCCGCGCGGCAGGTTCGGTACGCGCGAGCCATTCGACGCCCGTAACATTGAACAGCGGATGCACCTCCGCAGGCGCGATGAGATAGGGCCGGTCCGGGGAGAGATCCGACGGCAGAAGCGTTGCGACGAGAGTCTTCCGTGCCATCAGGTAGTCGAGCGCGGGTCCCATGTCGTTGCCGCCGAGGATGAAGACCAGCGGCACCCCGTCCTGTTCGACCATGTCGCGGGCCGCACGCAGGGTCTGCTCCGCTCCCGTGGCGCTGTCATGTATCCTGAGCTCGATCCGCCGGCGGCGGCCGCCGACCATCAGCCCACCATGGGCGTTGATCCAGTCGGCCCAGATCTTGCAGCCCTCATAGCCCGGCAATCCCCAGCCCTGCTCCCGCCCGGACATGGGAATCAGGAAGCCGAGCCGCACCGGCGCCCGTGTCTGCCCGGTGAGCCGGGGCAGGGAGCCGCTGACGAGCAGGCGTTGTGACAGGGTTGGTCCGCTCATTATTTCATCTGTCGCCTAAATTTCGTTATCGGTTCCGGAATTCCACCTCACATCAATATTCCCAAAAAGAAATTTCATTGACCACTAAAAAAGTCGACTGCCATTTGGTTCATACCGATTGAACCAGTTTTTTGATCCGGTTCAGTCCAACGAAAGGAACCAATTGGGAGAACGACATGCCGAAACGTGTTGCAGTCATCGGAGCCGGTCCGTCCGGACTTGCACAGCTCCGCGCCTTTCAATCCGCCGCGCAGAACGGTGCGGAGATACCGGAAATCGTCTGTTTCGAGAAACAGTCCAATTGGGGCGGGTTGTGGAATTACACCTGGCGCACCGGGGTCGATGAAAACGGGGAGCCGGTGCACTGCTCCATGTATCGCTACCTGTGGTCCAACGGGCCGAAAGAGGGGTTGGAATTCGCAGATTACTCCTTCGAGGAGCATTTCGGCAAGCAGATCGCCTCATACCCGCCGCGTGCCGTGCTGTTCGACTATATCGAGGGGCGCGTGCTCAAGGCGGATGTCCGCGACTGGATCCGGTTTTCCACCGTGGTGCGCTGGGTCGAGTATCACGCCGAGACCGGCGATTTCGAAGTGACCGTGCACGACATGGCCGAGGACAGGGTCTACAGGGAGCGTTTCGACAATGTCATCGTCGCCTCCGGTCACTTCTCCTCCCCGAACGTACCCGAATATCCCGGCTTCGACCAGTTCAACGGCCGCATCGTCCATGCTCACGATTTCCGCGACGCGCGGGAATTCGAAGGCAAGGATGTGCTGCTTGTCGGCGCCTCCTACTCCGCGGAGGACATCGGGTCGCAATGCTGGAAATACGGCGCGAAGTCGATTACCACCTGCTATCGCTCCGCGCCGATGGGCTTCCGCTGGCCGGACAACTGGGAGGAAAAGCCCGCGCTTCATAAGGTGGAGGGCAGAACCGTCCATTTCGCCGACGGCACGAGCAAGGATGTCGACGCGATCATCCTGTGCACCGGCTACAGGCACTATTTCCCGTTCCTGCCGGACGACCTGCGCCTCAAGACCAGGAACAGACTCGCTACCGCCGATCTCTACAAGGGTGTGGTCTATGTCCACAATCCCGGACTCTTCTATCTCGGGATGCAGGACCAGTGGTTCACCTTCAACATGTTCGACGCCCAGGCGTGGTACGTGCGCGACATCATCCTCGGCCGGATCCAGGTTCCAGCCGACAAACAGGTCCTCATGGCCGACGTAGCGGAGCGCGAAGCTCGCGAGGAGGCGGATGACGACGTAAAATATGCGATCCGGTATCAGGCCGATTATGTCAAGGAACTGGTCGCAGAGACCGATTATCCAAGCTTCGACATCGACGGCGCCTGCGAAGCCTTCTTCGAATGGAAGAAACACAAGGCCAAGGATATCATGGCGTTCCGCGACAATTGCTACAAGTCGGTGATCACCGGCACGATGGCACCGGTCCATCACACCCCATGGAAGGACGCGCTGGACGACAGTATGGACACCTATCTCCGGACCTGACCCGAAAAGACGGCGGGTCCGGCTCCTCCCTGAACCCGCGATACCCTTTCCCAAGGACAAGCCCATGCAAGCGCACATCCCTGCGAGCCTTCTGCGCCCCGGTCCCCCGCCTGCCTCGCACCCGAGGCGGGCCGCCGCCTATGGTCTCGCGTCGAACGAAGAGCGTCAGACTGTCCCCGGTTCCGGAGCGACGCTCGTCGAACTGAAACCGGGCGACCGGATCGAGATCGAGAATATTGAGGGCGGACAGCGTTGTGAAATCCTCGCTGCACATCCCGACGGACGGCTTGATTGCGGCCTCATCGGCGCCCGCGCCGATAGTCCGGCAGCGGGACTGCGGGCGATGCTGCTGTCGCCTCTGGCGGGGTTGGACAAGCTGAAAAAGGGACTGATCCGGCGGAATATGGATCTGTCCGACGCACATGCTCTCACGCTTTTCGGCACCGAAAGCCCCGCGGGAGACCGCGCGACCTTCACCGCTCAGGCTCCGGGCTGGATTATCGTCGCCGCTCCCGGCGGTGAGATGGATCCCGAGGCGCAGGACACCACAACGCCGCTGCGTGTGACCGTGCGGCGCAAGGAGGCCAGGGCCAGGAACCGCTTTGCCCTGCCCGATCCCCTTGCCGATCCGCTCCAGAACTTCCGTATCGCCTCTGCCACCGCGCAATCCTATTTCGTGCGCGCGGGTGAGTTCATTCAGATCATGGATATCGACGGACGTCAGTGCACCGATTTCCAGTGTTTCGATGCGCGCAAGGTCGACAGGGGCGACTACCTGCCCCTGTCGGTCACCACGAGCCGCACGATTCAGGGCCACGCCTACCCGATGCCCGGCCTGCACGGAAAATATTTCGACCATGACAACACCGCGCTGGTCGAAGTGGTCCAGGACACCTGCGGCCGCCATGACGCCTTCGCCTTGGCCTGTTCGTCGAAATATTACGACGATATCGGCTATCCGGGCCACCCGAACTGTTCCGACAATTTCAACGGCGCGCTCGCCACCTATGGCATCCCTGGCCGCAAGGGATGGATGGCGGCGAACTTCTTCTTCAACACCTCGGTCGATGCGCATGGCGTCCTTCTGGCCGACGAGCCCTGGTCGCGGCCGGGCGACTACGTGCTCCTTCGCGCCCTCACCGATCTCATCTGCGTCTCTTCGGCTTGCCCCGACGACACCTCCCCGGCGAATGGCTGGGATCTCACCGATATTCACGTGCGCACCTATTCCGGCGAGGAAAGATTTTCCCGCGCTGTCGCCTGGCGCGCCCTGCCCGACGAGGACCCCGTCATGACCCGCGAAAGCGCCTTTCACCAGAACTTCGCCGAACTGACGAGCGACTTCGTCGAGTATCGCGGCTTCTGGCTGCCGAACGCCTTCCCTCAGACTGATCCGGTCGAAAGCTACTGGGCCTGCCGCGAGGATGTCGTGGTCATAGACCTGTCGGCGCTTCGGAAATTCGAGGTGACCGGACCAGATGCCGAAGCACTGCTGAACTGGGTGCTGACGCGCGACGTGGAAAAGCTCGGCACGGGCCAGGTTGTCTATTCCGCGATGTGCTACCCACATGGCGGTATGCTCGACGACGGCACGCTGTTCCGGCTCGGACCGACGAATTTCCGCTGGATCGGCGGCTCCGACGAGGGCGGCGTCTGGATGCGTGAACAGGCGCAGGCGCTCGGCCTCAACGTGATGATCCGTGCCTCCACAGACCAGATGCACAATCTTGCCGTCCAAGGCCCGAAATCGCGCGAACTCGTGAGTGAAATCGTCTGGACCGCTCCGCACCGGACACCGGCTGCGGAACTCGACTGGTTCCGCTTCACCATCGGTCGGATCGGCGGGCCCGATGGGGTTCCGGTGGTGCTCTCCCGAACGGGCTATACCGGCGAACTCGGGTACGAGATCTTCTGCCACCCGAAGGACGGAGATGCGGTGTTCCGCGCCGTCTGGGAGGCAGGTCAGGCCCATGGCATCCGCCCGATGGGCCTTGCCGGCCTGGATCTCGTGCGGATCGAAGCGGGACTTGTCTTCGCAGGCTACGATTTCTCCGACCAGACCGATCCGTTCGAGGCCGGCATCGGCTTTACCGTGCCGCTGAAGTCGAAAACCGCCGATTTCGTCGGACGCGAGGCGCTTTTGCGGAGAAAGGAACACCCGGCCCGCAAATTCGTCGGCGTCGAAATCGAGGGACAGGAGCCGGTGGCCCATGGCGATTGCCTGCGCATCGGCCGCGCGCAGATCGGGGAAATCTGTTCCGCCATGCGCTCGCCACGCACGGGACAGCTCATCGCCCTCGCCCGCGTCGACGTCGCCCATGCCGAACCCGGCACGGCGGTCGAGATCGGACAGCTCGACGGGCATCTCAAACGCTACAGCGCAAGACTCACGACCTTCCCGCATTACGATCCGAGAAAGGAACGGCCGCGCAGCTGACTGCGGCGAAATGCAAAAGGCCTCCCGATCGGGAGGCCTTTCTGTCTGGTGGAAAGTGGTGCCGGTGAAGGGACTCGAACCCCCGACCCCATCATTACGAATGACGTGCTCTACCAGCTGAGCTACACCGGCACTTTTCCGGTCGAGGCGCGCACGCCCCGATGTGGTCGGCTCTTTAGCACCCTCTTTCGCGGGTGTGTAGCCCTAATTTTCGACCTTCGGTTTTTCCACCTCCGCCGCCGGCGTCACGTCGACCAGTCCCTGCCGGGGCTCCTCCTCTTCGGGCGCCTCGGGAAGCGGCTCCTCCGTCGCATGGGCGCCGGTCCCGACAATCATCGGGAGCATTTCCGTGCCCGAGGGCATCGCGACTTCCTCCCCGATCGGCTTGCGCCAGCTCAGGGTATCGAATCCGCCGCAATGGTCGCAGATCGGCATCCATTCGGGGTGGATCGTCTGGCAGTTGTCACAGACCCATTGCGGCCCGCGCGGCGCAGTCAGGGCGCGGGTGAGCCAGCCCCGAACCACCACGTCGTCCGCCCCCTCGCCGCGTTCGACGGCTGCAAGGATCGTCAGGCTCCGTGCGGTCGGATTGATTTCCGCGAGATCGCCGAGTGCACGGCGCGCGGCAGGAAAGTCCTCCGCGGCGATATAGAGCTCGGCGAGGAGCATTTTCGTCTCCGGATTCTCGGGATGGATCTTCGTCAGGGTGGAAAACCGCTTCAGCCGCTGCTCCGGTGTCTCCTCGGGCGCGATACGCGCGAAGGCCGCGGCGAGATCGGGATGAGGCTGCGCGTCCCACGCCTTCTTCAGAACCCGTGCGGCCTGCCGCTGCTTGCCCTCGGTCACGTATTCGTCGGCGGCCATCACCGCCGCCGGGATGAGATCCGGCGACTTCCTGTTCGCCTCGATCGCGGCCTCGCGCGCCTCGATCGACGCACCCTCCGCGATCACGCCCTTGGCCTGCTGCAACGCCAGAACGGCGTCGCGGCGCTTGTGCACGTCGCGCGGGATCGTGCCGTTCCTGAGCTTCGCGGCCAGCGTCGAGCGCGCTGCGGTCCAGTCGCCCTTCTCCGCCTGGAGCCGCAGCAGGATGTCCTGCGTCTCGACATGTTTCGGCTTGAGAGCAAAGGCCTTTTCCGCAAGCTTCAGCGCCGTGTCGGTGTCGCCCTCCTCGAGCTTCTGCTTCATGATGCCCTGAACCCCCACAAAGCGCGTGCGTTCGTCGACCGCCAGCGCCTTGTAGGCACGTTCCGCGGTGCGCCTGTCGCCCGTCATGACGGCCGCCTGCGCCTTCAGGATATTGGTGAGTTCAGGACGGTGCAGGTACCGCTCCGCCCGCGAGGCCTTGGACAGCGCCACGCGTCCCTCGCCGGAGGCAAGCGCCATGAGGCCATCGGCAAAGGCGTCATACCCCTTGCGCTCGCGGTTGCGGTCGAAATAGCGCGAGATCGCGGTCTCGTCGCCCAGCAGGAAACGCACCACCGCGACGAGGAGGCCGACGAGCTTCATCACCACGAAAAGCACCGCGATCAGGACGAGCAGGGCGATCACCGCGCGCAGGGGGCTGAGGGTGATCTCATAACCGCCGAATGCGAGCTGGGCACCGCCCTCCGTGTCCATCAGGAGCATGCCGCCATAGGCAAGCAGACCCACGAGAAGGACGAAAAGGACAATCTTGATGAGAGACCAGAGCATGTTTCGCCTTCCTTACTGACCGGACATATCGTTGAGCGCCGTGAGCACATCGACACGCCTCTGCGCCGTGTCGATCCAGGGCTGCATCTCCGCCCTGCCCGCCTCCGGCAGCGCCTCAAGCGTCGCGATCGCCTCCGCAAAATCCGCCTCCCGCACGGATTGCTCGGCGCGCGACAGGATTGCGTCCGGGTCATCCCCCACCTTCGGCCGGGTCGAGCGCAATCCGAGCTGCGTGCGCAGCGCGGTCCGGACCCAGCCTTCCTCCCCCGCCTCATAGGCGGCGCGCGAGGCCGCAGTCAGCGCACGGCGCGCAGCTTCGGGATAGCTATCCTGAAGTTCGGTCACGCCGGGGATTCCCTCCGCGGCCGCTGCGCGCAGCCCCTCCGGCACCTCGGTCCCGAGCGCGTCGAGTTCCTCGACAAAGGGATCGCCCGCCTCCACGCGCGCCCTCAGCTCGGAACGCAGGGTCGCGGCGGCGGCGACTGCCTCCTGGGCCTGCGCCTCCGATTCCGCGGCGTGCAACCGCTCGATCTCGCTGTTCAGGCGCTCCTGCATCTCCGTGAGGCGCCGCTCGTAGGCTTCGGTCGCCTCGGGCGAAAGCACCGCCTCCTCGACGGGACGCGCCTCAAGCGTGGTGAGCCGGTCCTCGAGGGCGGTGATCCGGTCCGACAACGGCTCGACCGCCGCGGCCGGATCCATCTCCGACAGGCGCGCCTCCAGCCGCTCCTGTACCTGCCGATCCGCGGCTGCCCGATCCTCCGTCGCGGCCGTCAGCGCGGCGACCTCGTCCTGAAGCCGATCGACGCGAGCCGAAACTTCTTCGGTATTCGAGCCGGGAAACGGCCACCCCTCGGGTTTCACGAACTGCGCGGCGGCATATCCCAGGGCAAGGCAGATCACGCCCCCCAGAAGCGCGGCGAGAACACCACCGCGTTTCACGATGACCGTTTCGGGAGGCGGTGCGGCGGCGGGATCGGACGCGGGCGGAAGCTCGGCCTGCGGGTCGTCTTCCGTCTCCGGTTCAGCCGTCTCGCTCATCTCTGCGTCCGGCAGGGCCTCGTCCTGCGCCTGCCCGCTCTCCTCGGAGGCATCCTCAGCCGTCTGCATCCCGTCCTGTTCCAGATCCAATGTCGCGGGTCCGACCTCCGCCTCTGGCTCCCGGCCGTCTCCGGCGTCAGTCGCTGTCGTTTCCTGCGGAGTTTTCTTCCCACTTGTCACAAGGCATACCTTTCGAATCCGGAACCGGGATTGGCTGTCTGGACTAGAACCTAGAGCCTCCTCCCCGCGCTCTCAAGCCGCGATCATCCCCTCAGGGTCGCGAGGGCAGCTTTCATCGCCTCCGCATTCGGCGCCGCGGCGACAAGGGCGCGCCGGGGCGCAGGACCGCTCCAGGCCTCGAGGCAGGACGAGGAAATCGCCACCAGCGTGAGTGTTTCCCCGATCCCCAGGTCCCGGAGCCGCCGCCCCAGCAGGCGCGCGCTGCGCGGCGAATAGAGCGGCACGATCACCTCGCCCATCCGCGCCGCATGCGCGATCTCCGCCCGCTCCTGCGGCGACCACGGACGTTCCTCCTGAGCGTAGACGACGCAATCATCGGCACGCACCCCCGCGGCCCGCAACCTCTGCGTCAGTGCGCCGCGGCTGTGGGCGCCGTGCAGATGCAACACACGCGCGCCCTTTCGCGGGGCCAGCGCGGCCAGAAGATCCTCCACGGTGCCATCGACCGACCATGTCGCGAGGCCAAGCGCCTCGCCGGCGGCCGCAGTCGCCGCACCGACGCACCAGGCGGTCAGGTCGGGAAAGTGTTCGGCAGCCGCCTGCGCCGCATGGCGGGAGGTGAGGATCGTCAGTTCGTAATCCTCTCCCGGCGGTTCGAAGGCGACAGGCACGATCTCCAGCACCGGCGCCACGACCGGGACGAGCTCCGGGTCGATCTGTCGAATTTCGGTGGCGAGGCGGCGGGCATCGTCTGCGGGACGTGTGATGAGAAGGGTCCGGGTCACCTGGGTCTCGGGATTGTCTGGCGCTGTCCACGGTGATACCTCCCAAGAAGGATCCGAACAATGTTTCCGAACCCGCAACGAAAAGGAATGGCAGAAGATGGGTGAGATTTCCGTCCTCGGCGCCGGCGCCTTCGGCACCGCGCTCGCCATATCCCTCGCGCGCTCGGGACAGGCGGTGCGGCTCTGGGCGCGCGACCCCGGCGCGGCGCGGGAGATGCAGGCAGCGCGGGTGAATTCCCGCCGCCTGCCCGGCCGTCGCTTTCCCGCCTCGCTGGAGGCGACCGACGATCTCGCCCTTGCCTGTACGGCGCCCGTCCTTCTGCTCGCCGTGCCGATGCAGCAGCTTGCGGAGTTCGTCGCGTCCCGTCGGCCGGAGTTGCGCGACAGGATCCTCGTGGCCTGCTGCAAGGGCGTCGACCTCGCGTCGAACCGCGGGCCGCTCGCGGTCATCGAGGACACGCTGCCAGCGACACCCGTCGCCATTCTCTCCGGTCCGTCCTTTGCCGTGGACATCGCCGAGGGGCTGCCGACCGCGCTCACCATCGCCGCGCGCGACGCCGATCTGGTGGGCGACCTCCAGGAACGGCTGTCCACCGACAACATCCGGCTCTATTCGAGCCTTGATCCGGTGGGGGTGGAATTCGGCGGCGCGATGAAGAACGTGATCGCCATCGCCTGCGGCTTTGCCATGGGCGAGGGGCTGGGGGAAAGCGCGCGGGCGGCGCTCATGACCCGCGGCTTTGCGGAGATGCAGCGTCTGGCGGGGCATTTCGGCGCCGATCCCCTGACGCTCGCCGGGCTTGCGGGCTTCGGCGATCTGGTGCTGACCTGCACCTCGGAGAAATCGCGCAACTATTCGCACGGGTTGAGGCTCGGCCGCGGCGAAACCGTCGATCCGGGTGTCACCGTCGAGGGGGTCGCCACCGCCCGCGCCGTCGCGCAACTCTCGCGCCAGGCCGGGATCGACATGCCGATCACCCGGACCGTCACCGATATTCTGGACGCGAAACTGTCCATACCCGAGGCTGTCGAACAGCTTCTCACCCGTCCACTCAAGAGGGAATAACCGATGAAATTCGCCATCATCTGCACCGACAAGCCGGGCGCGATTCAGATCCGCCTCGACACGCGGCCCGATCATGCCGCCTATCTCAAATCCTCCGGCGTGGTCGAGCAGGCCGGTCCGTTTCTCGATTCCGACGGGACCATGTCCGGATCCCTCGTCATCATCGAAGTCGCGGATCGCGCCGCGGCGGAGGACTGGGCCGCGAACGATCCCTATGCGAAGGCCGGGTTGTTCGCGGATGTGCGGATCGAAGTGTGGAACAAGGTGATCTGAGAATGAATTACTGGCTCTTCAAATCCGAAGCCGAGGTCTGGTCCTGGGACCAGCAAGTCGCGAAAGGCGAGGCGGGCGAAGAATGGGACGGCGTGCGCAACTATCAGGCGCGCAACAACATGCGGGCGATGAAACTCGGCGACCGGGGGTTCTTCTATCACTCCCGCGCGGAAAAGGAGATCGTCGGCATCGTCGAAGTCTGTGCCGAGGCACATCCCGACAGCAAAGCGGACGATCCGCGCTGGGAGTGCGTGGATATCAAGGCCGTCCGGCCATTCCAAACGCCCGTGACCCTCACCATGTGCAAGGAAGAGCCGCGGTTGAAGGAGATGGTCCTCGTCAACAACTCGCGCCTGTCGGTTCAACCGGTCACGCCGGAGGAATGGGCGGTGATCTGCGAACTCGGCGGAACGGATCCGTCCTGATCGCACGCATCTGATATCATGAGAATAAAGGGAGGGCCCCGACCCCTCGGGACCCTCCACCACCCCACGTGCTCCCATAGCACCACACGTGTTCGAATTTCAGGGTCCGGGCCGTCCTGGTCCGTGAGATCAAGGTAGAGAAACCCGCGATTCCGCGCAAACGCCAAATCTCTAGGTTTGTAAGGGAAACTGAAACCTTCTCTTAAGTTTTTGCCGGCAGCGACCGCCCCGACCGGGCAGGGCGGACGACTGGCCGGGCGAAACCGTCAGGCGTAGGCCGCCTCCTTGCCGAAATGCTTGACGAGCATGTAATAGACCACCGCGCGATACTTGTTGCGTTCGGAGCGGCCATAGGTGTCGATCACGGAATTGATCGCATCCATCAGTTCGGCCCCGTCCGCAAGACCGAGTTTCTTGACGAGGAAATTGTTCTTCACGGTTTCGAGCTCACCGTCCTGACTGGACGCGACCGTGGAGGCGTCATCGTTGTAGATCGCCGGGCCGCATCCGATCGTCACCTTGGTCAGAAGATCCAGGTCCGGTTCCATGCCGCATTTCGATCTCAGATCCTCCGCATATTTCGCGATCAGTTCTTCTCTTTTTCCCATCGTTCAATCCCACCATATTGCTGTGACTGTTTGAAATTCGCGCCACTTTCGGCACGCACAGGAACGGTAAGGGCGAAACCCACACGAAAAAAGGAAAAAGTTCAAAGCGCTTTCACCCTTCGCGGCGATCTCAGCGGCAGGCCCCGCGCCCGCGCGACTGGAGGTGGAAATGATCAGCGTGCAGGTTGTTATAGTCGGGGGAGAGGGTCGTAGCGAAATAGGTGCAGGCGCTGTCCCGGACGGCACGAAGGAACCGTTGCGCATCGCCGCCATCGCTCCAGTCGGAGAGCAGGCGGATCCGGCGCCCGTCCGCAAGGTCGAAGCCCGAGATGTCGATCGCTTCAGCCGTCGCATGGGTGGACAGGCGCGTACTTCTCCCCGATGGCGTGCGGACCGGACGACAGTTGTAGCTGCCGAGCTGGCGGATCACCGAAACCGGCTGACCGAAGATCTCCTGCGCGGCGGGTTGCACCCCGTGGCGGTTCCACATCGCCAGCCGCAGGGCGACGGGGCAGGAAGTCTCGACCGGATCGAGGCCGCTCGGCCCCACCGCGGAAAGCCGTACCCGTGCCGCTATGCCACAGGCGCCGGGCCCCTGATAGGGCTCCATCCGCTCCAGTTCCGCGCCGCCCTCGAGCGCGGCGAGGCAGGTGGCGAACTCTTCTTCGGCGCGGCCGAGCTTCCAGACCGTCAGCGGAGTGAGCGGATGGGCGATCTTCAGGGGAACCACCGGATTCCATTCCGGCGGCAGCGGTGTGCGCGGGTGAACCATGATCTGCCAGCCGAGATAGGCGATCCCGCCCGCCATCAGCAGGAAAAGGGCCGCCCACAGCGATGCGGGCGGCCTGTCATGTCGTCGCGGAATGCCCATGCGGACACAAGCGCGTCAGTAGCGGTAATGTTCCGGCTTGAACGGTCCTTCGACCGTGACACCGATGTAATCCGCCTGCTGCTTCGACAATTCGGTGAGCTTCACGCCGATCCGGTCGAGATGCAGGCGCGCCACCTTCTCGTCGAGATGCTTGGGCAGGATATAGACGTCGTTTTCATAGCTGTCGCCGTTCCCCCAGAGCTCGATCTGCGCGAGCACCTGGTTGGTGAAGGAGGCGGACATGACAAAGGAGGGATGCCCGGTGGCATTACCGAGGTTCAGCAGCCGCCCCTCGGAGAGCAGGATGATGCGGTTGCCCGAAGGCATCTCGATCATGTCGACCTGCTCCTTGATGTTGGTCCATTTGTGGTTGCGCAGGGCCGCGACCTGGATCTCATTGTCGAAATGGCCGATGTTACCCACGATGGCCATGTCCTTCATCTCGCGCATGTGCTCGATGCGGATCACATCCTTGTTGCCGGTCGTCGTCACGAAGATGTCGGCAGAGGCTGCCACATCCTCGAGGCGCACGACCTCGAACCCATCCATCGCGGCCTGGAGCGCACAGATCGGGTCGATCTCCGTCACCTTCACCCGCGCACCGGCTCCCCGCAGCGAGGCGGCCGAGCCCTTGCCCACGTCGCCATAGCCGCAGACCACCGCGACCTTGCCCGCCATCATCGTATCCGTGGCGCGGCGGATGCCGTCCACGAGCGATTCCTTGCAGCCATACTTGTTGTCGAATTTCGACTTGGTGACGCTGTCGTTGACGTTGATCGCCGGGAAGGGCAACAGGCCCTTCTTCTTGAGCTCGTAGAGGCGGTGCACACCGGTGGTGGTCTCTTCCGACACGCCCCGGATCGCGTCACGCTGTTTCGTGAACCAGCCGGGGCTTTCCTTGAGCCGCTTGCGGATCTGGTTGAAGAGCGCGACTTCCTCGTCGGAGGTGGGCACCGCAATGAGATCCTCCTCGCCCGCCTCGACCCGCGCGCCGAGCAGGATGTAAAGCGTCGCGTCGCCGCCGTCGTCGAGGATCATGTTGGCCACGCCTTCCCCGTCGAAATGGAAGATCCGATCAGCATAGTCCCAGTATTCCTCGAGCGTCTCGCCCTTGATCGCGAAGACCGGCGTGCCGCCGGCGGCAATGGCAGCGGCGGCATGGTCCTGGGTCGAGAAGATGTTGCAGGAGGCCCAGCGCACCTCCGCACCCAGCGCAACGAGCGTTTCGATGAGGACCGCGGTCTGGATGGTCATGTGCAGGGAGCCGGCGATGCGCGCGCCCTTGAGCGGCTTTGTCGCGCCATATTCTTCGCGCAACGCCATGAGGCCCGGCATTTCGGTCTCGGCGATATCGAGTTCCTTGCGACCGTAATCGGCGAGGGAAATGTCTTTGACGATGTAGTCTTTGCCCATCCGCGTGGCTCCTGCTTGACATGGTCGTTTTTGCGCTGGTTACCAGCTTGCCCGCGTTCTTACAACGCAGAGGCGTTGATTTGGCAGCATGAACAGGAGAATCGTGGCAACCGGGAGGCGCGGGCGTTACCTAGGGCGAAAACCCAATGAGGCGACAGACAGAATGGCACAAAAGCGCGCGTGGCAGAGAATGCTGTCGGGACGCAGGCTGGACCTGCTCGACCCGACGCCGATGGACATAGAGATCGAGGATATCGCGCACGGACTGGCTTTCGTGGCCCGCTGGAACGGCCAGACCAAGGGCGACTACGCCTATTCCGTGGCGGAGCATTCGATCCTCGTCGAGGAAATCTTTCGCCGGCTCTACCCTGCCGAGCCGGTGAAATGGCAGCTCGCCGCGCTGCTTCACGATGCGCCCGAATACGTGATCGGGGACATGATCTCCCCTGTGAAGGCCGCGGTCGGGGCGGAATATGGCGAACTCGACGAACGGCTTGCGGCGGCGATCCATCTGCGGTTCGGCCTTCCCGCGAAGACTCCCGCAGCGATCAAGAAGAAGATCAAGAAGGCCGACAAGGTCTCTGCCTGGCTCGAAGCCACGCAGATCGCAGGCTTCTCGGAGCCCGAGAGCGACAGGTTCTTCGGCCGGATGGATCCCGCACTCGTCACCGGATTTCGGATCCGCCTGCGCCCGCCGGTGGAAACCCGCGCCGCCTTCACCGCCCGTCATGCGGCGCTGATGGCCGGCCTATGAGCGTCAGAGGCTCACGCGCCGGTTCATGTGATAGCTCAACTCATATGCGAGCGCGCTCGCCGCGCCGACGTGCCCCGCGCGGGCAGGACGCCTTCGCGAGGCTTTCGCCAGAACATTGCGCACGGGCCGGTCTTTCCAGAAATGCCGTGCCATGGTCTCCTCCTTCCGCCGCCTCCCATGGTCAGCGCCGAGGCGATCGGAACTGAAACCTCCCCATTCGGGCAAGGTTCCCGCCGGCGACGGAAAAAGCGGCGAACAGACCGGCAGGCACAGCCTTGGTGGCCCGGCTCGGCACTGAATTCCTCAATGTCCCGCAGAGGTGCGCCGTCTCACTCGACCATCGTCTGCCGCTCGGCGTCCTGCCCCGTCAGGTCGGGAGCGACGGGGCGTCTCTGCGCGACGGAGGTGCGGATCGCCTCGATCACGGCAATATTCGCGGCTCCATCCGCAAGCGTGATGCGCGGGCGTTCCTCGCCCGCGATGACCGCGGCGAAATGACGGATCTGTTTGACATAGCTGTCCATGGGGACGATTTCGAGCGGGCGGTTCACCTGGGGCACAGTCCAGTCTGCCGGCCCGTCATGGGTCCAGAAGGACAGATCCGGCAGGCTCATCCCCGCCCGCGTGCCTGCGAACATATGCGAGACGGCGGGCATGGCCGGGAAGCGCGCGAGGTTCTCCCCCGCCGTGGTATCCCAGCACCAGGGTCCGACGCCCGCATCGGTGAGCGCGACCGTCACCATGCCCCCGCCCGACAGCCGCAGCAGGATCACCGCCGTGTCTTCCACTTCAAAACCGCGCCGGTCGTTCGACGCCATGGCAAAGACCTCGCCGATCTCCCCGAAGAGATGGCGCACGAGGTCGATCTCGTGGATCAGATTGATGAGAACCGGGCCGCCCGAACCCTTCTCGCGCCGCCATGCCACGTCGAAATAGCTGTCGGCCTTGTGCAGCGTGGCGCTGATCGTGCCGGAGACGAGCGCACCGAAACGCCCGTCTTCAATCGCACATTTTGCGGCACGGATGATGGGATTGTGACGGCGGTGATGCCCGACGAGCCCCGGCACGCCGGTGTGCTCTGACAGGCTCACGAGAGCCCGGCAGGCGGCGGCATTCTCCCCAAGCGGCTTTTCCACGAGCACGGGAATGCCCGCCTCGATCAACATGGTCGCCTGCGGCACATGGAGTGCATTGGGCGTGGCGATCACGGCGCCGTCGATCCTGGTGTCGAAAAGCGCGTCCAGCTCCGTGAGGTGAAGCGCCTCAAGCTCACCGGCAAGTGCGGCGCCCGCCTCGAACGGATCGACGATTGCGGCGAGTTCGGTTCCCGGACAGTCGCGGATCGCAACCGCGTGCGTCCGTCCGATGGCACCGCCGCCGATCACTGCAATGCGGGTCTGTTTCATGTGATTTTCCCTCGCCGAGGCCGTGCCGCATGGTCGGCTCAATGTCAAAAGATGAAACCCTCGCCGTCCGCGGGCCGGATCATATCAGCGCGCGGGCATCCCCTTCGGGCGGAGCCGGCGTTTCTGTGCCGCGATGCGGAAGGGCGCGTTGGGCGCACCGTATCCCGCGTAACTGCCGCGTTGCAGGATCTCGAAAAACAGCCCGCCCGCGAAGCTGCCGGAATAGAGCTGGAAGAATTCGCCCTTCTCGTCGCGGTCGTAGAGCACGTTTGCGGCCTTCATCCGCTCGAGCAGTCCGGGCGGAAAATCGAAGCGCGCGGTCAGATCGTCGTAATAGTTGGCCGAGATCGGCAAGGGCGCAAAGCCGCGCTCGGCAAGGCGCGCAGCGGTCCCGAAAATGTCCGTGGTGGCGAGTGCGAGATGCTGAACCGAGGCGCCGAAGGTCTCGGCAAGGAAGCGGCCTGCCAGCGTGCGATGGGTGTCCGCACCGTTGAGGGTGATGCGGAACGCCCCTCCGGGACTTTCGATCACCTGCGAACGCACCAGCCCGTCAGGATCGATCACATCGACCATCGGGCTTTTGGTCACCTCGAAGATCGAGGTGTAGAACAGCGTCCAGCTCAACATGTCCTCGTAGCTCATGGTCTGGGCGATATGGTCGATATGCGTCAGCCCCGCGCCGGCCGTGTCGGCGCCGGGGATCGGATCGAATTCGACCTCCCAGACCCGGTCGAGTCCCGTCGCGCTGTCGACGAAATGCAGGACCGAACCGCCTAGACCGCGGATCGCGGGAATGTCGAGCTCCCCGATCTCGAGCGGCTGGGAAAACGCCTCCGCGCCAGTCGCGGTGGCTCGGGTGAGGGTGTCCTGCGCGGAACTGACCGACAGGCCGAGATCGCAGACGGTCGTGCCGCGCGCGTTGAAGGCGTGGGCGGCATGGCCTTCCTTCTCCTCGTTGACGACGATGCGGATCTCGCCCTGCTGCCAGAGCGTCAGATCCTTGTTGCGGTGCGTCGCCGCGCGGGCGAAACCGAGCGTGCCGAGCAGATCGCCGAGCGCCGCCGCCTCCTTCCCGCGCGAGGCGAATTCGACAAAGGACACGCCGGTCGGTTTCACGCGGGCCGGAAGCTCGGGCAGGCCGCCAAGCGCGAGATCCGGCTCGGCACGGCGCACGTCGTCCATCAGCGCGATGAGCGAGCGATAGCCGTCCTGTGCCACCTGCCGCGTGTTCGCGCCGCGGAAATGATCGTTGAAGATCTCGAGCGAGACGGGACCGGCATAGCCCGCCGCCATGACCGCCCGCAGGAAGCCCACGACGTCGAGATCGCCCTCGCCCGGCATGTTGCGGAAATGGCGCGACCAGTAGAGCAGGTCCATCTCGATCGCGGGCGCATCGGCCATCTGAACGAAAAGAATCTTGTCGCCGGGAATCGCGCGGATGCTTTCGGGGCTGAGCTTGCGCCCAAGCGTGTGAAAGCTGTCGAGGATGAGGCCGATCGCGGGATGATCGGCGCGGCGCACGATCTCCCAGGCGTCGCGATGGTCGTTTACATGCCTGCCCCAGGCGAGCGCCTCGTAGCCGATGCGCAGCCCCCGCTTCGCCGCACGTTCTCCCAGCTCGCGAAAATCCGCAGCGGCGCGGTCGATCCCGCCCAGCGCCTGCGGATGGCAGGAGGAACAGACGAGCAGGAGATCCGTGCCGAGCTCCTGCATCAGGTCGAACTTGCGCTCCGCCCGGTCGAAGGCCTTCGCGCGGAGCGGTTCGGGCAGGCCCTCGAAATCGCGGAACGGCTGGAACAGGGAGATCTCAAGTCCGTGGTCGCGGATCATGTTGCCGACATCGCGCGGGCTTCCGTCATAAGTGATGAAATCCTGTTCGAAAATCTCGATCCCGTCGAACCCCGCGGCCGCGATGGCCTCGAGTTTTTCGCGGAGATCGCCGGAAACGGATACGGTCGCGATCGAGGTTTTCATGGCGTGAACTCCTTAGGCGAGAAGGTCGGCGCGCAGACGGTCTTCGTCGAGCGGCAGGCCGGTGAAGAGGGTCCAGGCGTGAACGCCCTGATAAAAGAACAGTTCCCAGCCGGAGATGACGTCGAGACCGCATGCCTGGGCATCGGTCAGGAAGGTGGTGTCGGCAGGCGTATAGACCGCGTCGAAGGCCCAGGTGCCACTGGTCATGGCGGAGGCCGGCAGGGGAGTGCCTTCCTTGCCGACCATGC
Source organism: Celeribacter indicus (assembly GCF_000819565.1). Lineage (NCBI taxonomy): Bacteria > Pseudomonadati > Pseudomonadota > Alphaproteobacteria > Rhodobacterales > Roseobacteraceae > Celeribacter > Celeribacter indicus. The sequence continues at coordinate 152,387 of NZ_CP004393.1, forward strand.
CGACGGGGGTGCAGTTGATGAGACCGGCGGCGCCCTCCGCTCCCTCGGCGGCACTGTCGAAGATGGCCACGGCGGTCTCGGGAGAGGCGGCGCGCAGATCGGCGGCCAGCGCCTCCGCCTTGGCACGGTCCATGTCCACGAGCCGGATCTCCGGTGCGCCGAGGGCAATGAGGCCGAAGGCGACCGCACGACCCACGCCGCCCGTTCCGATCATCAGGGTGATCCCGGTCGACACCTCACCGCGTTCCCGCCTGTAGGCGGCGACGAAACCGGAATAATCCGTGTTGTATCCCTTTGCTGTTTCGCCCTCGAAGATCACTGTGTTGCAGGCGCCGATGGCCTTCACCAGCGGATCGTCGATCGTGAGGCGCCCGACCACCTTTTCCTTGTAGGGATAGGTGATGTTGGTGCCGCGATAGCCTTTCGCGGCCAGCCCGTCGAAGATCTCCTCCCAACTCTGCCCGAGCGCCTGCGGCACGAGCCGGTCGTAGCGCACGCGCAAGCCGTTCTGTTCGCCGGCGAGCTCATGCAGGCGCGGCGAGCGGGACGCGGCGATATTGTCGCCGATCAGGCCGAGGAGGATATCGGGAGCACTCATTTTGCGGTGGTCTCCTTCTTGCGGAACCGGGTCCAGAGCGGGGTTTGCGACACGAAGATCAGGATCACCGCCACGAGCAGCGTGAGCGAGAGCGGGCTCGTCACGATGCCGTGGAAGAAACGGCCGAGATCCTCGCGTTCCGAGATGATCGCACGCCGCCAATTGTCGTCCAGAAGCCGTGACAGGATCACGCCGAGGATGACGGGTCCAAGCGGATAGCCGTAATGGCGCATGAAATATCCCACGATCCCGAACCCGAGCATCCAGTAGACATCGGTGATGGAGGTGTTCACCGCATAGGCGCCGACGATCGACAGCAGGAGGATGAGCGGGATCAGCACCGGGCGCGGCATTTCGACGATCCGGGTGAAGAGCTTGATGCCTGTCAGGCCGAACAGGAGCATGAAGAAATTCGCCGTCACCAGCGCACCGACGACGAACCAGAACATGTCCGGCTGCTCGACCATGAGCATCGGGCCGGGATTCAGCCCGTGGATGAACAGCGCGCCGATCATGATCGCGGTCACCGCATCGCCCGGAATGCCCAGCGTCATCATCGGGATGAACGCCCCGCCGACGGCGGCGTTGTTGGCGGTCTCGGGCGCGACGAGACCCTCGATCGCCCCCTCGCCGAACGGGCGGGAGGGCTTCTTCGTCACCCGTTTGGCATGGTCATAGGCCATCAGCGCCGCGATGTCCCCGCCCGTGCCTGGAAGCGCGCCGATGAGCACACCGAGCGTCGAGGTCTGGAGCGACAGCGGCAGGTGCTTGCGGATCGTGCCGAAGGAGGGAACGATGCGCGAGATCTTCTGCCGGATGGCGGGAGTATCGACATGGTGAAGCTGCATCAGCGCCTCGGACACGCCGAACATGCCGATCATCACGGCGATGAAGTTGATCCCGCCGCGCATCAGGGGAATGTCGAAGGTGAAGCGCTCGGTAAAGGTGAGCGGATCCATCCCGACCGCACCGATGGCGATGCCGAAGGCGCCGGCGAAAATGCCCTTGACCAGCGAACCGGAGGAAAGCGAGCCGACGAGCAGGATACCGAGGATCGCGATCAGCATGTAGTCGCGCGGCTGGAAGGTAAGCGCGAAATCGGACACGACGGGCGCGAGGAGCGCGAGGACGACGATGCCGACGAGCCCGCCGAAAAAGGACATGACGGTGGTCGTGCCGATGGCCTCGCCCGCCTCGCCGCGCTGTGCCATGGGATAGCCGTCCATCGCCGTGGCGATGGCCGATGGCGCGCCGGGAATGTTCAGCAGGATCGCCGTGCGCGAGCCGCCATAGACCCCGCCCATGTAGATCCCGATCATGAGCGAGATCGCGGGAAGCACGTCCCAGGAAAAGGTGAAGGAGATCAGGATCGACACCGCCATGGTCACCGACAGGCCGGGGATCGCGCCCACATAGACGCCCGCGAAGGTGCCGAGCCCGACGAGCAAAAGCAGCTCGGGCTGGGTGAAGACCGTGAGGAAAGCCATAAAAGCGTCCATCATGCGCCTCCCGAGAACAGGTTGCGGAACAGCTGGAGCATCTCGGCCTCGGGCACGATGCCCGCGGGCATGAGCACCGTGAAGACGATGCGGAAGACTAGGTAGATCAGGATCAGGCTGCCGAGGGAGACCGCGAGGGTGAAACCCCAGCCGCGCTTTGACAACAGCTTGATCGAGGCGATCAGGAAGAGGGCCGACGTCGGCAGGAAACCGAGCGGCCGCAACAGGATGCCATAGGCCACGAGAAAGAGCGCGAAGATGATCACGAGCGGCGGCGTGATGTCCTGCATCACCGTTTCATCCTCGGTGCGGGCGCGTTTCGCGGTCTGCCAGAGCACGACGAGCGCGCTCACGAGCATGACGGCCGCGGTCGCCATCGGCACCGAGCCTGCGCCGGAAAGTGCCTCGAACCCGGAAATCCCGTAAGCGTTCCACAGCAGTGCACCGCTGAAGACCACGAGGAGGACGGTGAAGGTCAGCTCGCCGGGGCGGCGCTTGTCGGGCATGCCGCCGGGCGTGGCGTCGGACGAGCCGTCGCGTGCCGGGTCATGGTGGTGAACGTTGTCCTGCATCTCTCCTCCCGGAGCCTGGATCTCTTCAATTGAAAAAATTGAAAACGCCGCCCCTTACCGGAAAAGGGCGGCGCCTCTGGCGGGGCGCTGCCCCCGGTTCTGCGTGGCTTTCGCCGGACGGCTTACTCGCCGGGACGGGCGATGCCGAACTCTTCCGGCGAATTCTTGGCCATGCCGGCATCCTGAAGGAGCCAGGCGGTACCCTGCTGCCAGTTGGTCAGGAAGTCCTGCGCCTCGTCACCGGAGATGTTCATCAGCGTGTACCCGCGCGAGGACATCAGCTCCTTGAAACTATCCTGTTCGGCCGCCTCGGTATAGGCATCGCGGAGCTTGGTCACGATCTCCTCGGGCGTGCCGTTCTTTACGAAGATGCCGAAGAACGGACCCCAGGGAAGATAGGTGTTGTAGCCGTCGTTGAAGTCGGTCACCGGCGGCACATCCGGGAGGAACTCGTTCGCTTCGGGCGCCACCACGGCGAGCGGCTTCATGTTGCCGGCCTTGATCGCCTCGATCGAGGCGCCCAGCACGGCGGGCATGACGTCGATCGCACCGCCCTGAAGCGCGGTCAGCGCCGGGCCGTCGCCATCGTAGGGCACGGAGATCACGTCGAGATCGCCTTCGACAGCCTCGACCATCGCGGTCACGACTGAGGGCAGGCCGCCCGGTCCGGTGGAACCGATCCGCAGCTCACCGGGGTTTTCCTCGATATACTGCATCATGCCCTCGTAGTCGTCGAAGGGCGCATCGTTGTTGGCAACGAGGATCGGCGTGCCGCGTGCGAGAATGTTGATCGGCGTGAAATCGGAATAATCCCGATCACCGAGGCCCATCACCTTGTAGAGCAGCGGGTTTTCTGCACCCATCAGGAGCTTGTAGCCATCGGCATCCTCTTCCGCGACGTTGTTGAGCGCGATGGCGCCCACGCCGCCGGTCATGTTCTGAAGCACGATTGTGCCGCCGAGCACGTCTTCGGCATGGGGCGTCACGGCACGCATCACGGTATCGGTCGACCCGCCGGCGCCCCATTGGATGATGCCCTGGATTTCCTTGGTCGGATAGTCCTGGGCGGAAGCGGATGCGGCGACGAGGGTAAGCGCCGAAACGGCGCCGATGAGAAAGCGTTTCATGGAGGTCCTCCCATTCATGACATGCGGGACGCTCCCCTGCGTCCGGCTCCAGACAAGGATTATCCCCTGAGGGAGTAACGTCAAATACAGATTTTTAGAATTTATTAACTTTAAGTTATTTTTCGTGCTGCCAGAGTGATGTGAACCGGACGAAGGGCAGGAATTCAGCCCCTATACTAGTGACTTAGTGGTTCCTGCGCCGCGAGGGTCAATTCCTTGCGAAACTGCGCGATCGCGTGTTCGGCAAAGCTTGAGAGCACCCTGCCCTGTTTCCTGACCACGTAGGAGCGGATGCAGCTCGGTTCCTTGAGCGGGCGGCGGATGATTCCTGGCATGTAGACCTCGGCAACGGAAAAGCGGTCGATCAGCGCCACGCCGAGGCCGTGGCGCACGAGGCTCACCACGGTCTGCGCAAAGCGGCCGCGCATGCTGTGGCGCACGTCGATGCCGTGATCAACGAAGGGCTTGATGAGTATCGCGCCATAGGGATCGTCCGGGTCCACGCCTACCAGCGGCTCGTCCACCAGATCGAAGACGGAGATTTCCGGCCGCTCTGCAAGGTGATGTCCCTCGGGTAGCACACAGACGAGGGAGGTCGCGGCAATCTCCTCGTTCTCGATGCCGGGGTTGTCGACCTTGGAACTCATGATGACGAATTCGCCGCGTTCGAGAAGCAGGTAGTCGACCGTCTCCTCGATCTTGAGGATGTTGAGGTCGATATAAAGATCCGGAAATCTCGTGCGGATGTTGCGGATCGCGCGGGCGGCTATGAACTGCGCGACGGAGGGCGCAGAGGCGAAGGAAAGCTCGACATCCTCGCCCTTCCGGAGACTGTCGAGCGCAAGCTGGAGGTTTTCGACGCCCTTGTAAACGGCGCGGATCTGATCGAATACCGCCTGTGCCTCGACCGAAGGGACGAAAAGCCCCGCCCGGCGCTCGAACAGGCGCAGGTTCAGGGTCTCTTCGGTATGCTTGATCAGCCGGCTGATGCCGGGAGCGGAGACGCCCAGGTATTCCGCCGCACCGTTGATGGTCCCGCGCATCATGACGGCGCGAATGACCTCGATCTGACGCAGGGTGATGTCGCGCATGGGACGGGCCGCTCTCTCCAGAAGTAACCTAAAGTTAATAGGGGTGATGAAATGACATTTGACGTTAATCCGTCAAGGCGGGAAATTGCTGCCCAGTTTTGAGGAGGACAGCATGTCATCTGGAAAGGCCGGATCCCGCGAAAGTTTCGACCTCGTCGTCATCGGATCGGGTGCGGGCGGTCTGAGTGCGGCGGTCACGGCGGCGGTGAAGGGACTGCGCGTCCTGGTGCTCGAAAAGGAGCCGGTCATGGGCGGCACCAGCGCCTGGTCCGGCGGCTGGATCTTTGCCCCACGCAACCCCGTCGCGGTCCGCGCAGGCATTATCGAGGAGATCGACGCGCCGCGCACCTATCTGAAGGCGGTCACGGGCCCCTATTTCAAGGCAGAAAAGGTCAACGCCTTTCTCGAAGCCGCACCGGAGATGGTGGCCTTTTACGAAACCGAAACCGCGGTACAGTTCGAGGGTGGCCTGGCCATCCCCGATACATACGGGCATCAGCCGGGGGCAGGCACCGGCGGTCGCTCTGTGATCGCCGCGCGCTTCGATGCGCGTGAACTCGGGGAAACGGTTGCGATCCTGCGCAAGCCGATGCCGGAGACGACGTTCAAGGGAATGACGATTCAGGCCGGCCCCGATCTCAGGGCTTTCATGACCATGACCCGGTCACCCCGATCCCTCGCTCATGTGACGCGCCGTGTTCTGCGCCATTTTCGCGATCTCGCGCTGCATGGGCGCGGGATGGAATTGCGCAACGGGGCGGCGCTGATCGGACGGCTGCTGAAATCGGCGAAAGATGCGGGTGTCGAGCTGCGCGTGTCGCAATCGGTCACCGGGCTGATGTCCGAGGGCGGGCGCGTCACCGGGCTGCGCCTGTCGGACAGGCAGGAGATCCACGCGAAACGTGGGGTGGTCCTCGCCTGCGGCGGCTTCGGCCACGATCCGGTCCGGCGGGCGCAGCTTTTCCTGCGCGATGCGGAAAACCTGACGCTGGCCGTTCCCTCCGCGACGGGTGACGGGCTGCGACTGGGCGAGGCGGCGGGCGGCGTGATGGACACGGAGCTTGCGAGCGCGACCGCCTATTGCCCGGTGTCGCGCGTGCCCTGGCGCGACGGCACGACGGGCACCTTTCCGCATATCATCGACCGCGGGAAACCGGGACTCATCGGTGTTCTGGCGGACGGGCGGCGGTTCTGCAACGAGGGGCTTGGCTACCACGATTACGTGACCGCATTGCTCGACGCGGTGCCGGAGGACACGCCCGCACGCTCCTGGCTCGTCTGCGATCATCGCTTCCTGCGGCGTTACGGCCTGGGCATCGTGCGTCCGACGCCCGTGCCCTTTGGCGGATGGATCAGATCGGGATACCTGAAGACCGGGAAAACCGCGACGGAGCTCGCCCTGGCCTGCGGGATCGAACCCGAGGGACTCGAAGCGACGCTCGCAGAATGGAACCGCCACGCACACCTTGGCAAAGATCCGGCCTTCGGACGGGGCAGCACGCCCTACATGCGGTTGCAGGGCGATCCCGAACAGACACCCAATCCCAACGTCGCCCCGATCGAAACGGCTCCGTTTTACGCCGTCGAGGTCGTTCCGGGCAGTTTCGGCACCTTTGCGGGGCTCAGGACCGATGGCTTTGCGCGGGTGCTGGACGCCGCAGGCGCGGTGGTGCCCGGGCTTTACGCGGCGGGCACGGATAACGCCAATGTCTTCGGCGGGTTCTATCCGGCGGGGGGCATCAACCTCGGCCCCGCGATGACTTTCGGCTTCATCGCCGGGCGTCACGCCGCCACAGGGGAGCATTGATCATGCCGCGCACACTGTCTGTCGCCCATCTCACCGCCATCGACCTGCCGCCGCCCGCCTTCATCGAAGCCGCCGCCCGCGCGGGCTTCGATGGGGTGGGGCTGCGCCTCCTGCGCGTGACCGAGACGACACCCGGCTATCCGCTCCGCGACGATCCCGCCATGCTGCGCGCGACAAAGGCGGCCATGGCCGCGACGGGCATCGGCGTGGGCGATATCGAGTTTTTGAAGGTGACGCCCGAGACGCGGGTCGCGGACTGCGACTGGCTGTTGGACATGGGGGCCGAACTGGGCGCGCATCACCTGATCACCGCGCCTTACGATCCCGACCTGTCGCGGCTGTCGGACACGCTCGCGGCCCTGGCGGATGCGGGATGCTCGCGCGGGGTCGCCATCATCCACGAATTCTTTCCCTGGACCGATGTACCCGATCTCGCCACCGCGCTCAGGGTGGTCGAGGCGGCGGGGCCGGAGGTGCATCTGCTCGTCGACAGCCTGCATTTCGACCGGTCCGGATCCTCGCTCGACACGCTTGCTGCAATCCCGCCGGAGCGCCTGCCCTTTGCCCATCTCTGCGATGCGGCGGTGCAGGAGAGTTATTCGACCGAGACGCTGTTGTTCAACGCACGCGAGGAGCGCCTGCCGCCGGGCGAAGGGGAGATCGACCTTGCCGCTTTCGTGAACGCCCTGCCGCGCGACCTGCCGCTCTCGCTCGAAGTGCCGATGACGCGGATGCAGCGCGCGGAAGGGGCGGCGGCGGTGCTCGCGCATGTCTGCAAGACGACGCGGGCCTGGCTGGCCAGGCTCTGAGCCCCGGCATTCCGCCCCAGCGCGTTACAGACACGAGCGGAAGGCACCGCCCGGATACGGGCGGTTTCACCCCATGAAAAGGGCTTTTTCCACCTTGCCAAGATATTCCGTTTGCTCATGATTGGCCGAGGCGGCGCGACGCCCGTCGGACGCCCTCATCCGGCTTCCGCGACGGCCTGTATGTCGGCGGCCATGATCTCGTGAAGCCAGGTGCGGAAGGCGACGAGCGGCGGGTAGGACTGCATCTCCTCCGGATAGACGAGATAGCTGATGCTGCGGGACTTGATCGACAGGTCGGTCACATGGACCAGCCGTTTCGACAGGATGTCATTGCCCAGCAACTCCTTGGGCGCCAGCGCAACGCCAAGGCCACGCGCAGCCGCTTCGAGGAGCATGGTGTAGTTTTCAAAGGTCAGAAGCGGGCTCGACCGCAGGACCTCGAGCTTCAGGTCATCGAAGAAGTTCGACCGGTTGGCCCGCTCACTCGTGTGCAGAAGCAGATGAATTCCGGAGAGGGCCCCCTTGTCCCCCTTTTGGATGGCCTCGGCTACCTGTTCGGAGGCCACGGCGCGAAGCTCCAGATGGATCAGCTCTTCCCACACTGCGTCAGAGCCCGGTGCCGGTGCGAAATCAATCACCGCATGCAACTCTCCGGGGCTCGCATGAGGTCGCGAGGGCAGGCGGGTGGAGAATTCCACGGTAACATTCGGATAAGTCTTGAAAAACGACTGCATCCGGGGAATGAGCCAAAGACTTCCGAAGGTTGGCGGAATTCCCAGCCGCAGAACCCCGCCCCTGTCACCAAGCGTGATGGCCTCGGTCGTGGCGGCGGTGAGATGGGTCAGGATCTGGCGGATCTGCTCGGCGTAATAGGCGCCGGAGGCGGTGGCCACGATCTGCCGCCGCCGGTTCTTTTCGAGCAGCGGAACGCCGAGCAATTCCTCGAGCCCGGCGACCTGTCGGCTCACCGCGCTTTGCGTCAGCGCAAGCTCCTCTGCGGCGGCGGTGAAGCTTCCGTTGCGCATGACGGCTTCGAATGCCGCGAGCGCGGAAATCGCAGGCGTCAGCCGCCTTGAGCGCCGGTTTTCATTCTGATTAGTCATACAAAAGATGAGTTAACGTCATTTGTCACCTCCCCCTCGCGCTCAGTATAGCTTGCTCAGGGATAGAAGCAATTGCGCCACACAAGGCCGTGGCGCTCAGCGGATCTGGGAGGAATACGCATGAGTTTCCGTGTCGAGCTTGAACCGAGCGGCGCCACATTCGAGGTGGAGGAAGGCCAGAGCATTCTGAACGCCGCGCTCGAATCCGGTCATCAACTGGCTTATTCGTGCCGCCGTGGCACCTGTGCGACCTGTAAATGCAAGATCACCAGCGGCAAGGTGGATTACGGCGAATATATCGCGGCCATGCTGCCGGAATCGCAAAAGGCGGAGGGCTATGCGCTTCTCTGCCAGGCCAAGCCGCTGAGCGATCTCACCATCGAGGCGACGGAACTGACCTTGCAGGCGCAGGCGCCGAAGGTGATCCCCTGCCGGGTCCACGGGATCGAGCGGCTCACCGATGACATCGCCATCGTCAACCTGCGACTGCCGCAGAACGAGGAATTCCGCCACGTCGCCGGGCAATATGTCGACGTGCTGCTGAAGGACGGCCGGCGCCGGTCCTATTCGATCGCCAACAAACCCAGCGTGCACGGGGTGATCGACCTCGAGTTGCACCTGCGCCACTCGCCGGGCGGAGCCTTTACCGACCATGTGTTTTCAAACATGAAAGCCCGTGAGATCCTGCGCTTCGAAGGCCCGCTGGGCACGATGTTCCTGCGCGAAGACAACGACAAGCCAATTGTCTTCCTTGCCAGCGGCACCGGTTTCGCTCCGCTCAAGTCGATCATCGAATACGCGCTGTCCGAAGGCATCGAACGTCCGATGACGCTCTACTGGGGCGGACGTCACCCGCAGGACATCTACATGCGGGAGCTCGCCGAAAGCTGGGCGAAAGACCATCCGCAGTTCGAATTCGTGCCCGTGGTGTCCGATCCGGAGCCGGAGCACGACTGGACCGGGCGCACGGGGTTCGTGCACCAGGCCGTGCTCGAGGACATCCCCGACATGTCCGGCTATCAGGTCTATGCCTGCGGCAATCCCCACATGGTCGACGCTGCCCGTGCCGATTTCACCGGCCTGAGAGGCATGGACGAGGCCGAATTCTTTGCCGATCCCTTCACCACCGAGGCGGATCTGGCCAAGGCCGTTGCCAGCTGAACCCGGCACCGGCACACGATAACAACAAAGAGAGGAGAAACGCCATGATCGAGATCGCCGATCCGATTTTCAAACCCGACAACCAAAACGCCGTGGTCAAGCCGCTGCTGATGACGCACGGCACGATGGAAAGCCGCAATCTCACGGAAACGCGCAAATTTCTCGAGGAATTCCTTGGCATGGAATGTGTGCGCCACAATCCCGACGGGATGCATGTGCGCTGCGGCATGAAGTTCAGCATCGTCTGCCTTCAGACCGACACGCCGATGAACAAGCTGACTATGCTCAACCACTGGGGTCTCGACGTCGCCACCAAGGAGGAGGTTGACGACGCCTATAAGGCGGCCATCGAAATGAAGGACAAATACAAGATCCGCAGCATCACGGAACCGGTCATGCGGCACGGGATTTATTCCTTCTACCTCGAGGACCTGGACGGAAACTTCTGGGAGATCGAATATTACGACGGTGGCTCGGTGCACGAGGATGCCTTCGACTTCGGCGACCGCTACGAAGAATAAGGCCGAGCCGAGCAGTTGCGCCGGCGCGCCCCGATGGCGCGCCGGCGTCCGTGTCGCTATAGTGGGCTCTCCTGCATCGCGCCCCGCCAGAACCGGTGCGCTTGTCGGAGGGACAGGGAGGAAGACCATGATCGAAATAACCGTGCCGTATGAGATCGGCGGTCGCAGCTTTGCGGGCCGGATCGTCTGCGACGAGGACGCAGCGGAGGCCGGACGTCCGGTCCTGTTCATGCAGCCGGACTGGTACGGCGTCTGGCCCGAGACGATCGCCCAGGCGCGGGAGCTTGCCGCCGGACGCTATGTCGTGCTGCTGGCGGACATGTTCGGCACCGATTATCAGCCGGAGACCAAGGGATTCAACGAGCTTCTGGCAGGCATGCTGGCGGTGCACAAGGATCTCGGCTTCACGCTGGACTGCGGCAATACCGCCTATGAGCGGATGCTGACCGAGGCGCGCAAGCGCGGACTGGTGCAGGACGATGCAAGGAAATTCGCGGTGGGCTACTGCGCCGGGGGCGGGTTCCTGATGGAACAGGCACGCGCCGGAGCGGAGTTCGACGCGCTCACGGTGCTGCACATCACCAATCCGTCGCCTGTCGTCCCGGACACGCCCTGCAAGGTGAGCGGTCGGGTTCTGGCCATCCACGGCGCCAAGGATCCGGTGACCACCAAACCCATGCTGACGAAGATGGAAGACGAGCTGACCGGCGCGGGGGTGGAATGGCAGACGGTGCTTTTCAGCAATGCCGTGCATTCCTTCTGTGTCCCTTCGGCGAATTTCGAGGGAGCGCAATATGACGAGGCGCTCTGCCGCCGGTCCTATCGCATGATGCACGATTTCTTCGCGGAGACCGCCTGAGCGACGGGATCGACGGGAGATCCGTGACAGTGCCGCCTTCCAGAACGAATTCGTGCAGTCGACCCCGTCCCGCAACGCCGGGACGGGATTGCATTTTTGTCGGGTGAAGTTCCCAAAACTCATGACCGTCTCACCTGAATCGTCCTTGCGGCAGAAGGTCAGGCGCCGGACGGGCCGTATCCCGCCCCAGATCCCGCGAAAACCACCGAAAGCCTGAGAAATGCGGGGCAGGGAGACTTTCCTGGTTTCGCCGCCACGGATCGGCGCATCGGCGATCATTCCGATTTATCATCCCGTGAGTGAAGATTCATCATTTTGCCCAAGATGAATTTCAGGGTTAGCTTAACTCATGCTGCGTCTTCCCCCGTCGGGAGCGGGGGACCTGTGGGAGGAGCAGGAGCAAGACGACAGTCCAAAAATAAAGGGAGGAAAGAATGCCGTTTTCTGACGAAATGCGGTCCGCCGCCTGTGCCTTTGCACATGGGGGTACCAGCACATGAAACTGACGGGCCAAATCCGGGCGAATGCCCCGCGCGAGCGTGTATTCGCGGCGATGCGCGATGCCGAATTCTTCGCAAGCTGCGTCCAGGGCGTAAGCGATCTCAAGGAGATCGACGATCGCAATTATACCGCCGTTCTGAAGACCAAGGTCGCCTATATCCGGTTCTCCTTTGATGTGGAGGTGACTGTGACCCGCATCGAGGAGCCGGTCTTGATCGAGGCGCAGGTGACCGGCACGCCCGCCGGCATCGTGGGCAGGCTGACCTCCACAGCGACCACCGAACTGATCGCGGACGGGGACGAAACCATCATCGACTATGTGATCGACTCGCATCTGACCGGGCGGCTCGGCAGCATCGGACAGCCGGTCCTGAAATCGAAGGCGCGCGAGATGGAGCGCGAGTTCACCAAGCGGTTACGGGAGGCCTTTGCGCTCGAAAGCACCGGGGGAGGCGCGCAATGAACGCCTTCGAGCTTGAGATGCCGGACTCGCTGAAAGCGGCGGTTGCGCTTCTCGATCCCGAGGATCCGACGATTCGGGTGATGTCCGGTGGAACGGCGCTGATGCTGATGATGAAGACGGACGTCTTCCATCCGACCCGTCTCATCAGTTTGCGGCGGATCGAGGAGACCTGGTCCCAAATGGGTCCGATGCCGGACGGCAGCTTTCGCATCGGCGCGATGTGCACGCTTTCGCAGATGGAACACAATGACGCGCTTGCGGCCTTCGCGCCGGTGATCCGCCAGACCATGTACCTGCTCTCGAACGTGCGGGTGCGCAATGTCGCGACCGTCGGCGGCGCGCTTGCCCATGGCGATCCGCATATGGATCTGCCGCCGGTGCTCGTGGCGCTCGATGCGGAGGTCGTGACGGAAAGCCCCGAGGGCTCGCGGCGGATCCCGGTCGCGGAGCTCCATCTTGGCTATTACGAAACCGTGCTGCGCGGCGACGAGCTGATCCGCGAAGTGATCATTCCGCCGCAACAGGACCGGCGCGCGAGCTACCTGAAATGCACCACCCGCGCGGTAAAGGACTGGCCCGCGCTCGGCGTGGCGCTTTCGGCCGATCTGGACGGCGACAGCATGCGCGACGCGCGGCTCGTCATCGGATCGGTGGGCGAACGTCCCCTCCGCGTGTCCGAAGTCGAGGCTGTCGTCAACGGACAGCAGATGACGGAAAGGGTGATCCGCGACGCGGGCGAGGCGGCCGCCGCCTCGGTCGAGACTATCCCGGACGAACTCGGCTCTGCCGCCTATAAGACACAGCTCGTCCGCGTCCATGTCGAGCGCGCGCTGCGCGCGGTCGTGAACCAGAACGCCTGAGGTATTCCAATGAATGACCAGACTACCCAGAGTCGCGCTGTCGGAGCCTCGCATCCGCGGCGCGAGGCCAGGGAAAAGGTGACCGGACGTATCGAATACATCCACAACCTCCGCCTGCCGAACATGCTGCATGGCAAGATCTGTCGCAGCACCGTGGCCCATGCCCGGATCGTCAGCGTCGACACGAGCGAGGCCGAGGCCCATCCCGGTGTCGAACTCGTCCTGACCGGCGAAGACATTCGCAAGGTCATGCCGGAGCCCTATTTCGGCGTGATGTTCCATGACCAGCCGGTGCTGGCGCTCGACAAGGTGCGCTATGTCGGCGAGCCCGTCGCGCTGGTCCTGGCCGCCGATCCCAATGTCGCCGCCGAGGCGGTGGCCCTGATCGACGTGCGGTACGATGAGCTGGAGCCGGTGTTCGACGAGGTGGATGCGCTGAGTTCCACGAGCTATGTGCATGAGGAGTTGAAGCCCGGCGTCCCCGAAATCCAGTTCCTGAAGGGCGTGCGCGACACCAACGTCGGCTTTCCCTATCAGCTGCGCCATGGCGGCGACGTGGATGCGGCCTTCGAGGCGGCCGAGCATGTGTTCGAACACGAATTCCGCACGCATCCCTCGGCCCATGTGCCGCTGGAGCCGCCGGTCACGGTGGCGGAGCCGACCGGTCCGGGCCTGACGCTGCACACCGCGAACCAGAGTCCCTCGTTCGTTGCCTACGAGATCGCACGCCTGCTGAACTGGCCGCAAAGCAAGGTGCGTGTGCGCGTGCCCTATCTCGGTGGCGGGTTCGGCGCAAAGCTCTGGATCCGGCTCGAAGCGCTGGTGGCGGCAGCGGCCCTGCTGGCGAAGCGGCCAGTCAAGGTCTCGCTCAGCATGGAAGAGCAGTTCTACACCATCACAAAACATGGCGCGACGCTGCGCATCAAGAGCGGCGTGGACAAGGACGGGCGTATCACCGCGCGCAAATGCGAGGTCTACTGGAACGGCGGTGCCTATGCCGATATCGGCCCGGCGGTGGCCTTCCACGCCGGCATGACCGCGGCGGGGCCATATGACATTCCCGATGTGGCGATCAACTCCCTGTCAGTCTACACCAACCGGCCCGTCGCAGGCGCCATGCGGGGCTTTGGCCATCCGCAGCTGATCTGGGCCTATGAGAACCACACCGACATGATGGCGCATGAGCTGTGCATTGACCCGCTCGACTTCCGCCGGCGCAATATCCTGCGCGAAGGCAGCGTCCATGCCACCGGCACGGCGCTCAACACGTCCGCGGTGGAAAAGGCGCTCGATCGGGTGACCGAGCGGCTGAACTGGGGCAAGCCCTTCGACAAGGGCAACGGCACGATCAGACGCGGTCGCGGCTTCGCAATCGGGATCAAGGCTTCGATCGCCCCCTCGACCTCCGAAGCCATGGTCCGGGTAAGCTCGGACGGCAGCGCCACGCTCTATTGCAGCAGCGTCGACATGGGCCAGGGCGCGGACACCGCACATGCCCAGATCGTCGCCGAGGTGCTGGACATACCCGTGCAGCGAGTGAACATCGTGCATCCCGACACTGACGTGACGCCCTACGATACCGGCACACTGGGATCCCGGACGCTCTACCACATGGGGCATGCGATACGCCTTGCCGCACTGGACGCAAGGGCGAAACTGGAGGAGATGGCGGCAGAAAGCGGCTCGAACGTGCCGATCTGGGAATTGTTCGCGCGCAAGAACGGGCTGCCGGTCGGAAATGTGATCGGGACCGGAAGCTTTACGCCGCCGGGCCATGTCCCGCCCGACCCGATGACCGGCCAGTCGAGCGACATCACGCCCTACTGGATGGTCGGGGCCACTGGCGCGGAGGTCGAGGTCGACACAGAAACCGGACGCGTGACCATTCTCCGGCTGGTGAACGTCGCGGATGCCGGCACGCCGATCAACCCACAGATCGTGGATCACCAGATCTCCGGCGCGTCAATCATGCAACTCGGGCAGACGATGCAGGAAAAAGTGCATTTCGACTACGGCCAGGTCACCAACGCCTCCTTCGCAGATTACAAGATCCCGAGCATGCTCGACATTCCGGCGATCGAGAACGCCCTGCTCGAGGGCGAGGAGGCCGGTGGTCCCTTCGGAGCCAAGGGTGCAGGGGAGACGGGGACGTTCTGCGTATCCTCGGCCGTGGCGAATGCAGTGTTCGACGCGGTGGGCGTGCGCGTTCACGAGATGCCGATCACCGGCGAAACCGTCTATCGCGCCCTGCGCAAGGCTGCCAACGACCCGCTCGAGGAGGATCAGGATGTCGCACTCTGACACCAGAACAATCAGCTTTACCCTGAACGGCAAACCGGTTTCGGCCGAGATCGAGATCCACTGGACCCTTGTCGATCTGCTTCAGCGCGGCTTCGACCTGTACGGCGCGCGGCAGAGTTGCGGCCAGGGGCTGTGCGGCTGCTGCACCGTGGTGATGAACGGAAAGCCGGTTTCCGGATGCCTGTCTCTGGCGGCACTGGCCGACGGCGGCACGATCGAAACCATCGAGAACGGCGAGGAGCAACTGGACCCCGTGCAGGAGGCCTTCATCGAGGCCGGCGCCTTCCAGTGCGGGTTCTGCACGCCCGGATTCATCCTGATGACTCGACAGCTCATCGCGGACAATCCCGAGCCGAGCGAGGATGACATCCGGCATTACCTGACGGGAAATCTCTGCCGCTGCGGCACCTATCCGCAGATCGTCGAGGCGGTCCGGATGGCGGCGGCCCGTCACCGCGCGGCGCGCATGCCGGCCTGACGTCGCGCCGCATCCCCCACACCGGGATGTCAGACACCCAAAGCGCCCCCCATATCGGGGGGCGCTCCTGAAGTCATGTCCGCGACCAAAGGGCTGGTCCCTGCGCAGGGCAGGCACATTGCAATGGAAAGGATGCAATATGGAGACCATCGAACGCCTTGCCATCGAGGCGGACTGCACACGGCTGATGACCACATTTTCGCTTTGCAGCGATACGTTCGAATACGATCGCGCGATGGCGCTGTTCGTGCCGGATTGTACCTTCACACGCGGGACTGAGACCTTCGAGGGGCATGAGGGCCTGCGTTCCGTGCTCGACCGGCGCGACCGGAACCGCATCACCCGCCATCTCGTCAGCAATATCCTGATCGACGTGGTGGACGAGACCACTGCCACGGGCCAGGCCTATGCGCTCGTCTTCGGCCATCGCGGAAAGCTTGCGGAAGGTGAGGAAGCGCCGCTCGGCACGCCGGATTCCCTCGTGCTGTTTCACGGCGGCTTTGTCCGCACGGATGCGGGCTGGCGCATCAAAAGCTGGAAAATCGGCCTGAGCTTCCGGAGGCCCGCAGAATGAAACTCGTCACCCTGGACTGCGTCCCCGGCGGTCAACCCGGCGCCGTTCTGGAAAGCGGCGAAATCCTTCATCTGGCGCGCGCCGCCGCGCCGGGCACGGCGGAGACCTGGCTGCCACCGCGCCTGCGCGACATTCTGGCGGCGGGGCAGGAGGGGCTCGACCTCGTGCGCCGCATCGTGGAGCGTGTCGAGGGGCTGGACGAGACAGAACGCCATGCGCTGCGGGCGCAGGGCGGCCTGCTGCCCGCCGACACCCGGCTTCTGGCGCCGCTGCCCGATCCGAACCTCATCGTCTCCGTCGGGCAGGCCTATCGGTCGCATGTGGCGGAGATGAAGGGCAACCTGCCGAAGGAGCCGCACGGCTTCCTGAAATCGCCCACCGTAATCACCGGGCCCGAAGCGGAGATCGCCCTGCCGCCGCAGGCTGCGGATCTCGTCGACTTCGAAGGCGAGCTCTGCGTGGTGATCGGCCGGACCTGTCACAACGTCACCGAGGCGGAGGCGATGCGCTATGTCGCCGGCTATACCGTGACCAACGACCTTTCCGCCCGCGACGCCGTCCCGATGATCGGCGCTGCCAAGACCACCCCGGACGCGCGGGTCGCGTGGGATCATGTGCACATGGACAAGCAATATCCCGGTTTCGCGCCGATGGGGCCCGTGATGGTGACCGCCGACGAGATCGCGGATCCCGGCGATCTGACCCTCACGACACGGGTGAACGGTGCCGTGATGCAGCAGGCCAATACCAGCGATTTCATCTTTCCGGTGGCGCGCGTGATCTCGTATTTCTCGCATTGGTACACGCTGCGGCCGGGCGATATCATCAGCACGGGCACGCCCGGCGGTGTCGGATACGGCCGGGATCCGAAGGTGCTGCTGCGTCCCGGTGACGTGGTGGAGGTCGAGGTGAGCCGCGTCGGCACCCTGCGCAACCGCTTCGTCGCGAAACCGCACTAGACACAGTCGGCTCCGCCTGCCAGCCGCGGACGGAGCCGGTCACGTTCAGCCTATTTCGGCAGCAAACAGCTCCATCGTGCGCGCCCAGGCGAGCTTTGCCGCCACCGGCTCGAAACTCGGGCGTCGGTCGCAGTTGAACCCGTGGTCGGCACCTTCATAGACGAACAGATCCACCTCCGGACGGCGGGCGCGCACGTCCTCGTAATTCTCCGGCGGGATGCCTTCGTCGAGCGCGCCGTAGTGAAGCTGCACCGGGCAACGGGGCACTTCATCCGCGAAATCCTGAATGAGCCGGCCATAGTAACCGGAGGCCGCCGCGATCCCGGAAAGGCGTGTCGCAGCGAGAAAGGCGATGGTCCCCCCGAGGCAGAAGCCGGTGATCCCGACCTTTCCGTATTGCGACAGCTCGGCTCGCGCGGTGTCCACGTCCAGCATGCAGGCGTCGAAGTCCAGCCGCGGCACGAAGGCGCGGGCACGGGTGATTTCCTCGGGCGAATAGCCGGATTCGAAGCCCGGCTCCATCCGGTCGAAGATCGCGGGCGCGATCGCGACATAGCCTTCGGCGGCAAGCCGGTTGCAGATGTTGCGGATGTGGATGTTGACGCCGAAAATCTCCTGGATGACGATAACGCCGCCACGCGGGGCGGTGTCCGGCATGGCGAGATAGGCGCCGAAAACGTGGCCGTCGCTCGCCGTGAGTTCGATCTGGGGCATGAGGGTCCTTTCCAAGGTTCGATGTGCATTCCGTATCGGTCGAAAAACGCGGTTCCGAGGGTACAAGGCCGTGGAACGACACGCTCACGACATTTCCGCGTCGTGGGGTGGTGGCGGGCGCCTCCTGATCCGCGCCCGCCCCGGTCCCGCTCAGCGCAGAACCGTCGCGATCCAACCCGCCGGCGAGGGCATGAGGATCAGCGCGACCAGCGTCAGGATCTGAAGCAGGATGAACGGCGTCACCGCCTTGTAGATATCGTGCATCGTCGTCCCGCTTGGCGCCACGCTCTTCATGCAGAACAGCAACAGGCCGAAGGGCGGGGTGATCTGCCCGATCTCGAGCGCGAGAAGCATGATCACCGCGAACCAGATCTTGTCGAAACCGATCAGGTCGACGATCGGGATGAAGAAGGGCAGGGTGATCAGGATGATGCTGAGCGGGTCCATGAAACATCCCATGACCAGCACCACCAGCATCATCGCGCAGACCATCGTCAAAGGCGTCGGATCGAACTGTCCGAGCACCGACAACAGCCCCTGCGTCGCCCCCGAAAACGCGAGAATCTGCGAGAAGGTCAGCGAGGAGCCGATGATGAAGAAGATCATCACCGAAATCTTGCCGGTCTCGCGCAGCGACCGCATGAAGTTTTCCCAGGTCAGGCTGCGATAGAGGGCGGCGGCGATCAGCGCGCCGACGGCTCCGAGCGCGGCCGATTCCGTCGGCGTCGCGATGCCGGCAAAAATGCTGCCGACCACGATCATGAACAGGGCGAAGAGCGGCATCACATAGATGAGGAAGGGTTTGATCCGGTCCCCGAAGGACATGACGGGGATCTCGTAATTCGGCGCGAGGCTCGGGTTCATCCGGCAGCGCGCCACGATATAGATCACGTTGCTCAGGGCGATGAACACACCGGGGATCGCGGCGGCGATCAGGATGCCGGAGATCGAGGCCCCGGAAAGCGAGCCCAGCAACACCGCGAGGTTCGAGGGCGGGATGAGCATGGCGATCCCGCCCGACCCGAGGATCGGCCCCATCGCCATGCTCTTGTGATAGCCGCGCTTGAGCATCTCCGGGATCAGCGTCGCGCCGAGCAGCGAGGTGTTCGCGAGGCTCGAGCCGGAGAGGGTGCCAAAGACCGTGCCGGCCATGACGGCGGCATGGGACAGGCGCCCCGGAACACGGGCGAACAATCGCTCGACCGCGTCGATGGCGCGAAATGCCACCTTCGTCTCGAACAGGATCTCGCCCATCAGGATGAACATCATGATCGGGGCGAGGTTGAACTGCGCCAGGCCGCTGGTGATGTTGCGCACCAGCTGGTCGAGCCCGTGCCCGCCGCCGAGGAAGACCAGCGCCCCCACGATATTGGCGGCGAGAAAGGCCATGGCGACATAGGTGCCGAAAAGCATCAGCCCGACGACCAGTCCGATCATCAGGAGAAGTGCGAGGTACCACTCCATGCTCAGATCTCCTCCCTGTGGTCGGCTTCGCTCGGAATGCCGGTGGTGAGCACGATCCAGAGCCCCCGGAGGCTCTCGAGCGTGAACAGCGTGAAGCCGAAGGGCACCAGCGTGAGCGGCATCCATTCCGGGATGTCGAAGGACAGGTAGAGCATCGCGCCGGAGCGATAGGAATCCGCCACCGTCGTGACGCCATACCAGGCAAGGACCGCGGAGACGGCGGCCGAAAGCGCAAGGACGAAGGCCTCCGCGACGACGCGCCCACGCCGTGGCAGCATGGCGACGACCACATCCATCCGCACATGCCGGCCCAGCCGGAGAACCCAGGCCGCGCCGCTCATGGTGATGAAGAGGATGCAGTATCGGACGGCATCGACGGTATATTCGAGACCGCCATAGCCGAGGTTGCGCATCAGCACATCGACGGAGACGCCGACGGCCATGCACAGGATGAGAATGCCGGGCAGATGTCCCAACCCGACGATGAGGCGGTCATAGGACCGGAGAACGGTATTCATGGTGAAAGCCCCTGAATTTATGGCTGAAGCGGTCCCCCGCATGAGCGGGGGAGTCTTTGGCTATTGTGCGCCGGTCATGAGGCCATAGAGCTTTTCACCGAGTTCCGGCGCCCGCGACCTGATAATGTCCCAGGTCGCGTCATAGGCGATCTGCGTGAAGCGTTCGGCATCTCCCTCGGGCAGCGTCGCGATCTCGATATTGCCTTCCTCGACCATCTGCGCGCCGATCGCGGCATCCTTTTCCGCCATGCTCGCGGAAATCTGGTTCTCGAGATAGAGTGCCTTCTCGTGGAGATAGGCCTTCTGCTCCTCGGACAGCCCTTCCCAGGTGTCGAGGTTGATCGCCACGACGACCACCGCCGAATAGAAGCCTGGGTCGATGCGGTAGTTGACGACCTCATGCAGGCCAAGCGCCGGCAGGATCGAATTCACATTCGCAAACCCGTTGATCACACCGCGTTCGACCGCGGTGTAATAATCGTTGACCGGCGTGTTGATCGCCTGGATCCCCGCCCCTTCGAAAAACGACTTCCAGGTGTTCGACGATCCCAGCCGCCGGTCCTTCAGGTCGTCCAGCCCGTTGACATCGAATGTGGTAAAGACATGAAGCGGCGCGCCCGCGCCATATTGCGCCAGAAGCCGCACATTTGCCCGCTCCGCGAGCGCGTCGTTGAGCAGGTCCCAGGCGCCGTTCTCCCGCTGGGTCTCGGGCGAGACGCGCGCGGCCGGAAGGCCCTCGGCACCGGGCACGAAAGCGGCGAAATAGGACGGCGGCACCGCAATGAGATCGAGCACACCGCTCCGGAGCGCCGCGGGCATGTCGGGGGCGGGCACGGATTCATTGCTCACCACCGGCCCGATCTTGACGAGCCCGTCACCCTCCGCATTCACCGCATCGACGAATTCGTCGAAGGCCTGGCGCGAGAGATAGGTCTTGTTGGGAACGAAAACTCCCGCGCGAAGCTGGGCTTCCTCAGCCTGAGCCGGGGACCCGGCAGACATGCAAACAGAAAGCGCTGCCATTACAGCGCATGCAAGACGTTTCATGATTTATCCTCCTCCCGTGGAGTTCCCCCTCGGGACTCCCGTCGTATCGGTTTTCAATCCGATCCTGCCGGCTCCACGCGGCTGGCCGCAGGATTCTTCCGGGATTTCCCTTCTTGATCCATGGTCGCGGCACGACGGTCGAGGTGCTGTCCGGCAGGGCGGATGGAGAGAGCGTAGTGCAGGCGCCTGATATTCCCCAATGAAACTTCGGTCTTCGGAACATGAGGAAAAATCATGAAGATGCTGCAAATGCAGAAAGGCAAGGCAGATGCCATCGTGCGCGGCATCGCCCCTCCTGCGAAAGCCGCAGGAGGGGCGCGCGCCCCGGACCTTCCGGTCGCGTGATTTCAGGCGTTTCTGAGGTATTTTGGGATGTCTTGTGGCCTTGCGCCGTTGGCGAGGTCGATGGCGGCCTGCCAGATGTGTCGGGCGCGGCGGCGGGGCAGGGTGCGGGGGGTGGTGATGCTGCCGTCGGGCAGGGTGATCTGGCGGTCCCAGTCCGCGTCGGTGAGGTCGCGCCAGCAGACGTTGAGATGCACCGCGGAATGGTGGAACAGGTGCCGCAGCGCGCGCGCCGGCAGGGTTGCGGCGAGATCGGGGGAGGGCAGGGCCTCGGGCAGCTGCGGGATCGCGCCCACGCCGCTGCCCTCGTCGCCCCCGGCCAGCGCCTCGAGCGCCAGCGCCTCGTGGCGGGCGGCATAGCTCACGCGGGCCACGACATGCGCGCGCGTCAGCCCCGGCAGGGCCGAGGGCCCGGAGAGATCCGCATCCGGCAGTTCCATCAGCTTGCGCGCGAAATAGGCCGTGCCGCGGCGCGCCAGCAGCAGGTCCTCCGCCGGGGCGCGGGCGGCGTCGTAGCGCGCGCCCTTGCCCTGGCGGGCCTTCAGCGCGGCCCGCGCCGCGCCGTCGCGGTCGCCCGCAGTGTCGTCCGGCATGTCTTCCGCGGCCATCAGACCTGCCCCTCGACCTTCCTGCGCATGAAGGACAGCGCCTCCATGATCGGCGCGTCCGAGAAGCGGAACAGGTCGAACTGCGTCTCCGCCTGCAACGACCACGGCACCCAGGAGGGCACGACGAACATGTCGCCCGTCTCGAGCGGGGTCCTCTCGCCGTTCAGCACCACCGCGCCCCGGCCCTCGAAGACCTGGAACACGGTCGAGCCGACCTCGTTGCGCGTCGCCGTCTCGGTCCCCGCGCGCAGCCGGTGGAATTCGCAGCGGATCGTCGGCATCACGTCGCCGCCGGTGGTCGGGTTGACGTAACGGATCGCGGCATGGCCGGGCGCGACGGTGGCGGGCTGGCCCTCGTCCTCGAGCAAAAGCTGTTCGCTCAGCGCCCGGTCGGTGAACTCCCAGCGATAGGCGCCGATCGGCGAGGCGACAGTGTCCTGCAGCCCCGAGAGCGGCCGCAGGCCGGGATGGCACCAGAGCCGCTCGCCGCGCGAGAAGTTCGGCGTCGCGTAATCCGTCACCCGGTCCGAGCCGAATTCGAAGAAGCCCACATCCATCTGCTGGCTGAACGGAATGTCGAGCCCGTCGATCCAGGCCATCGGATGATCCGTGTCGTTGTGATGGCCGTGGAAACACCAGCCCGGCGTCAGCAACAGATCGCCGCGGCTCATGCGCACCGGATCGCCGTTCACCACGGTCCAGACGCCCTCGCCCTCGACGACGAAGCGGAAGGCGTTCTGGCTGTGGCGGTGTTCGGGCGCGGTCTCGCGCGGGCCGAGATACTGGATCGCCGCCCAGAGCGTCGGCGAGATATAGGCATGGGGCGCGAGGCCGGGATTGGCCAGCCCGATGGCCCGGCGCTCGCCGCCGCGGCCGACCGGCACCAGCTCGCCCGCCTTCTCCGCCAGCGGCAGCAGCGCGGACCATTTCCAGACATGCGGCACCGCCTTCGATTTCGGATGGATCGGCATCAGGTCGCCGAGCTGGGTCCAGAGCGGGATCAGGCTTTCGTCCTCGAACCCCTTGTAGAGCGCGCGCAGCTCGGGCGTGTCCTCGGGCTGCATCGCATGGTCGACGGTGTCGTGGTCGCGGGTATCGGTCAGCATGGCTGGGCCTCCTTGGGAAGGGAACGCCTTACGCGGCGTCCGGTTGATTGGGCGGGGCCGCCCTGGTGAAGGCGGGCAAATGCTCGAGCGCCTCCTGGATGCGCGCGAGGGTGGGCCAGGTGTCGAGCGGGATGCCGAAGCGGCGGTTGTTCCAGACCTGCGCATAGAGGCAGCAATCGGCCAGGCCCGGCGTCTCGCCATGGCAATAGGTGCCGGTGTCCTTCGATCTCGACAGCTCGGCCTCCAGCGCGTCGAAGGTCAGCGTCACCCAATGGGTGAACCAGTCCTTCTGCGCCGCCTCGTCGGCCCCGAACTGGTCGCGCAGCCGGAACAGCACGCGCAGGTTGTTGAGCGGGTGGATCTCGCAGGCGATCATATAAGACAGCGCCCGCACCCGCGCCCGCCCGTCGGGATCGGCGGGCAGGAGCGGCGGCTCGGGGTGGGTCTCCTCGAGCCATTCGATGATCGCGAGCGACTGCGTCAGGAACCGGCCCTCCCCGGTCTCGAGCGTCGGCACCAGACCCTGCGGGTTCTTCGCGAGGTAGTCCGGCCTGCGGGTCTCCCCGTCGCGCAGCACATAGGGGATATAGTCATATTCCAGCCCCTTGAGGTTCAACGCGGCCCTGAGCCGCGTCGAGGTGGAGGAGCGGAAGAAATTGTGCAGCTTCAGCGTCATCGCCTCAGGCTCCTCAGTCTTCGCGCGGGCCGATCGGGGTCTCGATCCTGCCCAGGCCTTCGATCTCCACGACGCAGGTGTCGCCCGGCACCAGCGGCCCGACGCCCGCGGGCGTGCCGGTCATGATCAGGTCGCCCGGCTGGAGCGTCATCGACTGCGACAGGATCGCGATGATCTCCGGCACCGACCAGATCAGCTCCGCGAGATCGGCGTCCTGTTTCACCTCTCCGTTCACCGTGAGCCGGATCGACCCCGTGTCCGGATGGCCGACCTGCGACACGGGATGCACCGGGCCGATGACGGCGGAGCGGTCGAAGGCCTTGCCCCAGTCCCAGGGCCGCCCCTGTTCGCGCGCCTTGAGCTGAAGGTCGCGCCGCGTCAGGTCGTTGCCGATGGCATAGCCCCAGACATGCGACAGCGCGTCGGCCTCCGCAATGTTCTTCCCGCCGGTGCCGATCGCGATGACCAGCTCGGCCTCGTAATGGAAGTTCTCCGTCTCCGGCGGATAGGCGACGGTCTCGCCGCTGTCGACCACCGCATCCGCCGGCTTGGTGAAGAAGAACGGCGGCTCCCGGTCCGGATCGCGCCCCATCTCCCGCGCATGCGCCGCATAATTGCGACCAACACAGAAGATCCGCCGCACAGGCAGACGCTCGTCCACCCCCTCAACCGCAACGCTCGCAGGCAGCGCAGGCGGAAATACATAGCTCATGAGATCGGTCCTTTCCTTTGTTTCGGTGTGCCCCGTCGGAACGGGGCGTCATGTCAGTGGCCGGGTTGCGCAGGGGGCGTATCCGGGAGATGTTCGGCCCGCCCCAGACGCCACAGGATGGCGAGGGCGACAAAGCCGGCGCCGTTGATCCAGAGCGTCGCCTCCCCGCCGATCCCCGGCGGCAGGAGCAGGGCGAGACCCGCAAGTCCGATGAGCACGCGGCGCATCATCCCCGTCGGCCCGTGCAGCCATCCGACGAAGGCCGCCGAGATGGCATAGACGCCGATCACCGCCGTCACCACCGCGGTCACGATATGGAAGGGATCCCCGATCAGCAGGAGTGCCGGCGAGAAGACGAACAGGAACGGCACGATATAGGCGGTCCAGCCGAAGCGCATCGCTTCCCAGGCGGTGGCCATCGGCGGCGCCTTTGCGATCGCGGCGGCAAAGAAGGCGCCGATGCCGATGGGCGGCGTCACCATGGACATCATGCCGAGGTAGAAGATGAACAGGTGTGCGGCAATCGGTTCGACACCCGATTGCACGAGTGAAGGCGCGATCAGCACGGCGAGGAGCAGGTAGACCCCCACGGTCGGCATCCCCATCCCGAGGACGAGGCAGACCACCGCGGAGATCAGCAGGAGGGTCAGAAGGCTGCCCTTGCCCAACCCGACCAGCGCGAAGGTGGCGGCAAAGCCGAGACCGGTGACGTTCAGCACCCCGATGATGAATCCAGCCGCCGCGGAAATCATGATGATATCGGTGATCGAATGGCCGGTTTCCACCGCCGCCTGCCAGAGGTCCGATAGTTTCATGCGGATTGCGCCATATCCTGTCGTCAGACCGATGAGCAGGGCCATGGCCCCGCCCCAGAGCGCCGCCGTTTCCGCACGCTGGTTGAAGAAGAACAGCGCGCTCACGATGGCGGCGAAGGGCAGGAGGAACACCCATCCCGCACGCATCACGTTGCGCAGGGGCGGGATCTCGGACGTGTCGAGAGGGGTGATCTTCTGTTTCGCGGCCTGAAGATCGGCCTGGGCGAAAAGCGCGACATAGTAGAGGAGCGCGGGCACGATGGCGGCGACCACGATCTCCGAATAAGGCATCTGGAGAATATCCGCCATGAGAAAGGCGACGGCGCCCATCACGGGTGGCGCGATCTGTCCGCCGGTGGAGGCAACGGCCTCCACCGCGGCGGCGGTCGTGCGTTTGAAGCCCGACTGCACCATGAGCCGGATCGTCACGACGCCGGTCGCCACGATGTTGGAGACGACGACGCCGGAGATGGAGCCGAAGAGGCCGGAGGCGACGATGGAGATCTTTGCCGCGCCGCCGCGCTGTTTCCCCATGGTCGCGATGGCGAAATCGTTGAAGAATTCCGCCCCTCCGGACCGCAGCAGGAGCTGACCGAAGAAGACGAAGGCCACGACGACCGTTGCCGCGACGTTCAGTGTCAGGCCCAGCAGCCCGTTCGGATCGAAGGCGAGATAGACCGCGAGGCGCGGGGGCGCGACCTCGCGGGTCTGGAGCGCGCCGGGCACGAGATGTCCGATCATGCCGTAGCCGGTGATCACCAGCACGACGATGACCAGCGTCCAGCCGACGGTCCGACGCAGGCCCTCGAGGATGAGCAGGAACATCAGCCCGCCCACGATCAGCGCATCCGCCGGCAGGCTCATGGCCCGGCCGACGAGGCTTGGATAGGCAAAGGCGATATAGAGCGACAGTCCGAGGCCAAGCGCGGCGAGGAGCCAGTCGATGCCGCGCCCGCTCACTTTCTGCGCCTCACCCTTTTCCGCCTTGCCCTTCATCAGGAAAACGAGCGCGAGGCTGAGCCCCAGCACGAGGGCCAGGAACTGTTCCGTGTAATAGGACAGCCCGAACCGCGCGGGGAGACCGGAGGCCTGTATCACGGTGAAGACGGTCAGCAGGCCGGCGAGAAGGCCGACGACCCGGCGTATCATGGCGGACGATCCGCGGAGAGGGGAGGCGCGTGTCATGGCGTCACGTCTTGGTCGCGGGAGGCGCAGGACGCCTCCCTTATGTATCGGGACAGGGTCATTGCGCCGGGGTCTGCGCGATGCCGCGCGCCTCGAAAAAGGCCGCCGCGCCGGGATGGTATTCGACACCGGGGTAGGCCTTGTAGGCGGTTTCGAGATCCAGCGCGCCAAGCGGCGGATAGGCGGCGGCGATCGCCTCCTTCTCATCGAAGAGCACGGCGAGCAGATCGGCGACCTGTTCATCGGAGACATGCGCGCCAGTCAGCAGCACGTTGTCCCAGGTCACGAAGGCCATCGGCTCCTTGACCCCGACGCGCACGGGGGCCGGTTCCACCTCGGTGAAGTAGAAGGCCGGGCGCACCTCCTGGATCTTTGCGAGCGTCTCCTCGTTGGCCTCGACCGTCAGGTAGCGCACGCCACCCACCGCGGCATCGACCTCGGCCACTTTCGGCCCGCCCAGGGCAAAGAACGCGCTGTCGACGCGGCCGGAGGCCATGTCGTCCGATCCGCGGATCAGTTCGGGGACCGGCACCTGTTTCACATCGTCCCACGTCAGACCGCCGGCGGCGAGAATGGCGGAAATGTGCGAACGCGCGATGGGGAACGCGTCCCAGCCGGAGGGTACGCTCCTGCCCTCGAGATCTGAGACCGCGGTCATGCCCGAGCTTTCCTTGACATAGAGACCGACGGGAAAGGGATTGACCCGTGCCACCAGGCGCAGGTTCGGCATGGCCATGCGATATTCACCCGTGCCCTGGACAGCGGTGATCACGTCATTAACGTCGTTGAGCGAGAATTCCGCAAGCTGGTCGTTCACCGCCTGCATCATCTGCGCATTGCCGCCATAGGGCTGCACCACCACGTTCATCGCACCGCTTTCGCGCGCCTGCCCGGCGATGACGCTCGCCATCGTGTTCCAGACAGAGCCTTGCGGCGGTGTAGAAAAGGACGACACCTGCGCCACGGCGGCAGATGATGCCCCGACCGTGACGGCGCAGGCGATTGCCAGGTTTCTCAGGATCTTCATCGCGTTTCCTCCCAGATGATAATGAAGACTGTCTTTCGTGCGTGTCTCCGTTCCCGTTCAGGACTCCCCGGTCTCGACCAGCGCTTGCCGGTCGATCTTTCCGGTACCTGTCTTGGGCAGTTCCTCCACATATTCGAACAAGCGCGGCGCCTTGAATGGAGTCAACTGCGATTTCACATAGTCGCGCAGCTTGAGCGTCTGGTCGTCGCCGGCTCCCACCCCCGCAACGAGGCTGACGATCGCCCGGAGCGCCATCCGCTTGTCCGCGAGCTGCACCGCCAGCACGGCGCATTCGTGCACGTCCGGATGCTCGTTGAGACATCGCTCCACCTCCAGCGGCCAGACCCATTGTCCCGACACCTTGATCAGTTCGTCCGCCCGGCCCTGAAAGTAGTAATACCCGTCCCGCTCGATGAAGCGGTCGCCGGTATAGATCCAGTCGCCGCGCATCGTGTCGGCGGTCTTGTCGGGTCGGTTCCAGTAGGTCGGCGCGGAAGAATGGCCGCGCACGAACATCACCCCTTCCTCGCCTGGCTGGGCGGGTGTGCCCTCGGGCGTCTCGAGGCGCACCTCGTAGCCCGGAACCCGCGCCCCGGCCGCGCCGATCCGGTGATCGTCGAGCGCGTTCGACAGGTAGACGTGCAAAAGCTCGGTGGAGCCAAGCCCCTCGGTCGGACCATGACCAACCAACGCCTTCCACGCGGTATAGACATCCTCGGACAGGATTTCCGCCGCCGACATCGACTGACGCAGCGAGGACAAGTCATGATGGGTGATCGCGTCCGCGCGGGCCAGGGCCGTATAGAGTGTCGGAAGCCCGAAGAACACGGTCGGGCGGTAGGTTTCGATTGCCTCCAGCACCACCTCGGGACGCGGCTGGCCCGGCATCCAGAGGGACGTGGCGCCGATGGAGAAGGGGAAGATGATGGAATTGCCGAAACCATAGGCGAAATAGGCCTTCGGCACCGAATAACAGATATCGTCCTTCTCGAGCCTGAGCACATGCGCGCCGAAGCTCTGTTGCACATAGGCCATGTCGTGATGCAGATGGACGATGCCCTTCGGACGGCCCGTGGACCCCGAGGAATACATCCAGAACGCCATGTCGTCAGGGCCGGTCTCCGCCGCCTCCATCCTGGTGGAATGGCCGGACAGGAACTCAGCGGCAGTGATCTGAGCCGCACCGGAGACCGCGCCGTTGACGACGATCGTGGTCTCGAGCTCGGTTCCGTCGAGCGCCTCCCCGCCGAAGACCTGGGCCAACGCGGCATCCACAAGCGCGAAGCGTGCGCCGCTGTCTTTCAGGAAATAGTTGAGGACGTCGGATTTCGTCTGGATGTTCAGCAGGACCGGCACGAAACCCGCGCGCACCGCACCGAAGAAGGCGGCCGGGAAGCTCGGCGTGTCGTCGAGAAAGAAGGCGATCCGCTCGCCACGCGTGAGACCCGCGGCGACAAAGGCATTGCCCCAGCGGGACGCCTCCGCGATCAATTCGGCATAGCTCAGCGTTCCCAGCGGGCTGAGGACGGCGGTGCGGTCGGGATTGCGCGCCAGGTTCTGCCAGAGGATCTCCGAACAATTCCCGTGATCGGCTTTGACAAAGCCGATTTCTTCCGATCCCGAGGTGGTCTCCGCGACCGGATCGGTGATCGTGGCGGTGGTGTGCGAGGTGGTCATGTCAGTCATGTCTTCTCCCGGACATAGCTGTGGACTCCGGTGCGGGCACTTCTGGTCCCCGTCCGGCATGCGTTTCAAACAAGAGAACCGGGGCGTGCGCGTACCCCGGCGAGAAATCAGCCTGTTACGGTATTTCTTCGTGCGTAGTCGGCGGCGAATTTCGGTGCGATCTGCCGCAGCCTCTCCTCCGTCATCCGGCCGGAGCGCATCAGGTAGTCATGGGCGAAATCCATCGGCTCGAGGCGTATCTTCTCACCGAAACTCTCGTACCAACTGGCCGAGGTGTTGGCGGCATCCACGATCTTGCGTGCCACCGGCGGGCGCTCGGCCTGATAGGCCGCAAGCGCCTCGCCGATGTCGTCGTGATCCTTGAGCGCATGAACGAGGGCGATGGCATCCTCCATCGCGAGGCGCGTGCCGGACCCGATGGAGAAATGCGCCGTGTGCACGGCGTCGCCGATCAGGACATTGCGTCCGGCGATCCAGCTTTCGCACCAAAGCCGCGGGAACTGGCGCCACATGGACTTGTTGGTGACGAGCTGCGTGCCCTTCAGCACATCGCTGAACAGCTCGCTGCACAGCTTCGCGCTCTCTTCCTCGCCCATCTCCTCGAACCCATAGGCCCTGTAGGTCGCATCCTCGCATTCGACGATGAAGGTCGAGCGATCCGGGGCGAACCGGTAATGGTGCGCGTTCAGCGGTCCCTTGTCCGTCTCGATGAAGGTCTGGGTCAGCGTATCGAACGGAATCGTCGCCCCGAACCACGCGAAATGGTTGTCGAAATGCTCGACGGTCGGCCTGAACTGATCCTCGAGCGACCGGCGCATCAGCGAATTCAGGCCATCCGCTCCGATCACCAGGTCCGCGTCGAATTCGTCGAGCGACTGCACCACCGTGCCGAAACGGATCTCCACGCCGAGATCGCGGGCGCGATCCTTCAGGATCTCGATCAGCTCCAGACGCCCGATGGCGGTGAAGCCCACGCCATCCAGCGTCACCTGACCGGAAGGCAGGTTCAGCGTCATGTCCTGCCAGCGTTCCATATGCGGCACGATCAGGTCATGCGTCTCCGGATCGTCGGCTTTCAGGAAATCGAGCGCACGGTCGGAAAACACCACCCCGAAGCCGAAGGTCGCTCCTTCGGGATTCTGCTCCGTCACGCGCAGTTTCACATGCGGCAGCAGGCGGCGGATCAGGATAGCGGTATAGAGCCCGCCGGGCCCGCCCCCGAGGATTTCGATCTTGCTCAATGTGGACATGGTTCCTCCCTTCCACGGCTCTGGACCTTAGGTCGTGGATAAGATATATTTCTAAATCATGCAATTATTTTCATAATCAGGAAAAGAAATGCCCTCTGTTCTGACCGTCGACGTGACCTTCGGAGACTGCGACCCGGCCGGTATCGTCTTCTATCCAAATATCTTTCGGTGGATGGACGCCGCCTTCCAGAAACTCCTCCGGCCGCTCGGTGGCCATGACGCCGTTTGCGCGGAGTTCGGCACCATCGGTCTCGGCCTCGCCGATGCGCAGGCCCAGTTCCGCAGCACGATTCGAGACGGCGATCTTCTCGAGATCCATACCTCCTACGCGAACTGGTCGCGCAGGAGCGTCACCCTCGCCTATGAGGGCCGCGTCGATGGCCGTATCGCCTTCGAGGGGCGCGAAGTCCGCTGCCTTTTCATCCGCGGCGAAACCGGTATTGTCGCGGGGGACATCGGCGCCCTGCGCAGCAGACTGGAGAAAACGACATGACCGAAGAGGCGGGGCAGGGGTTGAAATCGCTCGATACCGCATTGGGCGTCCTGGCCTTCATGGCCCGGTGCGACGGCCCGATGACCCTCACCGACATCGCGCGCAGCTGTGCCATGCCGCCGAGCAAGCTGCACCGCTACCTGTCCTCCTTCGTCAGCGCCGGTCTGGTGAAACAGGAGGGACGGTCCGGGCGCTACGATCTCGGGCCGGAGGCGATGCAGCTTGGTCTTGCCTCCATTGCGCGGCACGATTTCGTCAACACCACCGCCGACGGACTCCCCGAGCTGACGCTCCAGACCGGCATGACCGCGCTGCTCGCGGTCTGGGCCAATGACGAAGCCATCGTGGTGCGCTGGCAACGCGGCATCTCCCCGACGGTGACGTCGATCGGGCTGGGTTCATCGATGCCGCTGCTGACCTCGGCAACCGGCCGCGTCTTCCTTGCCTACGGCTCGGACATCGCCACGCGGAAGGCGCGCGACAGGGAATTGCGCCGCGCCGCGCGCAAACCCTCCCTGCTGCCCGACATCCCCGCGACCGGCGCAGGGCTGGACAGCCTGCGCGACAGGATCCGCGACGAGGGCTATGCCCGTGTGGATGGGGATTTCATTCCCGGCCTCGTCGCCGCCGCCGCACCCATCATCGACTGGCAGGGGGAGGCGCAGGCGGTCGTGACGCTTGTCGGGGTCGCGCCGGAAACGGTCCGTCCCGACGCGCCGGAGATCGCCACCCTGCTGAACTTCTGCCGCACATGCAGCGTGGTGCGCGCACCCTCGGCGGCCACGGGTTCCTCCCGCAGGGTGCGTGTCGCGACCTGAGCGGCGCAGGACGGTCACGCCCTGCGCCTCACCCGAAAACCGTCAGAACCTCCACCCGTAGCCGATGGACACGATGAGGAAATCCGTGTCCATTTCCGCGCCGTCGCTGGGCCCGGTGCCGATGGCGCGGCTGTCGAAATCATACTCGATCCCGCCGGTCAGCTCCCGGCCGTTTCCAAGATCCTTGGTGAAACCCGCCGAAACGACGTTCGCGTCGATGGCGGGCAAAAGCGGCAGGTTGTTGACGAAATCCGTATCGAAATGCCGGTCCGCAACCGCCACGCCCCCGCGCAGCGTCAGGTCGGAGCGCAGTTCGTAGGACAGGCCGACGCGATAGACGTTCTGGCTGCGGAACCCGAACAGATCGCTGAACTGCGTGTCGCTCCAGTTGATCCTGAGATAGTCGCCCGCCAGCGTGAGCCTGTCGCTCAGCTCCACCGCGACGCCGATCCCCCATTGCTCGGGGAGGTCGATCTTCCCATCCACGGGGGCGAGGATATCCTCCGAATAGCCCGACAATTCGCCCATGTCGATCTTGCTCCCATACATCGCGCCGACGCTCACGGTATCGGTCGGCTTCCACAGGACGCCCGCCCGCAGGCCGACACCGGCCGCGGCTTCCAGCCCGTGATCCCCGACGCCCGGCAGGTTGTCGAGATCGAGGACATGGACTCCGACCGCCAGCGACGCGCCGAAGGCAAGATCCGGCGCGGGTTTGTAGGTGACGGTGGGTAGGATGATCGTGGAGGTGTAGAGACCCTTGGTCTCGTCCGGCCCACCCGTGTAGAGTTGATCGTCGTATTTCGCCGCCCCGCCGCCCGAAGCGGTCGAGACGCCGATGGTCCACTGATCCCCGAGCGGGCGGTTGTACCCGATCTCCGGCACCGGGGCGAAACCGGTCCCCTCGTTGTCGAAGCCTCCGAAAGTGCCTTCCATCCGCAGCATGATGAACTGCGCGTTCAGATCGAGCCGGTGACCGACGAAGGCCATCCCGGCGGGGTTGTTCGACGCGGCGAGCGCATCCTGCGGAAATGCCAGCGAAACGCCGGCCATGCCTTGTGCCTTGCTGCCGTAGCCGGTGAGTTGCGTGCCGTTCGTGGCCCAGGCGGGGCTGAGCGCGAAACCGGCAAGACAAAACCCCGCGCCCGCAAGCGTGTTGGTAAAGGTCTTCATGTAGTTCCTCCCGTTGCGGCGCCCTCTTGTTTCGATCTGCGTCAGACTGGATGCGGGGACGATCCGGATGGCACAGGGACATCCGACGGCTTCCCGCAGGGCCAGACCCTCGCATGCCTCCTCCCAAAGGCGTGTGGCGCCGTCAGAAAACGCTAGCCACGATTTCCATATTGGACAATTGCTTGCGAAATGAGAAAATTAGCGGAGGCCGCCGTAGGGGCGCCTTCAAGCTATTGTCTTGATTGAACTATTATTTTTCAGAATGTTACGTTGCGAAAAAATCATCTTGCACCGCACCTGCCGCTCGCACAACGGGACAGGTTTTCCCGCACCCAAAACCCATCCCAGTACGGGCAGAGACTCTCTCTCCCCATCGCTTGCAGACCCTCAGGAGGTCGGCTCCCCCGCCTTTTCCACCGGGTGAAAGGCGCGGCGATAATAGAAAACCGGCGCGCTGTCGGTCATGTCCACATCGACCACCTCCCCGACGAGAATGGCGTGATCGCCGCTCGCGTGGATCTCGTGGCGTCGGCATTGCAGGGTGACGAAGGCGTTGCGCAGCCGCGGGATTCCATGTGCGTCGGCCTCGAACGCATTGCCCGCGAACTTGTCGGCGCCGCGGCTGGCAAAACGCGTCGCGAGCCCGGTATGCGCCTCGTCGACGATATGGATGTTCCAGCGGCGGGCGGCCAGGAAGGCCGCATGGCATTCCGCGGTATCGGCGAGGCAGACGAGCACCAGCGGCGGCTCTGCCGAGACCGAACAGAAGGAACTGGCGGTAAAGCCGCACCATCCTCGCTCCGCATCCGTGGTGGTGACGATTGTGACGCCGCTGGGAAAACCCGAGAGGGCGTTGCGGAACTGGTCCTTTGTCATCATGAGAGCACCTGATTTGTCTGTGGTTGTCGGGGGATAGGGAAGGGGAGGCCACCCTGCCGGAGGTAAAGCGGGTGGCACTCGACTGCGATTTGACTATGCTCCCGGCGAGGCCGGAAGGAGCAGAACAGATGTCGGACCAGGGCGCAGACGGAAAGCGCGATCAGAACACCCGCGCGACGCAGATCGGAGATGCGGCGATCGAGGTCCTGGCGGCGCATGGCAGCCGCGGGTTGACCCATCGCGCGGTGGACCGCCATCTCGATTGGCCGGAAGGCACCACGAGCCGCTATTTCCGCACCCGCGACGCCCTCATGACCGCCGTCGTGCAGCGGCTGATCGACGTCGAGGTGGCGCATATTTCGTCTTGGCAGAAACAAGCCACCGTCGGGGAAGCGATGAGCCGGACGAGGATCGTCGAGGTGCTGGCCAAGGCCTTTCGCGACTGGATCGCCGGCGATACGCGGCAGATCGCGCGTTACGAGCTCTCGCTCGAGGGGCTGCGGCGCCCCGCCGTTCACGAGGCGATCCTGACCGGACGGCGGAAGCTTAACGGCATCGTGGAGCAGGCGCTCCGCGCCGCAGATTTCCCGAATCCGCCGATGCAGGCAACGCTGATCGTGTCCGGGCTCGATGGTCTGTGCCATGATCATCTCCTGCATCCCGAGATCGCCGTGGACCCTGACGAGGTCGAAGGAATCCTGCTGCGCTGGCTGGACGCCGAGCACGGCGCACCCGAAAGCGCATCGGCACCGGACACCTGATCCCGGCGCCGAGCCGTCCGGGTTGCCTCAGACGAAGGGGATATCCGGCTCCATCCCCGCCAGCACGCGGCCGTAGAGTTCGGCATTGGTGTTGAACAACAGGAAGGAATGCACCGAGATCGTGCGGATATCGCGCAGGATCGCGGGCATCGCGTCCTTCAGGTGGATAGCACTCGCCCCCGATCCCTGTTCGACGATCTCGCAGACCTCGCGCGCCAGCCTGATCGTCCAGGCGATATCCGACCGGCAGCGCACGCGCGATTCCATGTCCCATGCCGCGCCCGTGGTCATGTGCTGGTCCACGGTGCGGGTAAGGCGATAGGCGTGGAATTCGGCCTGGTCGAGTTTCGCCTGCGCCTCGGAGAGTTGCAGATGGGTGATCGGCGCCTCAGCCTGTTTGGAATAGCTGGTATAGGTGATGCCGCGCGTGGCAATCCGTTCCCGGAACAGCTTCAGCGCCCGCCGGGCGAGCCCGAGCGGCGTGCCGGTGGACACGGCACACATGATCGGCACGAAGGGCTGTCTGTAATAGGGATCGCCGGAGAGCGCGGACTCGCGATAATTGCCGTTCACGATATCCATGAAGGGAATCGTGCGGTGATCGGGCACAAAGGTTTCGCCGAGCACCACGGCATTCGACCCGGTGCCGATGAAGCCCGACACATGCCAGTCGTCCTGCACCTCGAAGGCCTCTTTCGGGATCAGGCAGGCGATCGGCGGGCCGCCTTCCTCCGGCATCATCGGGACAAAGATCCAGCCCGCGTGATGCTGACCGGAGGCAAAGGCGTACTTGCCCGACACCATGTAGCCACCCTCCGCGCGGCGCCCCTTTCCCGTGGGGGCGAAGATGCCCGCCGCGTAGGGCTTTTCGCTTTCGAGAAACTCGTCGAGCGCCTGATCGCCGAAGCCGCAGATCATGTGCCCGACAGCGTTGTAGATACACGCCACCCAGGACGTAGACGCATCCGCCTCGGCAATCGCGGCATAGGCCTCGAGTTGGGTCGTGGTCGCGGCCTGGCTGCCGCCGCGCAAGGTCGGCAGGGTCATATGCGGCAGACCTGCCTCGACGATGGCCGCGATGGCCGCGTCGGCGGGCCGCTTCAGGGCGAGCGTTTCCTGCGCGTGTTCGGCAACTGCCGGAGCCGCTTCGGCTGCACGCTGGACAAGCTCCATCGTTCCGACACCGTCGGTTATTTGCTGATTCATGATTTCCTCCCTTATGCGTCCCGATGGATCTCCACGATCACGGGACTTGTAGCTACAGATGTAGCGCTTTCAGGCTAAGCCGAAAAAACCGATCCGGGCAACAGATTTTTCGGCTTGAGAGCGTTGCTGCGCCAGCCGCAGGATAAGCCGTTTGATTTCAGTGCATTGTACGGACACCGCCGCAGACGACAACAGCCGTTCCGATCTCTCCACCCGCCGAATCCCGGCCCGCGCAGCAAATCACCCCCGTCCCATCAAGGCACGGGGAGCGCACATCCTGCCCGCGGAAGATGCGGAAGGTTCAGCGCGGAGAGCGTTTGGCGAGGATGCGTTGCAGCGTCCGGCGGTGCATGTTCAGGCGCCGTGCCGTTTCCGACACATTGCGGTCGCACAGCTCATAGACGCGCTGGATATGCTCCCAGCGCACGCGGTCGGCCGACATCGGATTTTCGGGCGGGGGCGGGAGTTCGTCGCCGCGCGCGAGAAGCGCATTGACGATGTCATTGGCATCCGCAGGCTTCGACAGGTAATCGGTCGCGCCGATCTTCACCGCCGCGACGGCGGTGGCGATGGCGCCGTAGCCGGTGAGCACGACGATACGGCTGTCGGGGCGCTTCTCCCGCAGGACTTCCACCACATCGAGGCCGTTGCCGTCCTCGAGCCGCAGATCGACCACCGCATAGGCCGGTGGACGGGCGGTGGCAATGGCCTTGCCGGCCGCGACGGTCTCGGCCGTTTCCACCTGGAAGCCGCGCTTTTCCATCGCGCGGGCCAGACGGCGCAGAAACGGCTCGTCGTCATCGACCAGAAGCAGCGAGAGATCCTCGCCCAGATTCAGCGTTTCCTCCTCGGACATGAGGTTCCTCCTGCCTTCGCGCGCACGTTTCAAGGTCGCGGCACTTTAAAGCGACCGCGTCGGCCGGTCAAACCTTACCCTGCGGCGTCCGCGAAACAGGCGATGCGATCGGCCATCTGCTCGGGCGTATCCTCGCGCCGGAAAAAGTCGACGAAACCGACTTCGGGGAAGACGAGATAGCTGAAGGTAGAATGATCCACGAGATAATAGTCGGAATCACCCTCCTGCTTCTTGTAATAAGTCTTGTAGGCCTGGGAGGCGGCCTTCACCTGCTCGGGCGATCCCGTCAGACCGATCATGTCCTCGTGGAACACGTCGGTGAATTCCTTCACCACCTCGGGTGTGTCCCGCTCGGGATCGACGGTGATGAACGCGGTCTGCACCTCATAGCCCCGCTCCTCGAGCAGACGTTGCGCATCGGCATTGCGCATGCTGTCGAGCGGGCAGACATCGGGGCAGAACGTATACCCGAAATAGAGGATCGTCGGCTTTGTGAAGACCTCACTGTCGGTCACGGTCTGACCGTCCTCGTTCACGAGCTCGAAGGGTCCGCCGATCGCCCCGGCCCCGCCGCTGACAGCAGACCCGCGGCATTGCGCGAAGCGATCCTCCTCCTGGCCGGGACGCAGGGCGTACCATGCCGTTGCGGCCAGGAGGGCGGCAACCGCAACACCGGCGGCAAGGGCAAGCGTTTTCGTCGACATCTTTTTCCTCCACGCGTTTCGCGGCATTGATCGGCACAATCGCAGGGACTAACAAGGGATTTATTGACGCAGAAGGATAAAAACTCTGTCAGCACCGGAAAACAGCACGGATCTCATCACCGAGGAGCGTCGGTCGAACTGGGTGCGCCTGCGCACCCTGAACATGGTGCGCTGGATCGCCATTGCGGGGCAGGTGGTGACGCTCGCCGTTGCCGTGCTGGCCTTCGGGCTGGAATTCGCGCCGGGCGGCTTCGCCCTCGTGATCGGCGCCTCGCTCATCCTGAACATCGTCACCACCGTCGTCTTTCCGGAAAACACCCGCCTGACCGAACGCGGCGCGACGCTCATGCTGCTCTTCGACATCTGCCAGCTCTCGGCACTGCTCTACCTGTCGGGCGGGCTGAACAACCCCTTCGCGCTTCTGATCCTCGCGCCGGTGTCGATCTCGGCCTCGGCCCTGCGTCCCAAATCCTCCGTTCTCATCGGCGGGGCCGCCATCGCGCTGGTCACGCTCCTGTCGCTCTACCACGTTCCGCTCGTCACCGGCAGCGGCACGGTCCTGTCCATCCCCTCGATCTTCCTGTTCGGGCAATGGGCGGGCATCGTGATCGGCGTCGTCTTTCTCGGCGTCTTTTCCTGGCGCGTCGCCTCGGAGATCCACACGATGTCCGAGGCCCTGCTCGCCACCCAGATGGCCCTCACGCGGGAGCAGAAGCTCACCGACCTGGGCGGCGTCGTCGCCGCGGCTGCCCATGAACTCGGCACGCCACTCGCAACGATCAAGCTCGTCTCCGGCGAACTCGTGGACGATCTGCGCGACTTTCCCGCGATGAAGGAGGATGCCCAGCTCATCAGCGAACAGGCCGATCGGTGCCGCGATATCCTGCGCTCCATGGGACAAGCCGGAAAGGACGATCTGCACATGCATTTCGTCCCGCTTCAGACGGTGGTCGAAGAGGCCGCGCACCCGCATATGGAACGCGGCAAGAGCGTGGTCGTGGACGTGCAGGACGAGACCTCCGAGGGTGAACAGCCCTATGTCTACCGCCGTCCCGAGATCATCCACGGCCTGCGCAACCTCGTCCAGAACGCCGTCGATTTCGCCGAGACGACCGTCTGGATCGACGTGAGCTGGACCCGTCGGAAGATCGTGGTGCGGATCATTGACGACGGGACGGGCTTTCCGGCCTCGGTGATCGGGCGCATCGGCGATCCCTTCGTCCGCAAGCGCCGCAATGAACAGGATATTTCGAAACGACCGGGATACGAGGGCATGGGACTCGGCCTCTTCATCGCCAAGACCCTGCTCGAACGCACCGGGGCCGAGATTTCTTTTGCCAATGGCACGGAGCGCCATGACATGTCCCCGCATACCGGGCACCGCTCGGGCGCCATCGTGGAACTGAGCTGGCCGCGCGAGCGGATCGGCGTGCCCGAGGGCGAACAGAAGAGGGCGCTTGGCAAGAACACCCCCTTCACCGCGTGAGCGTTCGGACGCTTAACCGCCCATTAACCAACAGATCCGACAGTCGGCCCGTTGCAGAAACATGTCCAGCAGCGGGAATCAGCATGACGACGGATCTTCTTTCGAACCTTGTGTCCCTCGCCCTGGGAAGCCTGTGTGTCGCGTTCATCGCGCTCTACGTCTTCGCCTGGCTCGCCTCGCACCGGGAGCGGAGGAAGAGGATCTCCATCGACGCGGAGCCGGAGGAGGTAATCTTTCTCTTCGACGACGAGACGATCGTGAACGCCACGCCCGCCGCAAGGCGCCTCCTTGAGACGGCGACGGCGACCGGCTCCGACTGGTCGCGCTTTCTCTGCGTGCTCCTTCCCCGCTTTCCCGACCTCCGAAGCGAGATGTTCGAACTTGCCGAGCGGGGCGAGATGCTCCTGGAGGCCCGCGACGGAAAGGCCGCACTGAAATGCGAATGGCGCCAGGGGCTCGCCCGGCTCGCGCTGCTGGACCGCAGCGCCGCGACGGACCGGGTCGAATTCGACCGCCATGCGCTCACGGCGATGGAACAGGAGCTCGACACCCTTCGCGAGATCGGCCTGCACCTTCCCTCTCTGGTCTGGCGCGAGACGCCGGAGGGGACGATCTGCTGGGCGAACGCCGCCTATC
The DNA here is from genome assembly GCF_000819565.1 of Celeribacter indicus. Classification (NCBI taxonomy): domain Bacteria; kingdom Pseudomonadati; phylum Pseudomonadota; class Alphaproteobacteria; order Rhodobacterales; family Roseobacteraceae; genus Celeribacter; species Celeribacter indicus. The sequence continues at coordinate 191,832 of NZ_CP004393.1, forward strand.
TCTCGCTTGCCGATGAGACGGTCTGCGAGGAGGAGACGGCAAGCTGGCCGCCCGCAACGCTGTTCGATACCGCCCTTCTCGGCGGCGCGGCGGAGGGCGAGGCCAGGCGTCTCAGCGTTCCATCCCCGGACGGCACCCTCCGCTGGTTCGAGGTCCACCGCTTCGAAATCGGCGGCGACCATCTCTTCGCGGCCAGTTCCGTCGACCGCACCGTCAGGGCGGAGGAAGCCCTGAGGGAATTCACGCAAACCCTGACGAAAACCTTCGCTCACCTCACCATCGGGCTCGCCATCTTCGACCGTGACCGCCGGCTCGCGCTGTTCAACCCGGCGCTGACCGATCTGACCAGCCTTCCGCCGGATTTCCTCATCGCGCGCCCGACGCTCATCGCCTTTCTCGACCGGCTGCGCGACCGCCGGATGATGCCCGAGCCCAAGGATTACAAATCCTGGCGGGAGGCCATGGCCGCGCTCGAAACCGCTGCGCAGGACGGCACATACGAGGAACTCTGGTCCCTGCCCGGTGGCGTGACCTACCGCGTCTCCGGCCGACCGCATCCCGACGGCGCCATCGCCTTCCTGTTCGAGGACATCTCCGCCGAAATGTCGCTTACCCGGCGGTTCCGTGCGCAGATCGAGACGGGGCAGGCCGCGCTCGACAGCCTGAAGGAGGCCATCGCCGTCTTCTCGAACGAAGGGACACTCGTCTTCTCGAACCTCTCCTACACCACACTTTGGGGTCTTGAGAAGACAGAGGGGCTTGCCGATACCTCCATCACGGAGGCCACCCGCCTCTGGCATTCGAAATGCGCGCCGAGCCCGATGTGGGGCGACATTCGCGATTTCGTCGGTCGTATGGGCGAGCGCAACGAATGGACCGGCGCCACCCGGCTTTGGGACGGACGCCGGCTGACCTGCCGGTTCGTGCCGCTCCCTTCCGGTCAGACGCTCGTCGGCTTCTCTCCCGAGGCGCGCACCACGCCGCTGCGTCCGCCGCTCGGTCCGCAGGCGGAAAGCCGTTTCCTGGAGATCTAGACGCCCGAGCCCCTTGTGTCCGCGCGCGCGCTGCCTAAAGTCGGGCGACATCACTCCCGCTCCGAAAGGCCCGTTCCCGTGACCATCCCCATGACGCCAGACAGACCCCCCATCGACCGGGCCGGCCTTCTCGAGGAGTTTCTGCACGCGGGGGACTGGGCAGGGGCGCAGGTCACCCCTCTTGCCGGCGATGCGTCACGCCGGCGCTATTTCCGACTCTCGCGGTCCGACGGCCGCGGGGCGATCCTGATGGATGCGCCTCCCGAAGCCGGCGAAGACGTGCGGCCCTTCCTCGCCGTCGGTGCCTACCTCCAGTCGCTCGGACTGTCCGCCCCGCGCATTTTCGAAACGGATGAAGAACGCGGCTTCCTGATCCTCGAGGATTTCGGCCAAACCCTCTTCGATCGTCTCTGCGCCCGGACTCCCGCATGCGAGCCTGAGCTCTACGATGCGGCGGTCGACGTGCTCCTGCGCCTCGCCGCCGCGCCCCCGCTGGCACACGCCGCGGATTACACCCCGCTGATGACAGACCTCGCGCTCTCCTCCTACCGCTGGTATGCCGCACCCGTCGTCGGCCATGACATGACGGAGGCAGCGGAAGCGGCCCGAGCGGTGCTCGCCCCGCTGATCGCGACGCTGGGACCGGGGCGGGTGACGATCCTGCGCGACTACCACGCGCAAAACCTGCTCTGGCTTCCCGAGCGCGACGGCGCGGCACGGGTCGGCCTGCTCGATTTCCAGGACGCGATGCTCGGCCATCCCGCCTATGACCTCATCTCCCTGACCACGGATGCCCGCCGCGACGTCTCCGGCACCATCCGCGAAAGGTGCATGGCGCGTTTCACCACCGCGCTCGGCCTCGACCCCGTCGAGTTCACGCGCGCCGCGGCGACCTGTTCGGTCCAGCGCAATCTGCGGATCCTCATGATCTTCTCCCGGATGTCCCTGCACTTCGGCAAACCGCATTACGTCGATCTCATTCCCCGTGTGTGGGCTCACCTCCAGCGCGACCTCGATCATCCCGATCTCGCTCCCCTCGCAAGACTGGTCCGCGCGCATCTGCCCGCGCCGGACACCCATGTTCTCCAAAGCCTCAAGGACCGATGCGGAACCATCCCGACTCTGCAATGATCTTCTGCGCCGGGCGCGGCACCCGAATGGGAGAGCTGACGCGCGATCTGCCGAAACCCATGATCGAGGTCGCCGGGCGCCCGCTCGTCGATCACGCTATCGCGCAGCTCGCCGGCGTCGGACGCCTCGTCGCCAATCTCCACTACTTCCCCGAGAAGCTCGCAACACATCTCGCCTCCGCGGGCGTGGAAACCGTGTTCGAGCCGGAGCTTCTCGAGACCGGCGGCGGCCTGAAGAACGCGCTCGACAGGTTCACGGGGGAGGCGGTCTTCACGATGAATACCGATGCGGTGTGGAAAGGCCCCCGCGCCGCGGAGGTGCTTGCCGCCGCCTGGGATCCGACCCGAATGGACGCGCTCCTGCTCACCGTGCCGCACGCGCACGCGCATGGCCACGCGGGGCCGGGCGACTTCGACATCGGTCCGGAGGGGCATCTGGTCCGCGGTCGCGAGACCATCTATACCGGCCTCCAGATCCTCAGGACCTCGACGCTCGACGACATCGCAGAGCGCTGTTTCTCGCTGAACACCGTCTGGGAGAGACTTTTGGAAACGAAGCGCATCTTCGGCGCGGTCTATCCGGGAGAGTGGTGCGATGTCGGCCATCCCGAAGGGATCGCCGTCGCGGAACGCGTGCTGAAGGACGCCTGATGTTCGAGCCTGGTGACGCCCCTCATCTCTTCGGCCTGCCCTGCGGTGTGGATTATCCGCGGGAGATCAAGCGCGGGCTGCTCGCGCGTCTCGCGCAGGCGGCACCCGAACAGCTCGCCCGCACGGAGATCTTCGTGAACACCTCACGGATGAAACGCGATATCCTGGCCGCATTCGATGACGGGACGACGCGCCTGCTGCCTCGGGTAAGGCTTCTGTCCGACCTCGGCTCCGGCCACGAGTTCATGGACCTGCCCCTGCCCGCAAACGGTCTTCATCGCCGGCTCGAGCTCGCCCAGCTCGTCGCACGGTTCCTCGAAAGCGAACCGCAATTCGCCACGCGTGCTTCGGTCTACGATCTTGCCGACAGCCTTGCACTCCTGCTGTCCGAGATGCAGGACGAGGGGGTCGCGCCGGAGACGATCCGCAACCTGAACGTGCCGAACGCCTCCGGCCACTGGGAAAAATCCCTTCGCTTCCTGTCGATCATCTTCAATTATTTCGATCCCTCTGCCGGGTTTGAACCCAGTGCGGAAGACCGTCTGCGCATGGTCGTCGACCGCCTGGAAACCCGATGGCGCAGCGCACCCCCGGATCATCCGATCCTCGTCGCCGGATCCACCGGGTCGCGCGGCACGACGGCGCGGTTCATGGATCTCGTCGCCAGCCTGCCGATGGGCGCGGTGATCCTGCCCGGCGTGGATTTCGACATGCCCACTGACGCATGGCGCCAGATCGCCGGGGATGGCACGGCAGACCGCCCCGCCATCGAACATCCGCAGGAAAGGACGGTGCGGATCGTCCGCCGTCTCGGCCTGGAACGCGGCGAGCTGCGAAACTGGTCGGGGGCTGTCGCGCCCGATGCGACCCGAAACCGGCTCGTCTCCCTCGCCCTGCGTCCCGCTCCGGTCACGCACCAGTGGATGAAGGAGGGGCCGGAGTTCGAAGGCGTGGCGGCGGCAACGGCGGCCGTCACCCTCCTCGAAGCGCCGGATCTGCGGCTCGAAAGCAATGCGGTCGCACTGATCCTGCGCAAGGCGGCGGAGGACGGCAGGCGCGCGGCCCTTGTGACGCCCGACCGCGATCTGGCGCGGCGGGTGACCGCGCTGCTCGACCGCTGGGGGATCGAACCGGACGACAGCGCCGGCATCCCGCTCAACCAGACCCCGCCGGGCCGTCTGCTGCGGCATGTCGTCGGCTTCATCGGCCGTGCGGTTTCTGCCGAAGATCTTCTCGTGCTGCTCAAGCATCCGCTGAGCGCGCGGGGGACGGCGGGGCAGGAGGGACGTGGCTTCCACCTTCTCTGGACCCGCGAACTCGAGGTGCACCTGCGTCGCAAGGGACCGGCCTTTCCCGCGCGCGACGACCTGCGGCAATGGGCGGAAACATCCGGGCGCGGCAAGGACGACGCGGTGGATCGCGGGATCTGGGCCGACTGGGTCGCCACGATCCTCGAAACGCTGGCCACCGGGCAGGAAACGGAGATCGCAGCACATGTGAGACAGCTTTCCGCCGTCGCCGGCCGGATTGTGAAGGGACCGCACGGCGAAGACGACCGCGAGCTCTGGGCACAGGGAGCCGGACGCGAAGCGCGCCGCATCCTCACCGATCTCGAACGCGCCTCCGGTCACGGAGGCCGGCTGACGACACAGGAATTCGCCGATCTCTTCCGGGCCGTGCTCGGTCGCGGTCTCGCGCGCGATCCCGAACCCAAACATCCCGGCGTGATGATCTGGGGCACGCTCGAGGCGCGGGCGCTGAACGCGGATCTCGTGATCGTGAGCGGGCTCAACGAAGGTGTCTGGCCGCAGGCCGCGGGCCAGGATCCATGGTTCAGCCGGGACATGCGACGGCAGGCCGGCCTGGTGTCGCCGGAGCAGGGGATCGGGCTCTCCGCCCACGATTTCCAGCAGGCAATCGGCGCACGCGAGGTGATCCTGACCCGCGCCAAACGGGATGCGGAGGCGGAAACCGTGGCCTCGCGCTGGCTCATCCGCCTGACGAACCTGATGGCCGGAATGTCAGAGGAGGGACGCCTGTCGCTGGCGGGGATGCGCGAGCGTGGCGCGCTCTGGCTGAGGCGCGCCGAAACGCTCGACATGCCGGAAACCCCCGTCGCACCCGCGCGGCGCCCGAGCCCCCGCCCCCCGGTCGCGGCCCGTCCGCGCCAGCTTTCCGTCACCCGGATCGAGACGCTGATCCGGGATCCCTACGCAATCTACGCGAGCCGCATCCTGCGCCTCGACAAACTCGACGCGCTGAGCCGCGATCCGGATGTACGTGAGCGCGGCACGGCGCTCCATGCCATCATGGAGGCCTATCTGACGACCCTGCGGGAAGAAACCTTCGAGGAGGGGCTCGCCCGCCTTCTTGCCACAGCCGAGCATGTGCTCGAGAAGGAAGTCGCCTGGCCCGCCGCCCGCCGTGTCTGGCTCGGGCGGATCCGGCGGATCGCGGGAGAACTGGTGCGCCGTGAGCGGGCAAGGCTCGAGACCGGGACACCCGAGAAACTGGAAGTTTCGGGCGCGATGCATTTTCCCGAGGTCGATTTCTCCCTCACCGGCAAGGCGGACCGGATCGACCGGAAGTCGGACGGAACCTTCGCGATCTACGATTACAAATCCGGTTCGCCGCCCAGCGAACAGCAGACGCGGGTGTTCGCCGTCCAGCTCCTGCTCGAAGCCGCAATGCTCGAGGCGGGGCGGTTCGAGGCGCTGCCCGAGGGGCGCGTGTCGGAAGTCTGTTATCTCGGCCTCGACACGCGTCTCAAGGAAACCGCGATCCCGCTCGAAACGGAGGATATCCGCCGGGTCACCGAGCAGTTGCGGGAGCTTGTGGGGAACTACGACGATCCGGCGCGGGGCTACAGTTCGCGCCGGATGATGGCAAGGGTGAACTATCCCGGCGATTTCGATCATCTGGCACGCTATGGCGAATGGTCGGAAGCGGACGATCCGGTGCCGGAGGATCTCGAATGACGATGGACGACGCGACCAGGCGGCAATTCATGGCCGCGCGGCCCGACATGTCGACATGGCTCTCGGCCAACGCGGGATCGGGCAAGACAAAGGTTCTGACAGACCGCGTGGCGCGGCTTCTGCTCGACGGCACGCACCCGCAGCACATCCTCTGCCTCACCTACACGAAAGCGGCAGCGGCGGAGATGCAGAACCGGCTTTTCGCGCGGCTCGGTGCATGGGCCATGCTGCCCGATGCCGATTTGCGGGCGGAACTCACCGCGCTCGCCCCCGACAAGACACTCGAACCGGAGACCTTGCGACATGCCCGCACGCTCTTCGCCCGTGCCATCGAGACACCCGGCGGGCTGAAGATCCAGACGATCCATTCGTTTTGCAGCGCCCTCCTGCGCCGCTTTCCGCTCGAGGCCGGCGTGTCGCCGCAATTCACCGAGCTCGACGAACGCCAGTCCCGCCGCATGATCTCCGACATTGTGGAGGAGCTGGCCCTCGGCCCGCAGCGCGAGGTGATCGACGCCGCGGCGCTTTATGTCAACGACCTCGATCTGACCGCGCTTGCCCTGTCGATTGTCGCCAGGCGCGACAGCTTCCTGCCGGCGAAGACGCCGGCGGAAATCTGGAACTGGTTCGATCTGCCCGAAGGCTATGACGAGGCGGGGCTGCTCTACGAGGTGTTTCTCGGCGGAGAGCGGGAGATGTTTTCAACCGTCGCCACGCTTCTCGACACCTCCGGCGCGACGGACCGGAAACTCGCCGCGCAGTTGCGCAACTGGGCCGGTTCCGCGCCCGATCTGGCGCTGGTCGCCGCCTGCTGCGAAACACTCCTGTTCAAGGAGGACTCGAAAACCGCGCCCCATGGCTCGAAATTCGGCGCGCGGCATGGCGGCGTGCCTGCCAAGGCCCTGCGAGAGGCGCATCCGGAGGTTTTGCGCCCGCTCGAGGAGTTCATGGCGCGGATCGAGGCGGTCCGGCCCCGCCTCTTCGATCTTCACGATGCGCAGCGCACGCACGCGCTCCACCGCCTCGCGCAGGCGATCCTCCCGCCCTATCTCGAGCGCAAGGCGCGGCTCGGGCTGCTCGACTTCGACGACATGATCCGCCGCGCCCGCGACCTCCTCTCGATCTCGAACGTGTCGGATTGGGTGCTCTACCGGCTTGACGGCGGCATCGACCATATTCTCGTCGACGAAGCGCAGGACACAAGCCCGGACCAGTGGCGTGTCGTACAGCTTCTCGCCGGTGAGTTCACCGCGGGGGAGGGCGCCCGGCCCGGCGTCACGCGCACGATCTTCGTCGTCGGCGACCACAAGCAGTCGATCTATTCCTTCCAGGGCGCGGCACCCGAGGCCTTCGACGAGATGAAGGCGCATTTCGGCGCACGGCTCGAGGCGGTCGGTCAGCCCTTGCAGGACCTGTCGCTCCGGCATTCCTTCCGCTCCTCCCGCGCCATTCTCCAGGCGACGGATGCGGTCTTTGCGGAAAGCGCCGGTGTCGGCGTCGGCGGCGCCACCGAGCATATCGCCTTTTTCGACGACATTCCGGGTCGCGTCGATCTGTGGTCCCTGATCGAGCCGGAGCCGACGGAGAAGGACCCTGAGGACTGGCAGAATCCGGTCGACATCGTCACCCCCGAACATCACTCCGCACGTCTCGCGAAAAGCGTCGCGGATTTCGTCGCGGACCTTCTGCAAAACGGTGCGATTCCGGATCGGGACGGCACCGGCCGGCCGATAGAGCCCGGCGACATCATGATCCTCGTGCGCAGCCGGTCGGAGCTTTTCGGGCGGATCCTGCGCAGTCTCAAGAGCCATCCGGCCCGGATTCCCGTAGCCGGCGCGGACCGCCTGACGCTGGGCGACGAGCTCGCCGTTAAGGACATTCGCGCGCTGCTCGCCTTCCTCTCGCTTCAGGACGACGACCTGGCGCTTGCCGAGGTTCTCCGCTCCCCGCTGTTCAACTGGTCGGAGCGCGATCTCTACCGCCTCGCCCATGGCCGCACGACGATCACACTCTGGCGCGCCCTCTACGAGCGACGTGCCGAATGGCCGGAGACCTATGCGGTGCTCGACGATCTCCGGCAGGTCTCCGATTTTCTGCGGCCCTACGACCTGATCGAGCGCATGCTCATCCGCCATGACGGCCGGCGCAAGCTCCTCGCCAGGCTCGGCAATGAGGCGGAGGACGGCATCGACGCGCTGCTGTATCAGGCGCGCAGCTACGAGACCACGGAAACGCCAAGCCTCACCGGCTTCATCGCCTGGCTCGAGGCGCAGGAGGTGCAGCTCAAGCGGGTTCTGGACGAGAACTCGAACCTCGTGCGGGTGATGACTGCGCACGGCTCGAAGGGACTCGAGGCACCGATCGTCATCCTTCCCGATACGCTGAAATCCCTGCGCGAGACGCGCGAGCAATTCGTCGAGATGGACGCCGGACGCCTCGTTTGGAAAGGGCAGAAGGAACAGCGTTCCGACCGGCTGAAACAGAGCCTGAGCCGGATCAGGGAGGCCGATCTCGAAGAAGACCGGCGGCTTCTCTACGTCGCGATGACGCGGGCGGAGAAATGGCTCGTGGTCTGCGGCGCGGGTGAGGACAAGCGGGAGCCGGATAGCTGGTACAATCTCGTGCGGCGCGGGCTTGAAACCCTTCCGGCCGAGCGCACCGATTTCGGAGGGACGGAGGGTCTCCGGTTTTCCTATGGCGACTGGCCGGACCCGAGGCCCGTCGCCGCCACCGCGGCCGCCCGTCCCGAAACGCTTCCGGACTGGGCGCGCCGTCCCGCTCCCTTGCCGCCGGTGGCGGAGCTTCCGCTCACGCCCTCCGATCTCGGCGGCGCAAAGGCGCTGCCAGGGGAGGAGGGGCTGCTTGACAAGGACAGCGCCATGCGGCGCGGCCGACAGCTTCACCGGCTGATCGAACTGCTTCCCGGTGTACCGCCGGAGAAGATGGAGGAGGTCGCCCGCTTCGTCCTCGACACCGGCGAGGATGGCGTTCTCGAGGAGGAGCTTCCCGCCCTTCTCGACGAGGCGCAGCGGGTGATTTCCGGCCACTATCCCTGGGAGGTCTTCGGTTCGAAATCGCTGGCCGAGGTGCCTTTCAGCGGACGGCTCGGGGGTCGCATCATTCACGGGATCATCGACCGACTGATCGTGACACCCGATTGCGTGCAGATCGTCGATTACAAGTCCAACACGGTGATCCCGGAAAGGGTCGAGGACATCCCGGAGGGGCTCCTGCGTCAGCTCGGGGCCTATGCGGCAGCGGTCGCGGAGATCTATCCCGGCCGCCGGATCGAGACCGCGATCCTCTGGACCAGAACGGCGACGCTCTGTCCCGTGCCTTCCGATATCGTGAGGGCCGCCTTGCAATCCACCGCCACATCTTGACCCTCGGACGGTCACGCCATAGGTTTTCCCCCAAGTTCAGACATCAGGAGAACCCCATGGCTACCGTGAAAGTGTCCGACGATACATTCGCCGACGAAGTGCTCAACTCCGACATCCCCGTGGTCGTCGATTTCTGGGCCGAATGGTGCGGCCCGTGCAAGCAGATCGGCCCATCGCTCGAGGAGCTGGCGGACGAATACGACGGCAAGGTCAAGATCGTGAAGGTGAACGTGGACGAAAACCCCAATTCGCCTGCTCAATTCGGAGTGCGGTCCATTCCCGCGCTCTTCATGTTCAAGGGCGGCGAAGTCGTCTCCAACAAGATCGGCGCAGCGCCCAAGGCGGCGCTTGCGAACTGGATCGCCGAAGAAGCGTAAGATCGTCAAAACCCAATGAATTCGGGCGCCCTCGGGCGCCCTTTTTCGTGAGCGAACTTGCAGCCCCAGAGGCCGTGCCTCATATAGAGGCGAACGAAAGGAATGTTCATGGCGAAAGAAGAATTCCCCGGCTGGCATGGCACCACGATCATCGGCGTGCGACGCGGCGGCGAGGTCGTGGTCGCGGGCGACGGACAGGTGAGTCTCGGCCAGACCGTGATCAAGGGCACCGCGCGAAAGGTGCGGCGGCTGTCGCCGGGCGGGCACGACGTGGTCTGCGGTTTCGCGGGCTCGACGGCGGACGCCTTCACGCTTCTCGAACGGCTCGAGGCAAAGCTGGAGGCGACGCCCGGCCAGCTTGCCCGCGCCTGTGTCGAGCTGGCAAAGGACTGGCGCACCGACAAGTATCTTTCGAAGCTCGAGGCCATGCTGATCGTCACCGATGGCGACACGCTTCTCGTCGTGACGGGGGCGGGCGACGTGCTCGAACCCGAGCATGATATCGCGGCGATCGGATCGGGCGGAAATTTCGCCCTCGCCGCCGCGCGGGGCCTCATGGAAACGGAACACGACGCGGAAACCGTCGCGCGCAAGGCGATGGCCATCGCCTCCGACATTTGCGTCTATACCAACGGCAACCTGACGGTCGAGAAGATTTCCAAATGACTGATCTCACTCCCCGCGAAATCGTGTCCGAACTGGACCGCTACATCATCGGCCAGAAGGACGCCAAGCGCGCGGTCGCGGTCGCACTGCGCAACCGCTGGAGGCGCAAGCAGCTATCGGACGATCTCCGCGACGAGGTCTATCCGAAGAACATCCTCATGATCGGCCCGACCGGCGTCGGCAAGACGGAGATCTCCCGCCGCCTCGCGAAACTCGCGCGGGCGCCCTTCGTGAAGGTCGAAGCGACGAAATTCACCGAGGTCGGCTATGTCGGCCGCGACGTGGAACAAATCGTGCGCGATCTCGTGGACACGGCAATTTCGCAGACCCGCGACTACATGCGCGACGAGGTGAAGGCGCGCGCCCAGGGTGCCGCCGAGGAACGGGTGATCGAGGCCATCGCCGGCCGCGATGCGCGCGAGCAGACGCGCGAGATGTTCCGCAGAAAGCTCCGCGCGGGCGAACTCGACGGCACGGTGATCGAACTCGAGATCCAGGAAAGCGCCTCGCCGATGGGCATGTTCGAGGTGCCGGGGCAGCCGCAGATGGGCGGGATGATGAATCTCGGCGATATCTTCGGCAAGGCGTTCGGCGGCCGGACGGTCAAGAAGAAGATGACGGTCGCGGAAAGCTATGACGTCCTGATCGGCGAGGAGGCCGACAAGCTGCTCGACGACGAAACGGTGAACCGCACCGCGCTCACCGCGGTGCAAGAAAACGGCATCGTGTTCATCGACGAGATCGACAAGGTCTGCGCACGGCAGGAGGCCCGCGGCGGCGACGTCTCCCGCGAAGGCGTGCAGCGCGACCTGCTGCCGCTGATCGAAGGCACCACCGTCTCGACGAAATACGGGCCGGTGAAAACCGACCACATCCTGTTCATCGCCTCGGGCGCCTTCCATATCGCGAAGCCGTCCGATCTTTTGCCGGAACTCCAGGGCCGCCTGCCGATCCGTGTCGAACTGCGCGCGCTCGAAGAGGGCGACTTCGTCCGGATCCTGACGGAAACCGACAATGCGCTGACCCGGCAATATACCGCGCTGATGAAGACGGAAGAGGTCGAGGTGGATTTCACCGAGGACGGGATCGCCGCCATCGCGAAGCTCGCCGCCGACGTGAACACCTCCATCGAGAATATCGGCGCCCGCCGCCTCTACACGATCATGGAACGGGTGTTCGAGGAACTGTCCTTCGCCGCGCCCGACACACCCGGCGAAAAGATCACGGTGGATGCGGCCTATGTCCATGCCCATGTCGACGAGATGGCGAAAGCCACGGACGTCAGCCGCTACATGCTCTGAACGGTTTCACGTGAAACTGCGCCGTCACTTCCGGCGGCGCAGATAGACGTAATACGCCCCTGCGCCACCGTGTTTCAGATGCGCCTCGGTCACCTGAAGCACGGCTTCGCGCAGGGGCGAGCTGTGCAGCCAATGCGGCACCTGGTGTTTCAGCACCCCTTTGCGCACGGGGATCGGGCCTTCGTCGTCGCGATGCTTGCCCTTGCCGGTGATCACGAGCACGAGCCGCCGGTCCATCGCCCAGGATTTCAGGATGAAGCCGGTGAGCGCGGGATGGGCCTGCGCCAGGGTCATGCCATGCAGGTCGATCCGCGCTTCGGGCGCGAGCTTGCCCTTGCGCATCTTGCCGAACTGCTTGCGGTCCATCCGGAGCGGCGCGGCCGAGAGGCGATCGGAGAGGGAAGGGACGAGATCATGAGCCTCTGAGCGTGTCGGAGAGGACTTGCCGATCTCCAAGTCGAAACGCTCGACAGGCTGCCTGTTCGGTGCGCCCTTTTCCTCAGGGGGCGGCGCTTTGACGGCAAGAGGATCCATGCGCGTCGGGCGCAGCGGCCGCGCCGTCTGACGTACCCTGTCCCAGAGATCGCGATCCTCGTCGGAAAGCCCCTTCTTCCTCCCGCGGCGGCTCATCCCTCCGCGCGCTCCACGAGCGCATAGGCAAGCTGGATGGGCAGGAAAACGAGCATCCGTCCGGGGTCGCGCACCTGTCCTGCCGCATCGCCCGCGGCATCCCCCGTGCCGTAGAAGATATCCGCCCTCTGCGCGCCCTTGATCGCGGAGCCGGTGTCCTGCGCGATCATCAGCCGGCGCATCGGTGCCTTGCCCTCCTTTTCGATCCAGACCGGGGCTCCGAGCGGGACGAAGGACGGATCGACCGCAATGGACCGCAGCGTGGTGATAGAGCGGTGCATGGCGCCGATCGGCCCCTTGTCGGAGGCGAGACGCGGCAATTCGCGGAAGAAGACATAGGACTGGTTGACGTTCAGCAGCTCCAGACCGTCGCCGGGATTGCGGCGCACCCAGTTGCGGATGACCTTTGCGGAGACCTGATGCGCGTCATAGATCCCACGCCGGATCAGCTCCTGCCCGATGGAGCGGTATTCGTAGCCGTTATGGCCGGCATAGCCGATGCGGATGGTCGAGCCATCCGCAAGCCGGATGCGGCCGGAGCCCTGCACCTGGAGAAAGAACAGATCCACCGGATCGTCCACCCAGGCGATCTCGAGATCGCGCCCGTCGAGCGCGCCTTCGGTGATATCCCTGCGTGTAAGATAGGGCGTGCCGGAGACGATGTCGGACGGCAGGCGGTAGACCGGATAGCGGAAACGTTCGTCCCGTTGCCGCGCGCCCGCAATCTCCGGCTCGAAATAGCCGGTGAAGAGCATCGGCGCCCCGTCCTCGATCAGGACCGGACGAAAGAAGAGCTCGAAGAAGGCACGTGCATCCGGGACCTGCTGCGCCAGCGCGCAAAGTTGCGGCCATTCGCGCCCCTTGATGAGATCGCAGGTCTGGGAAAAGACCGAAAGAGCCGCGGCATGATCGTCCGCGGCCCATCCGGCCAGATCGGAAAAGGCAAGAACCTTCACGGTGGCGTCCTCAGAGGCAGCCTGCGCACCGGAGGCGAGACAGCCCGCCAGCAAGGCGACAGCGAGCCGCGCGCGCATCACGCACCGGTGGCGACGAGCTGCCAGTTCGGGTCGTTCGTCCCGACCATGCGGGCGAAGGTCCAGATATCCTTCTGGCGCTTGATCTCGTTGGGATCTCCCTCGACGATCGCCCCGTCGGAATTGCGCACGACCGAGGTCGTCTCCCCAACGAAACGAACCTTGATCTCCGCCTCATCGCTCGCGCGGTCGAAATCGGCGTCGATGATCTGGATCTCCCGCATGCCGATGAACTGGCTGTCGATGGTCAGACCCGCCTCCTGACGCTGGGCGACGACCTCCGCGAAAGCGTCGTAGACATCGTCGGACAGGAAATCGCGCACACTGTCGAGATTGTCATGTTCGAAGGCCATGAGGATCATTTCATAGGCACCCCGTGCGCCCGACAGAAATTCGGTCACTGAAAAACCCGGTTCGACGCGTTTGATCGCCGCGAGGTTCTCCGCGGCGCGGGTGCCCGGTTCGACATTGTCGATGATGTCGTGATCGGCGCCGCCCTCGATCACCTCGAAGTCGCGCCGCGCCCGGTTCGGCTCCGGCACCTGGTCTGACACCTCCACCCGCGGCTTCTCGAATCCTTCACGGGTTCCGAGAACGCTGCGCAGGCGCAGGATCAGAAAAATGGCGATCCCGGCAAGGACCAGAATGGAAAGAAGGGAATTACCCATCGGCGCTTCGTCTCCGTGGAACGTGGCAAAAGCTGTTTCGCGTTCTTATGTAGGTGACCGTGGTCGCCAAGTCTACCAGCGCGGCCGTAAAGAAAACAGGAGATCCCATGTGGCTTTTCGCACTCTTCGTCGCGGTTCCGATCATCGAGATCGCGCTGTTCATACAGGTGGGCGGGCTGATCGGGTTGTGGCCGACGCTCGCGATCGTGATCGTGACGGCGTTTCTCGGAACCTGGCTCGTGCGACAACAGGGCGCGCTCGCGCTCTCGCAACTGCGCCGGTCGCTCAATGAACTGAACGATCCGAGCGAACCGCTCGCCCATGGCGCGATGATCCTGTTCTCGGGTGCGCTCCTTCTGACACCGGGGTTCTTCACCGACAGCCTCGGGTTTCTCCTTCTTGTCCCGGCCTTTCGCAATCTCGTCCTGCGCGAGCTGCGCAAGCGGGTGACGGTCGAGCGCTTCACCGTCGGAGGAGCCAGCGCACAGTATCGGCGTTCCGGTCCGTTCCCGGACGAGGCACAGGGGTCCAGCACCATCGAGGGCGAATGGGAAGAGGTCGATCCACAGCGGCCCGAAAATCCCGGCCAGTCAGGCTGGACTCGCCATTGAGACGCTGCGGGCGGTCTGATACAAAGCCACGACTTCCAAATTTCAAGGACAGAACAGATGGCCGAAAACGGCGAAACCCAGACCCCGCCCGACGCCACGGCACAGCCCGCGCCGGTGAAGATGCAGACTCTCGGCCAGTTCATCCGGGACATGTCTTTCGAAAACATCCTCGCCCAGAAGGGGCTCAAGGTCGAAGGACGCCCGAACATCTCCGTCCAGGTCGCGCTCGACGCGAAGAAGCGCGACGACGCGAACCAGTTCGAGGTCGGCACGCGGGTGAAGGTGGAAAGCAAGACCGAGAGCGGGGATCAGACGATCTTCATCCTCGAACTGGACTATGTCGGTGTCTTCCATATCGAGAACGTGCCCGACGAACAGATGCACCCCTTCCTGATGATCGAATGCCCCCGGATGCTGTTCCCGTTCCTGCGCCGGGTCGTGCATGACATCACCCGCGACGGCGGTTTCCCGCCGCTCAACCTCGACAATATCGACTGGGTCCAGCTCTACCGTCAGGATCTGCTGCGCCGCGCCGAGGCGCAAAAGGCGACGGCAACCACGAACTGAGGCTCACGCTTCCGAATATTTCTTCCAGATTGCGCCGTCGCCCAAGGTCTCCACAAAAGCCGCATGGGCGGCGGCTTCTTCTTCCGTGATCCTTGGCGGCAGCGGTGCCGGCCGGCGTGTCGGCCGCCAGTTTTCAGCCGAAGCCGCGCTCGTGCCCGACGTGCCGCTTTTCACCGGCGCCAACACAAGATCGGGCTGCCGCCCGCCGATCAGCTCGAGATAGACCTCCGCGAGAATTTCGGAATCGAGCAGCGCCCCGTGCAAGGTGCGCGCGGAATTGTCGATGTTGAACCGCCGGCAAAGCGCATCCAGCGTCGCCGGCGATCCGGGAAATTTCTGCCGTGCCATGGCGAGCGTATCGACCGCGCGGACGAAGGGAATCTCTGGCAGGCCGATCCATTTCAATTCGGCATTGAGGAATTTCATGTCGAAGCTCGCGTTGTGGATGACGAGTTTCGAATCCGTGCCGATGAAATCGAGAAAGGCCTGTCCGACCGCCTTGAAGAAGGGCTTGTCCTTCAGGATCACCTCCCCCTCCCTCGGCGGGCGTGGATTTTGCAGCAGGTCGCAACCGATACCATGCACGCCGAAGGCCTCGTCCGGCATGAATCGGTCGGGATGGATATATTGGTGATAGGTCCGCCCCGTCGGCATGTGGTTCACCAGCTCGATCGCCCCGATCTCGACGAGGCGGTCGCCGCTGAACGGGTCGAAGCCGGTGGTTTCCGTATCGAGGACGATCTCACGCATCTTGCAATCTGCTCCTGATTTGTGAGAGCACATCCTGCACCTGTGCGTGCGCGGCTTCAAGAGACGAGGTCGTGATCACGAAATCCGCGCGCGCGCGCTTTTCCTCATCCGGCATCTGCCGTGCGAGAATGGCTTCGAACCGGGCGTCGGTCATGCCGGGACGGGCGAGCACGCGGGACCGCTGTGTCGCGGCATCCACGGACACGACCACGACAGCATCGACCGCTTTTTCTCCCCCGGTTTCGAACAGGAGCGGGATGTCCACCAGCACGACGGGTACCTCGGCGCGGGCGATGAACGCCCGCCGATCCGCGGCGACGAGCGGATGCACGATCTTCTCGATCTCCGCCAGGATACCGGGATCCGCGGCGATCAATTCCTTGAGACGCTCTTTCGACACCGTGTCCCGCTCAATCGCATCAGCAAAGCGCGCCGCGATCGGCGCCACGGCCGCACCCCCCGCATCATAAAGACGGGCCACCGCCGCATCCGCATCCCAGACCGGCACACCTTCGTCGGCAAAGAACTGCGCCGTGGTGCTCTTGCCCATTCCGATGGAGCCGGTCAGGCCTATGACGAAGGGCCGGGTCATACGCTCAGGATATGGTTGCGCGTCGCATCATCGACCGCCGGGCGCGTTCCGAACCACCGTTCGAACCCCGGCACGGCCTGGTGCAGCAACATGCCGAGCCCGTCCACCGTCTGACAGCCGACCTCCGCCGCCCGTTCCAGAAAAGCGGTGCGCAGCGGCGTATAGACGATGTCGGTCACCACCGCCTTCGCGCTCAGCCGCGCGAGCGACACGTTCAGTTCCGGCTGACCCACCATGCCGAGGGAGGTTGTGTTCACCACCGTGCGCGCGCCCTCCATCATGTCGCCGGCGTTGATCCATTCCGACACGGAGATCCGCGTCCCGAATTCCGCGCGGAGCACGTCCGAACGCGCACGCGTGCGGTTGGCGAGCCGGATCTCGGGCACGCCGACCTCGAGAAGCGAGGCGATCACGGCCCGCGCCGCACCACCCGCGCCGAGCACCACCGCGGGCCCCGCCTTCGGATCCCACTCGGCGCCGCTGCGCAGGTTTTCCACGAACCCGTACCCGTCCGTGTTGTCCGCATGGAGCTTGCCGTCCGGCCGGAAGATCAACGTGTTCGCCGCCCCGATCAGCGCCGCGCGGTCGGTCACGATATCGGCGAGGCCGAGGACGGATTCCTTGTGCGGGATCGTCACGTTCGCGCCGACGAAACCGAGCTTCGGCAGCATCCTGAGCGCTTCCGCGAGATCCGCCTGCGCGATCTCGAGCGGAACGTAATACCCGTCGATGCCGTAGCGCTTCAGCCAGTATCCGTGCAGCTTCGGCGACTTGCTGTGCCCCACCGGCGCACCGATCACGCCTGCCAAAGGAATTTTCCCACTCATGATGCTATCACCCCCCTCAGCGACAGATATGCCAGAAGCGGAAGCAGGGGCAAACCCAGGACCGTGAAGTAGTCGCCGTCGATGCGCGAAAACAGGCGCACGCCCTCTTCCTCGAGCTTGTAGCACCCGACTGCATCCCGGACACTGTCCCAGTTCCGCGCGAGATAGGCGTCGAGATAGGCATCGGATACATCGTTCATTTCGAGCCGGGCCTCCCCGACGTGGCGCCATTTCGGCTCCCCGTTCTCATAGAGGACAACCGCGGAAAGGAGCTTGTGGCGCTCGCCCCGCATCCGCGACAGAAGCGCGCGGGCTTCCTCCGGGCTCTCCGCCTTCGACACCAGCTCCCCCTCGAAGGAAAGCACCTGATCGCAGCCGATCACCATCGCCTCCGGCCTCTTCAAGGAGACCTTGCGCGCCTTGCCCTCCGCAAGCGCGTCCGCGACCTCCCGCGGGCGCGCACCCTCGCCCAGAAGGGCACTCCTGACGCTCTCTTCGTCGATCCTAGCGACGCTCACCTCGAAGGGCACGCCCGCATTACGCAGGAGCTGCTGACGGATCTGCGAACCGGAAGCGAGGACAAGAACGGGCCGGCTGTTCATGGTGCTGTTGAAAACTCCTGTGTGTTTCCGTTGATCTCCGGAGGGTGAACCGCACACCCCCTCCCGCCTTGGGATAACAGAGCGCTCCCACGGAAATCACCTGCCCTTTGTCCTCCGGGGAAAAGAAACCCGGACTGTGACGGGAAAGTACGCTTCTCCCGCGACACAGGGCGTCCGTCAACAGGTTCACCGGCGAGATGAAGATAATAAATTCATGTTTTTAAAGGGGAAAAATATATCATCCCCAAATGTGGACGAGATTCTTTCCAACTATCCACGCGGGAAAAGATCGTGGATAAGGCATTAATCCCCAGTTTCCACAGTCCCTACAAATACATCATCTTTTCTTTTCTTTTTTATCTTTTATGAAGGGGTCCAGTAACGACGAGGGCTCCGATGGGCAATTTCCTGGCCGACGCATATCTTTGGACGAAATCTTTCCATGTGATCTCGATCGTCGCCTGGATGGCCGGGATCTTCTACCTCCCCCGCCTCTTCGTCCGGCACACGGAAAGCGTCGAAAAAGGCAGCGAAACCGACCTCCTGTTTCAGGACATGGAAAGGAAGCTGCTGAAACTCATCATGAATCCGGCGCTGATCTCCACCTGGATCTTCGGCCTCTGCCTTGTCTTCACGCCTGGCGTGGTCGACTGGAGCGCCGGCTGGAGCTGGATCAAGGCCGCTTCCGTGATCGCGATGACCTGGTTTCACATGTGGCTCGCCCTGCGCCGCAAGGATTTCGTGGAAGGGAAAAACACCCGCACCGGCCGCCAATATCGCATGATGAACGAATTTCCGACGCTTCTCCTGATCGTCATCGTGATCATGATTATCGCTAAACCTTTCTGAGAAAGATTGACTCCGGGAGCTACCGCTCCTATCTAGGCGCAAATCCCCGCCGTCCGGCCAGAGGGATTCTCCAGCGACATTTCACAGCCCGACCGCCTATCTCGCCGGTCACCACGGATTTTCCATGACAGATGCCCTGAACCTTGCCGACCTGAAAGCCCAAAGCCCCAAGGCACTTCTCGCCATGGCCGAGGATCTCGAAATCGAAAACGCCTCGACCATGCGCAAGGGCGAGATGATGTTCCAGATCCTCCGCGAACGCGCGGATGAAGGCTGGGAGATCTCTGGCGACGGGGTGCTCGAGGTCCTCCAGGACGGGTTCGGCTTCCTGCGCTCTCCCGAGGCGAACTATCTTCCCGGTCCCGACGACATCTATGTCTCGCCCGATGTGATCCGCCAGTACGGGCTGCGCACCGGAGATACCGTCGAGGGCGTGATGCACGCGCCGGGCGACAACGAGCGTTATTTCGCGATCACCAAGGTGACGCAGATCAACTTCGAGGAACCGGAGAAGGCGCGTCACAAGATCGCCTTCGACAACCTGACGCCGCTCTACCCGAACGAGCGCCTGAAAATGGAGATCGAGGACCCGACGATCAAGGACCGCTCGGCCCGGATCATCGACCTCGTCGCGCCGATCGGGAAGGGTCAGAGGTCGCTCATCGTCGCACCGCCGCGCACCGGCAAAACGGTTCTGCTCCAGAATATCGCGCATTCGATCGAGAAAAATCATCCCGAGTGCTATCTCATCGTCCTGTTGATCGACGAACGACCCGAAGAGGTGACCGACATGCAGCGTTCGGTGAAGGGGGAGGTTGTCTCCTCCACCTTCGATGAGCCGGCGCAGCGTCACGTTGCCGTGTCCGAAATGGTGATCGAAAAGGCGAAGCGCCTGGTCGAGCACAAGCGCGACGTCGTCATCCTGCTCGACTCTATCACGCGCCTCGGGCGCGCCTTCAACACGGTCGTGCCTTCTTCCGGGAAGGTCCTGACCGGCGGCGTCGATGCCAACGCGCTCCAGCGTCCGAAGCGATTCTTCGGTGCGGCCAGGAACGTCGAGGAAGGCGGCTCGCTCACCATCATCGCGACCGCGCTGATCGACACCGGCTCCCGGATGGACGAGGTGATCTTCGAAGAATTCAAGGGCACGGGCAACTCCGAGATCGTGCTCGATCGCAAGGTCGCGGACAAA
The DNA here is from genome assembly GCF_000819565.1 of Celeribacter indicus. Taxonomy (NCBI): domain Bacteria; kingdom Pseudomonadati; phylum Pseudomonadota; class Alphaproteobacteria; order Rhodobacterales; family Roseobacteraceae; genus Celeribacter; species Celeribacter indicus. Next base: position 211,674 of record NZ_CP004393.1, read on the forward strand.
CGTGTCTTCCCGGCGATGGACATTCTTAAGTCCGGGACGCGGAAGGAGGATCTCCTTGTCGATCCGAAGGACCTCCAGAAAACCTATGTCCTGCGCCGCATCCTCAACCCGATGGGCACGACGGATGCGATCGAGTTCTTGATCTCCAAGCTGAAACAGACGAAAACGAACGCCGAGTTCTTCGACTCGATGAACGCCTGATTTTCACATTATCAATAGGTTAAACCTGTGGATACGATCTACGCCCTGGCGTCCGCCCGCGGCAAGGCGGGTGTTGCAGTGGTCCGGATTTCCGGGCCGCTTGCGTTTTGGGCTGTTGAAATCCTGGCAGGCGACGTCCCCCCGGCGCGACGGGCCGCGCTTCGGCTCCTGAAGGATCGCGAGGGTGGTGTTCTTGACGAGGCGCTGGTGATCTGCTTCGAAAAAGGGGCGTCTTTCACGGGAGAAGAAAGCGCGGAGCTTCAACTCCATGGCTCCGTCGCCATCGTCAACGCGGTCCTGCGCACCCTGGCGAAGATTGATGGGCTTCGCATGGCCGATCCGGGAGAGTTCACCCGCCGCGCGCTTGAGAACGACCGTCTCGATCTTGCTCAGGTGGAGGGGCTTGCCGACCTCATCGAGGCGGAGACGGAAGCGCAAAGGCGCCAGGCGCTGAGGGTGTTTTCCGGTGCCCTCGGTGAGAAGGTGGAGCGGTGGCGGCACGCGCTCGTTCGCTCTGCGGCCTTGCTCGAAGCCACGATAGATTTCGCGGATGAAGAGGTGCCGAGTGACGTCTCGCCAGAGGTGCTGGTACTGATCGCGGAAGTGATGATCGAATTGGAAACCGAACTCGCGGGTGCGGCGATGTCCGAACGGATCCGCGATGGCTTCGAGGTCGCGATCGTTGGACCGCCAAACGCAGGAAAGTCTACGCTTTTGAATGCCTTGGCGGGGCGTGAAGCGGCAATCACCTCGGAAGTTGCGGGAACAACGCGCGACGTCATAGAGGTGCGGATGGAACTTGGTGGATTGCCGGTGACACTGCTTGACACCGCCGGCCTGCGGGAGACCGAGGATGCGGTGGAGGCCATCGGCATCGAACGCGCCCGCAGTCGTGCGCAGCAGGCCGACCTCCGGGTCATCCTCCTGCCTCATGCCGGCGCTGTGCCGGAGATGCGGCCGGAACCTGACGACCTGGTTCTCGTCGGGAAGGATGACACCGGTCAGGATGATCTGTCGGTTTCCGGAAAAACGGGGCAGGGGATCGACCGGATGGTGAGTCATATCTCCGGGATTTTATCGTCGCGCGCCCTGTCCGCCTCGTCGGCCATCCGCGACCGCCACAAGATCGCGATGAAGGAGGCAATGGCCTCTTTGGAATCGGCGCGAAATGAGGTATTGATCGGCGCGGACAGGACTGAGATCGCAGCGGAAGAGTTGCGAAAGGTGGTCCACAGCCTCAATTGCCTTGTTGGCCGGATAGATGTGGAAACGGTTCTGGGGGAAATCTTCTCCAGTTTCTGTATCGGAAAATGAATGGGAACGCCGGGAGTGTTTCACGTGAAACATAGCGATTTCGATGTTGTCGTCGTGGGCGGTGGCCATGCCGGGTCCGACGCCGCGGCGGCGGCGGCGCGGGCGGGCGCCCGTACCGCCCTTGTTACGCTGCGCCGGGACGGGATCGGCGTCATGTCCTGCAATCCGGCGATCGGCGGGCTGGGCAAGGGCCATCTCGTGCGCGAGATCGACGCGCTCGACGGCGTCATGGGGCGGATTGCCGACAAGGCCGGGATCCAGTTCCGTCTGCTGAACCGTCGGAAGGGTCCGGCCGTTCAGGGGCCACGGGCGCAGGCCGATCGCAAAATCTATCGCCGCGAGATGCTTTCGGAACTGGAAAGCACGCCAAATCTGCAAATCTTGGAGGCCGAGGTTTCGGACCTTCTCCTCGAGGGGGACGCGGTGGCCGGGGTCGTGCTCGCAGATGGTGCAGAGATTCGTGCGGTATCCGTCGTACTCACGACCGGAACTTTTCTGAACGGGTTGATCCATATTGGCGACGTGTCGCGTCCGGGTGGGCGTATGGGGGACAGGCCTTCGCTCGCGCTCGCTGAACGTCTCTACGGCTTCGGGCTTCCCATGGGACGGTTGAAGACCGGTACACCACCGCGCCTCAACGGAAAAACGATCAACTGGAGCATCCTGGAAAGGCAGCCCGGAGACGATGTGCCGGTCATGTTCTCCTTCCTGAACCGACGGCCGTCGGCGCCGCAGGTCGCCTGCGGTATCACTCATACCAATGAACAGACGCATGAGATCATCCGGAAGAACCTTGATCGGTCTGCGATGTATGGCGGACATATCGCCGGCGTCGGTCCGCGCTATTGCCCCTCGATCGAGGATAAGGTGGTGCGGTTTTCCGATAAGCCGTCGCACCAGATTTTCCTGGAGCCGGAAGGGATCGACGACGATACCGTCTATCCCAACGGCATTTCGACCTCGCTTCCCTTGGATGTGCAGGAGGCTTATGTCCGGTCGATTCGCGGCCTGGAGGCGGTGGAAATCCTTCAGCCGGGCTATGCCATCGAATATGACTACGTTGATCCGCGCGCCTTGCGAACGACGCTCGAACTCAAGGATGTGCCGGGACTCTTCCTCGCGGGGCAGATCAACGGGACGACAGGATATGAGGAAGCCGCGGCGCAGGGACTGGTGGCGGGTGCGAATGCGGCGCACAAGGCATTGAGCCGCGAGCAGGCGGTGTTCCGCCGCTCGGACAGCTATATCGGCGTGATGATCGACGATCTGGTGACGCGTGGCGTGACTGAGCCTTACCGCATGTTCACCTCCCGCGCCGAATTTCGCCTGTCGCTTCGGGCCGACAACGCGGACCAAAGGTTGACTCCGTTGGGACTTGATCTCGGCCTCGTGACGGAAGGACGTCGCGTCGCGTTCGAGGAGAAGATGACGGCGCTCGAAAGGGCGCGGTCGTTGCTGGAGGCGAGGACCTACACTCCGCGGGAGCTGGCGGGAGCTGGAATTGCGGTGAGCGATGACGGCTCACGGCGCACGCTCTACACGGTGTTGTCCTTCCCGGACAGCTCTTTCGATCAGCTCCTCGCGTTGGATCCCGGACTGGGGGATCTTCCCGACGAGGTCCGGGATCAACTGGCGAAAGATGCGCTTTATGCCAATTATATCGCCCGGCAGAAACGCGATGTCGAGGCAATGAAGCGGGATGAACAGCAGGCAATCCCTGTTGATTTCGATTACGCCGCGCTCGTCGGGCTCTCGAATGAACTGCGGATGAAGCTCGAAAAGACCCGGCCGCAGACGATTGCGCAGGCGGGGCGCGTGGAGGGCATGACCCCCGCGGCTGCGACCTTGATCCTTGCGCGGGTCAGGCAGGCGAAAAAGGCGAAGGCCTCCTGATGATGCGCCCGCAGATTGCCGGCATGGATGTTTCACGTGAAACGTTGGAGCAGCTGGAGCAATACCACCGCTTGTTGCGAAAATGGACGCCAGCGATAAATCTCGTGGCGAAATCCACGATGGAGGACGTATGGGACCGTCATTTCGTCGATTCTGCTCAGGTTTTCGGACTTGTGCCACGACACGAGGCGCTCTGGGTAGACTTGGGGAGCGGAGGCGGATTTCCCGGTCTTGTCTGCGCCGTTCTGGCCAGAGAACTTTCACCGGAGACGCGTTTCGTTCTCGTCGAATCGGATATGAGGAAGGCGACGTTTCTTCGCACCGTCGCCCGTGAATTGGCACTCGAAGCAGAGGTGATCTGCGATCGGGTGGAAAAAGTGCCGCCGCTTGGGGCGGAAATCCTGTCCGCCCGCGCCCTAGCGCCGCTGCCGAAACTTCTGGACTATGCCGCGCGTCATCTTGGGCCAGCGGGTATTGCGGTCTTTCTCAAAGGGGAAAGTTTCCGGGAGGAGATCTGCAAGGCGCAGGACGACTGGCGCTTCGCATATGAGGAAATCCGCAGCCAGACAGATGAGGCCGCCATGATTCTGCGCATTGGAGATATCGAACGTGTCTGACCCCACCCGTCCGCCGAGTCCGAAAATCATTGCCGTCGCGAACCAGAAGGGCGGGGTGGGAAAGACCACGACCGCGATCAACCTTGCCGCCGCCTTGGTGGAAATCGGGGCACGCGTGCTCGTGGTGGATCTCGATCCACAGGGCAATGCGTCGACCGGCCTCGGGATCGACACCGAACATCGCGGCTACACGACCTACGATCTCCTTCTCGGGGATGTGGATCTTCACGAGGTGATCCAGACCACGGATATCGAAGGGCTCTGGATCTCTCCCGCAACGATAGATCTGAGTTCGGCCGACCTGGAAATGGTGTCGAACGAAAAGCGCAGTTTCCTGCTCAGCGATGCGTTGCGCCAGCCGGCGATTGACGACTATCGCCTTGATTTCATCCTGATAGATTGCCCACCGTCGCTCAGCCTTCTTACCGTGAACGCCATGGTGGCGGCCGATTCCGTGCTGGTGCCGCTGCAAAGCGAGTTCTTCGCGCTCGAAGGCCTGTCGCAGCTCATGTTGACGGTCCGCGAGGTCCGGCAGAGTGCCAATCCAAAGCTCCGTATCGAAGGTGTGGTGTTGACGATGTATGATCAACGCAACAACCTCTCCCGGCAGGTCGAACTCGACGCGCGGGAGAATCTCGGGGATCTTGTGTTCGAGACGGTGATTCCCCGGAATGTGCGGGTAAGCGAGGCGCCGTCCTTTGCTCTGCCGGTGCTCCAATACGATCCGGTGTCGAAAGGCAGTATCGCGTATCGCACGCTGGCGAAGGAAGTCGCCGCCAAGAAAGGACTCTGAACGATGGCCATGCCGAGCAAACCGAAAAGCCGAGGGTTGGGGCGGGGACTGTCCGCCTTGATGGCGGATGTGACGCAGGAAAACGCGGCGGCCGAGGAGGCGGGAACGCCCCGTCGCCCGGACATGATGGTTCCGATCGAAAAGATCATCCCAAACCCAGATCAGCCTCGGCGCAGTTTCGATCCATCGGGACTTCAGGAACTTTCGGATTCGATCCGGGAAAAAGGCGTGATTCAGCCGCTGATCGTGCGGGAAAGCCCGCGAGAGGCGGGAATCTATGAGATTGTCGCCGGCGAACGTCGCTGGCGGGCGTCGCAGATGGCGCGGCTGCATGAGCTTCCGGTGCTCGTGCGGGCCTATAGCGACACGGAAGTGCTTGAGGTTGCGATCATCGAGAACATCCAGCGTTCTGATCTGAACGCCATTGAGGAGGCTGCGGGCTACAAGCAGTTGATGGAAAGGTTCGGCCACACACAAGAGAAGCTCTCCGAAGCGCTCGGCAAGAGCCGAAGCCACATCGCCAACCTGATGCGGCTTCTTCAACTTCCGGAAGATGTCCAGGATTTCGTGGTGAATGGAGATCTGTCCGCCGGTCACGCGCGTGCCTTGGTGACGGCCGACAATCCCTCCGACCTGGCGCGGCAGATCATTCGTGGCAATCTCTCCGTCCGGGAAACCGAAAAGCTTGTAAGGGGCGAACGGGCTCCGACACAACGCAAATCCGCGTCTTCCGGCACGTCCCAGGCGAAAGACGCTGACACCCGCGCATTGGAGGGCGATCTCTCCGCCACTCTGGGCATGAAGGTCGAAATCGACCACCGGGACGGTGCGGAAAACGGTCGGATCAGCATTTCCTACGGCACGCTGGACGAACTCGATTCGCTTTGCCAGCTCCTGTCGCGGGGTGTCTAGGCGTCGGGGATCAGGGCACGGATGATTGCATTGAGAAGCGGACGGCCTTTCTCGGTGACGAGGAGCCGTCCGTTTTCCGTCTCCAAGAATCCGCCCTCAAACAAGTTGTTGTTTTCAAACGGAAATTCTTTACCATACAGAGTGTTGAGCCGATCGAGCGCCACTCCCTCCCGGATGCGCAGACCCATCATGAGATATTCGATGGCCTGATCCCGGCCCGGCAGCGCGTCGCGCGACTGTTCCCCATGACCGAGCGCAGAGACGCGGTCGAGCCAAAGGGCAGGGGAGAGCGGCGTGTCGATGGCGTATTTCTCGCCCCCGAGGGTGAGCCGACCGTGCGCGCCGGGGCCGATGCCGGCATAATCGCCATATCGCCAGTAAATCAGATTGTGACGGCTTTCCGCGCCGGGCCGCGCGTGATTGGAAATCTCGTAAGCGGGCATGCCGGCGGCCGCGCATTCTTCCTGCGTGACGAAATACATGTCGGCGGCGGCATCATCCGTCGGCAGATCCTTCAGCATCCCGCGGTCGTACCGGTCGCCAAAGGCGGTTCCGGCCTCGATCGTCAGCTGATAGAGGGAGAGGTGGTCGAGCGCCATGGACAGCGCCTCGCGCAGTTCCGCGCGCCAGGCGGAGACGCTTTGACCCTGCCGCGCGTAGATCAGATCGAAACTGACCCGATCAAAGGTGTTTCGGGCGATCTCGAATGCCGCGCGTGCCTCGGCGACGGTATGAAGGCGACCGAGCCTCCGCAGATCGTCGTCCCGCAGAGACTGGATTCCCATGGAAATGCGATTGACGCCGGCCTCGCGATAGCCCTTGAACCGACCCGCTTCCACCGAGGTCGGGTTCGCTTCGAGCGTGATCTCGGCATCGTTGGACATCGGCCAAGAGGCTCTGATCCGGCTCAAAAGGCTTTCCACGAGGTCCGGATCCATCATCGAGGGCGTTCCGCCGCCGAAGAATACGGTATTGAGGACGCGGCCGGATGTTTCCCGTGAAACGCGCTCGATCTCCGAAAGATAGGCCCGCTCCCATGCCGTCTGGTCGATGTTCGCCGCGACATGGGAATTGAAGTCGCAATAGGGGCACTTTGCCTGACAGAACGGCCAGTGGATATAAAGCCCGAACCCGCCGTTCCGCCAGTCTTCCATCATCGGTCCCTGTATGCGGTGACTTCGATTTCGATCTTCATCTCCGGTTTGATGAGCGCCGCGACCACCATCGTCGCGGCAGGCCGGATGTCGGCCAGATATTCGCCGAGCGCCGGCACCACCTCGTCCACCAATGCCGTATCCGTGATGGTGTACTGGACGCGCACCGCGTCGGAGAGGGAGAAACCCGTTCCTTCGAGGACGCCGGAAATGGTCTTGAACGCATTGCGTGCCTGATCGGCGATGCTTTCCGGCATGGTCATGGTGGCATAGTCGTAGCCGGTCGTGCCGGATACGAAACACCAGTCGCCCTGCACGACGGCACGGGAATAGCCCATGACCTTTTCGAAGTCGGAGCCGGAGGAGATCAGTTTGCGTTCACTCATTTCGAGAGATCCTTGAAAGGTCCGCGGACCAGTTGACGAAACGCGTCGGCACGGTGGCTCATCGCCTGTTTGCGTGCCTGATCCATTTCCCCGAAGGTCTCTGTCTCGCCCTCGGGAAGGAAGATCGGATCGAATCCAAAGCCGTTCTCGCCCCGCGGCGGCCAGACGAGCCGTCCCTCGACCGTGCCGTCGAAGATTTCGTCATGCCCGTCGGGCCAGGCAAGGCAGAGCGTGCAGCAGAAGCGCGCGGTGCGCGGTTCCGGCGCGGATTTTTCCTCGAGAAGATCCCAGACCTTCTTCATCGCCATGGGAAAATCGCGGCCCGCGGGCGTCTCCGCCCAATCCGCCGTATACACGCCGGGCGCGCCGTCGAGCGCGTCCACCATGATGCCGCTGTCGTCGGAGAGCGCGGGAAGGCCGCTCGCCCTTGCGGCGAAATGGGCCTTGATCCGGGCGTTTCCGGCGAATGTGTCCTCGGTTTCCTCAGGTTCTTCGAAACCGAGATCGCCCGCCGAGACCACTTCGATCCCGTAGGGTGCGAGAAGCTCCGCGATCTCGCTCAGCTTTCCCTTGTTGTGGGAGGCGAGGACGAGGCGATCTCCGTCAAAGCTCCGCATCAGATCACCGCCGCGTTCTGTGCGGCGACGAGTTCCGCGACGCCCTTTTCCGCGAGGTCGAGCAGCGCGTTCATCTGGTCGCGCGAATAGGTGGCGCCCTCCGCGCTCATCTGCGTCTCGATCAGCCGCCCGTTCGCAAGCATGATGAAATTGCCGTCGACGCCCGCCTCGCTGTCCTCCGGATAGTCGAGATCCAGAACGGGCTGGCCCGCGTAGATCCCGCAGGACACCGCAGCGACATTGGACAGAAGCGGATCGGACACGATATCGCCCGCCTTCAGGAGCTTGTTCACCGCGAGCCGCAGCGCGACCCAGCCGCCGGTGATCGACGCACAACGGGTGCCGCCGTCCGCCTGGATCACGTCGCAATCCACCGTGATCTGCCGTTCGCCCAGGGCGACCCGGTCCACGCCCGCGCGCAGCGCCCGGCCGATCAGCCGCTGGATCTCCACCGTGCGGCCGCCCTGCTTGCCCTGCGTCGCCTCGCGCCGCATCCGCGACGTGGTCGACCGCGGCAGCATTCCGTATTCCGCCGTGACCCAGCCCTGGCCGGAATTGCGCATGAAGGGCGGAACGCGTTCCTCGATGGTCGCGGTGCACAGGACATGGGTGTCACCGCAACGGATGAGACAGGAGCCCTCGGCATGTTTCGTGACGCCCGTTTCGATTGAAATCGGCCGCATCTCGTCTAAATTTCTACCCGAGGGTCGCATCGTCTGTCCTTCCGTTTCCGTTGCCGCACACATAGCCAACGGCGCGCGAAAGACGCAAGCCCGATTGACCCGCGGAAGAGTTGTCATTTAAGTGAACCGGAGCCCCCACGTCCTGCCAGAATGACCGAACGCGCAAATCTCATCTCCGAAATGAACGACCGCTCGCGCGAAGTGTTTCGCCGCGTCGTCGAAGGCTATCTGGAGACCGGCGACCCGGTCGGCTCGCGGACCCTGACGCGCACGATGAGCGAGAAGGTCTCCGCCGCGACGATCCGCAACGTGATGCAGGATCTCGAATATCTCGGCCTGCTCGACAGCCCCCATGTCTCAGCGGGACGGATGCCGACCCAGCTCGGCTTGCGGATGTTCGTCGACGGGCTTCTCGAGATCGGCCAGGTGACCGAGGACGATCGCGAAAAGATCGAAGCTACGGTGAGCAGCGGCAATCGCGGTGATGTCGGCTCTGTGCTCGACCGGATCGGCTCGGCGCTGTCCGGGCTGACGCATGGCGCAAGCCTCGTCCTTGCGCCGAAGCACGAAGCCCCGATCAAGCATATCGAATTCGTGAGCCTTGCACCCGATCGCGCGCTGGTGGTGCTGGTCTTCGCCGATGGCCATGTCGAGAACCGCGTCTTCACCCCGCCCATCGGCCAGACGCCGTCCTCGCTGCGGGAGGCTGCGAATTTCCTCAACGCGCTTGCGGAGGGGCGCACGCTTGCAGAACTGCGCCATGTCGTCGAGCGGGAGATCGACGCGCGGCGCCAGGAGCTCGACAGCCTCGCCGCGGAGATGGTGGAAAGCGGCTTCGCCCATTGGGAGGGCGAGGGGACGAGCTACGAACGCCTCATCGTGCGCGGGCGTGCGAATCTGCTCGAATCCAGCCCCGAGGCGGAGGAGCTTCAGCGCATCCGTGAACTGTTCGACGATCTTGAAAAGAAGCGCGATATCGCGGATTTTCTCGAGGGCGCCGAAGAGGGCGAAGGTGTGCGCATTTTTATCGGTTCAGAGAATAAACTTTTCTCGCTTTCGGGTTCCTCTTTGGTGGTTTCTCCATATATGAACGCGGACCGTAAGATAATCGGTGCCGTGGGTGTCATCGGACCGACCCGCCTGAACTACGGGCGGATCGTTCCGATCGTCGACTACACGGCCCAACTTGTCGGGCGGATGCTGTCCGGCAAGACGTGAAAAGGTGGAACATGACGGACCCAAAGAAAGACATCGCTGACGAGACCGAGACCGGCATCGAGAAGGATCTGATCGACATCACTTCGGCGGAGGCCGCCGAGCCTGTCGAGGAGGAGGTGGACCAGCTCGAGCTCCTGCGGGCCGAGCGCGACGAGTTCAAGGACCGTTTCATCCGTGCGGTCGCGGAGGCGGAGAATGCGCGCAAGCGTGCGGACCGGGACCGCCGGGAGGCGGAGAATTACGGCGGCTCGAAACTCGCCCGCGACATGCTGCCGGTCTTCGACAACATGAAACGCGCCATCGACGCCATCACCGAGGAACAGCGTGAACAACAGGCGGCGCTGATCGAGGGGATCGAGCTGACGATGCGCGAGCTTCTCAACGTCTTCTCGAAACACGGAATCCAGATCATCACGCCAGATGTGGGCGAGAAATTCGATCCGAACCGGCACGAGGCGATGTTCGAGGCCCCCGTGCCGAACACGAAGGCCGGCGACATCATCCAGGTGATGAACGTGGGCTTCATGCTCCACGACCGGTTGCTGCGGCCGGCCCAGGTGGGCGTCTCCTCGACCCCCGCCTAGATCAGCGCCTTCAGATCGTAGAGAAGCTGCAAGGCCTCTCGCGGAGACAGCTCGTCGGGGGAGACTCCGGCGAGCTTTTTCTCGACGGCGCTCTCCTTCGGTGCGGCGGGCGCCGGCGCCGGGGGTTGAGCGGCAAAGAGCGGCAGGTCGTCGATGATCGCCTTCGGACGGGCGGCATTGTCCGCCTGTCCCTTCTCCAGAGCGTCCAGAACGGTTCGCGCCCGTTTAACCACCGCCGGGGGCAATCCTGCGAGCCGGGCGACCTGCACCCCATAGGACCGGTCTGCCTTCCCCTTCACCACCTCATGCAGGAAGATCACCTCGCCTTCCCATTCCTTGACCGAAACGGTGGCGTTTTCCACCCCGACGAGCTTGTCGGAAAGCGCGGTCATCTCGTGATAATGCGTCGCGAAAAGGGCGCGGCACCTGTTCACGTCATGCAGATGTTCGAGCGTGGCCCAGGCAATCGACAGGCCGTCATAGGTCGCCGTGCCGCGCCCGATCTCGTCGAGGATCACGAGCGCCCGGTCATCCGCCTGGTTGAGGATCGCGGCGGTTTCGACCATTTCCACCATGAAGGTCGAGCGCCCGCGCGCGAGGTCATCAGACGCCCCCACGCGGGAGAAGAGCTGCGACACGATCCCGATCCGGGCGCTTTCCGCCGGAACATAGGAGCCGGCCTGCGCGATCAGGGCGATGAGCGCATTCTGCCGCAGGAAGGTCGATTTGCCGGCCATGTTCGGCCCTGTCAGAAGCCAGATCGCCGCGCCGTCCCCTCCGTCCGAAAGGGCGCAGGAATTGGCGACGAATTTCTCGCCCCCCTGCTTGCGCAACGCGCGTTCGACGACCGGATGACGGCCCCCGGTGACGAGGAATTCACGACCCTGATCCACCTCTGGCCGGTTCCAGTTCTCCGACACCGCCAGATCCGCGAGCGCGGTGGTCAGGTCGAGCTCCGCGAGCGCCTTCGACGCATCGTTGATCGCGGGAGCACGGTCGAGCACCGCGACGCGCAGCGTTTCGAACAGGCGCTTCTCGATCTCGAGCGCGCGACCGCCGGCATTGTGGATCTTCGTTTCGAGCTCTGACAGTTCGAGCGTCGTGAACCTCACCTGGTTCGCCGTGGTCTGGCGATGGATGAACGTGTCCGAGAGCGCGCGCATCTTCTCGGCATGTGTGGCGGTGGTCTCGATGAAATAGCCGAGCACGTTGTTGTGCTTCACCTTCAGCGAAGTCACCCCGGTCATTTCCGCGTATTTCTGCTGGAGCGAGGCGATCACCCCGCGCCCCTCGTCGCGCAGCGTGCGGCATTCGTCGAGATCGCCGTCGAAGCCCGGCGCGATGAAGCCGCCGTCGCGCGACAGAAGCGGGGGTTCGGCAATGAGGGCGGCGTCGAGCAGGTCGATCAGCTCCGCGTGCCCGGTCAGAAAACCCATATTCTGCCGGATCAGGGTCGAAACCGGCTCCGCCGACAGGGTCTCGGCGAGCGTTTCCGCCTGCGTCAGGCCGCTGCGGATCGCCGCCAGGTCGCGCGGTCCACCCCGCTCGAGCCCCAGTCGCGACAGCGCGCGCTCCATGTCCGGCACCTTGCGCAGTTCCTCGCGCAGCCGCTCCGCCGTCCGGCGGTTGTCGATGGCGAAGCTCACGGCATCGAGCCGGTCGCGGATCACCTCCACGTCCCGCGACGGGCTCGACAGCCGCCGCTCCAGGAGCCGTCCGCCCGCGGCGGTGACCGTCCTGTCCATAGCGGTGAGCAGCGAGCCTTCGCGGCCGCCGGACAGCGATTGCGAAATCTCGAGGTTGCGGCGCGTCGCAGCGTCGATCTGCATCGTGCCGCGTAGGGACTCCCGCACCGGCGGGCGCACCAGAGGCAGTTTCCCTTTCTGGGTGATGTCGAGATAATCGACGATCGCGCCCATGGCCGATACTTCGGGCAGGGTGAAAGCGCCGAAGGCATCCAGCGAGGAGACCCCGAACAACCCCGTGAGCCGCCTGCGCGCCGAACTGCTGTCGAAGGAGGCGCGCGACAGCTCCGTCATCCGGTCGCGAAACTCAGGGACGAATCCGGCCGGATCCGCCTCTTGCGCTTCGCAGATCACGATCTCTGACGGCCCCAGCCGCGCCAGCTCCGGGCCGAGCTGCACGCGCGGGCAGGGCAGGACATGAAACGCGCCCGTCGAAATGTCCACCCAGGCAAGCGCGCCGTCCCCGCGGATTTCGGCATAGGCGGCGAGGAAATTGTGCCGCCGCGCGTCGAGCAGGCTGTCCTCGGTCAGCGTGCCCGGCGTCACCAGCCGCACCACATCGCGCCGGACCACCGATTTCGAGCCGCGTTTCTTCGCCTCCGCCGGATCCTCGAGCTGTTCACAGACCGCGACCCTGAATCCCTTGCGGATGAGGTTCAGCAGGTAGGTCTCCGAAGAATGCACCGGCACGCCGCACATCGGAATGTCGTCGCCCGCATGTTTGCCGCGTTTCGTGAGTGCGATGTCGAGCGCCTCGGCCGCCGCGACCGCGTCGTCAAAGAACATCTCGTAGAAATCGCCCATCCGATAGAACAGCAGCGCATCGCGGTGCCGGTCCTTGATTTCCAGATATTGCGCCATCATCGGCGTCGCTGCGGGCGTTTCTTCTGCCACGATCCTGTCCCCGTTTTCGTTTCGGCCAAACTTACCCCTCCCATATGTGGCGTAAAGACCTTCCGAGCGTTCTTTTTGTTGAGGCATCGGGCGCCTGCCGATAAGACATCGCCACCGAGGACGAGGAGGCCGGACCGAATGGCGAAACCCAAACACACCCGCGAAGAAGCGCTCAGATTTCACATGGAACCGCGCCCCGGCAAGTTCGACATCACGCCGAGCGTGCCGATGACGACGCAGCGCGACCTGTCGCTGGCCTATTCTCCGGGTGTGGCCGTGCCCTGCGAAGCGATCGCCGAAGCGCCGGAAACCGCCTACGATTACACGAACAAGGGCAATCTGGTCGCGGTGATCTCCAACGGCACCGCCGTTCTCGGCCTCGGCAATCTCGGCGCATTGGCCTCCAAACCCGTGATGGAGGGGAAATCCGTCCTCTTCAAACGCTTTGCCGACGTGAATTCCATCGACATCGAACTCGATACCGAGGATCCCGAGGAAATTATCCGCGCGGTGAAACTCATGGGGCCGACCTTCGGCGGCATCAACCTCGAGGATATCAAGGCGCCCGAGTGCTTCATCATTGAGCAGACGCTTAAGGAACAGATGGACATTCCCGTCTTTCACGACGACCAGCACGGCACCGCGGTCATCTGCGCCGCCGGCCTCATCAACGCGCTGCACCTGGCGGGCAAGAAGATCGAGGAGTGCAGGATCGTCCTCAACGGTGCGGGCGCGGCGGGCATCGCCTGTCTCGAACTGGTGAAGGCGATGGGCGCACAGCAGGACAACTGCATCATGTGCGACACCAAGGGCGTGATCCATCAGGGCCGGACCGAGGGCATGAACCAGTGGAAATCCGCCCACGCCGCCGTCACCGACGCGCGCACCCTGGCCGAGGCGATGGTCGGCGCCGACGTCTTCCTCGGCGTGTCGGCGAAAGGTGCGGTGACGCAGGAGATGGTGACATCCATGGCGCCGAACGCCGTCATCTTCGCCATGGCCAATCCCGATCCGGAAATCACGCCCGAGGATGTCCATGCGGTGCGCGACGACGTGATCGTCGCCACCGGCCGCTCGGACTATCCCAACCAGGTCAACAACGTACTGGGCTTTCCCTATCTCTTCCGCGGCGCGCTCGACATCAACGCCCGCGCGATCAACGACGAGATGAAGATCGCCTGCGCCGAGGCGCTCGCCAAACTCGCACGCGAGGACGTGCCCGACGAGGTCGCGCTCGCCTATGGGCGCAAACTGACCTTCGGGCGGGACTACATCATCCCGACCCCCTTCGATCCGCGTCTCATCTACACGATTCCGCCCGCCGTCGCGCAGGCCGGAATGGACACCGGCGTTGCCCGGCGTCCGATCATCGACATGGCGGGCTATGCCCAGGATCTTCAGGCGCGGATGGACCCCACCGCCCAGATCCTCCAGGGCCTCTATGCCCGCGCGCGCCAGGCGCAGGCCACGATGGTCTTTGCCGAGGGGGACGATTCGCGCGTGCTGCGGGCCGCTGTCGCCTATGTCCGGGGCGGCTTCGGCCGTGCCCTTGTCGTGGGACGCGAGGACGACGTGCGCCGGAAACTTCAGGAGGAAGGTCTCGGCGAAGCCTATGCGGAGCTCGAGATCGTCAACGCCGCCAAAACGGCTCACCTTCAGACCTACAAGGATTTCCTCTACGCGCGCCTTCAGCGTTCGGGCCACGACCAGAAGGACATTCACCGCCTCGCCGCGCGGGACCGCCATGCCTTCTCCGCGCTCATGCTGGCCCATGGCCATGCCGACGGACTCGTCACCGGCGCGACCCGTAAATCCGCCCATGTGCTCGACCGGATCAACACCGTCTTCGACGCGACCGCAAAGGACGGCGCGGTGGGGATCACCGCGCTCCTGCACAAGGGCCGGATCATCTTCATCGCGGACACGCTGGTGCATGAGTGGCCGGAGGAGGAGGATCTCGCAGATATCGCCACGGCCGGGGCGCAGGTCGCGCGGGCGATGGGGATCGAGCCGCGCGTCGCCTTCGTCTCCTTCTCGACCTTCGGCTATCCCGTGTCCGAACGCGCGAGCAAGATGCACCTTGCGCCGCAGGTTCTCGACCGGCGCGGCGTCGATTTCGAATACGAGGGCGAGATGACCGTCGATGTCGCCCTGAACCCGGAGGCGATGGCGGCCTATCCCTTCTGCCGGCTCACCGGACCGGCCAACATCCTGGTCGTGCCTGCGCGCCATTCCGCCTCGATCTCGGTGAAGCTCATGCAGGAGATGGCCGGTGCGACGGTGATCGGTCCGATCCTGACCGGCGTAGACAAGCCGATCCAGATCTGTTCGACCGTCTCGACCGTCAACGACATCCTGAACATGGCGATCCTCGCCGCCTGCAAGGTAGGGCAGACCGCATAGGAGCAACGGAGGGAGGCCCGCATGGCCGTCTACAACTTCGGGTCGGTCAACATCGACCATGTCTACACGCTTCCGCACCTGCCCGCGCCCGGTGAAACCCTGGGTGCCACCAGCCACACCGTCGGCCTTGGCGGCAAGGGCGTGAATCAGTCCGTCGCAGCGGCGAAGGCGGGATCGCAGGTCTGGCATATCGGTGCCATCGGCGTGCGGGACGGCTGGGTGCGCGAGCGGATGGAGGGATACGGCGTCGACTGCACCTGTCTGCGTGAGGTCGCGGGGGACACCGGGCACGCCATGATCTGCGTGGATGCGGCCGGGGAGAATTCGATCGTGATCGCCGCCGGCGCGAATGTGAACCAGGACAGGGATTTCGTCCTTTCCGCCATAGGGCGGGCGGGGGCGGGCGATACGCTTCTGCTCCAGAACGAAACAGATCTCCAGCCGGACGCGGCGGCGGCCGCCCTCGCGAAGGGTATGCGCGTGATCTATTCCGCCGCACCCTTCTCGGTGGGCGCGGTACGTGCCGTCCTTCCCCATGTGACGATGCTCGTGATGAACGCCGTCGAGGCGGAACAGCTCTGCACCGCGACGGGAATGGATCTCGACCGGATTCCGGTCCCGGAAGTGCTCGTGACCTTGGGCGCAAAGGGGGCCATGTGGCGTTCGAACCGGACTGGAGAGGAGATCGAGGTCGCCGCACCCCGCGTGACGCCGGTCGACACCACGGCCGCGGGCGACACCTTCATTGGCTATGTCGCCGCAGGCCTGGACCTCGGCATGCCGATCCGCGCCGCGATGGAGTGGGCGGGCCGGGCGGCGGCCCTCAAGGTTACGCGCCACGGAACCGCCGATGCGATCCCCTCGGCCGCGGACGTCCGGGATTTTCGGGTATCTCCATCATGAAAAGGGCGCCCTCACGGCGCCCCTTCTTGCTGTCCTGCCCGATGGGCGTCCGCCTCAATACACCGGAATAGAGCCGCCGTTCACCCAGTAGTCGGAGCCGGTGACGAAACTCGCCCGGTCCGACGAGAGGAAGACCGCGACCTCCGCGATCTCTTCCGGTTCGCCGATGCGTTGCAGGGCGAATTTCTTGTGCTCCTTCGCGAAATGATCGACGACCTTGTCCCGATCCATGCCGCCATACAACTTGGCGAGCAGGTCGATGAATCCGCCCGGCTTTTCCCAGATCGGCGTCCGCGTCGCGCCCGGCGAGACACAGTTCGCGCGAATGCCCTGCGGCCCGAATTCGATCGAAAGCGACTTCATGAAGCTCAGGACGGCCGCTTTCGACATGCAGTAGTCGTAGAACAGCGGCTCGGGCATGCGGCCGAAATCCGATGCGATCGCGACGATCGACCCTTTCCCCTTGCTCACCATATGTGGCGTGACGGCCCGCGCACAGCGCATGATGCCCAGCACGTTCACATCGAATGTATTCTTCACGTCCTCGTCGAGGGTGGAGGCCAGCCCCTCCCGCGTCGGCGCGACACCCGCACAACAGACCATGGCGTCGATCTGCCCGGACATGTCGAGCGCGGCTTCCGTCATGCGTTCGGCTCCGTCCGTGCGCAGGTCGACCTCCACTGCCGTGACCGTCCCGTCCAGTTCCGCGATGGCCGAGATATCGAGATCCGCCGCGACGACCTGTGCGCCTTCTTCGAGAAAGCGCTTCGTCGTGGCAAGGCCGATCCCGGACCCGGCGCCCGTGACGATCGCGGTTCGCCCCTCGAGTTTATATGTCATTGGTACCTCCCTTTCTGTCTTGCAGTCATGAATGAGCGATGCCGATCCCCTCGGATCAGAATGTCAGCGCCAGCAGCGCGTCGAGCGCATAGGGGCCGCCGCCGTAGAAGACGAAGAACAGGGCGCAAAAGCCCCAGAGGGCGTAATGCTCGAACCCGTTCTGGTTGGAGAAGAAGCCGTCCTTGATATGATGGACCGCCGACAGGAACAGCAGCAGCGCGCAGGTGAGCGCCACCGGCCGCGTGAACAGGCCGAGCGCCAGAAGCGCGCCGCCGACAAGGTTGTTGACGGTCGAGAGCCATGCCCAGAACAGGCCGGGTTTCCAGCCGAACTTCTCCATGTAGGCCGCCGTCCCGGCGACGGTCTGGACGGGCATTCCGGTGTTCGGAAAGAATCCGAAACTCGCCCTCAGGGCATAGAGAACGAGGACTGATCCGACCCAGATCCGCAGGATAAGGGCCCAGATCCCGAAGACCGCCGGGAACGAGGTTTCGAGAGACGGCAACAGCGACGGCGACGCGAGAATGTCCATGTTGGTTCCGGTTCTTTCGTTCAGGACTCTGCGGCCGTGGCCGGTTCATGGGGTGTATCCGGTTGTTCGAGCGCCCAGCGCGCGATCTCGTCCTTGCGCATGAAGACTACGCCGGGATGGCTCAGCGCGTAATCCACGAATTCCCCGATCACCTTCGAGATGCCGGGCTGGCCGCCGATGCGGTCATGCACGCTGAGCGACATCATGCGTCGCCGGTGGTCGGCTTCGGCATAGAGCGTGTCGAACTCGTCGCGAAGATCGGATCCAAAGGCGGCGCCGGACAGTGACAGCATGTGGAAACGGTCGATGTCGTTGTTGCGCCGCGTGTAGGGCACGACCCCGAACGGCTTGCCCGCGACCTCGACGGTGAAGGGTTCGTCCCGACTGGTGTCGTCGATGTAATAGATGAAGCCGAGCGATTGCAGGATACCCAGCGTTTCCGCGCTGTTGCGCAGGGCGAAGGCGTTGAAACCGACCGGGCGCGTGCCCGTCGCCGCCTCGATGGCGGCGATGTTCTTCTCATAGGAGCCGCGTTCCTCCTCGGGCGACATGCGCCAGTGCGGCTCCCATGTATGGCCATGGGCGGCGGCCTCATGTCCGCGCTCCACGATCTCGCGGGCGAGCTCGGGATGGCGCTCGACGGCCTGCCCGACCATGTGCGACGTCACCTTGATTCCCTTGCGGTCCCAGAGGTCGAGCAGCCGCGGAAGGCCCTCCTTCACCCCGTAGTCGAACCACTTGCCTGTCGCGATGTTCGGCGTCTCGGGATCCATCTCCGCAAAGGGGCTGTAGGGCGCCTTTTCCGGCTGGGCTCCGGCTTCGAACTGCATGGAAACGGACACGACCAGGCGCGCTCCGTCGGGCCAAAACTCTGCGGGCATGTCTCCTCCTCCTTTTAGTTAGATAACGAACTAAATGTGGGAAAGGGATAGTGCCTCTGAAATCACCTGTCAATCTTGGATATTTCCTGTAAAATAATGTTGACACGACGCGCGGCACGCCACTACGCTTTCCTAAAAGATTAGAAAGCTAACAAACTAAATACACTTTGGGAGGAGTGCTCTATGTCGCGTGAGGACCGCGATAAGGGAGTGGGCGCCGGCAAGGGCGCACCACCTGACCTGACGCTTTGGCCGGCCTGTGTACGCTCTCATCCGCTGCCGCAGCAGATCGCCGCCGCTGCCGACGCCGGATATGCGTCCATCGCCGTGAATTCCGCCACCTATCTCGCTGCACGCGAGGCCGGCCAGACCGGCGCGCAGATTGCCCGCCTTGCCGCGGATAGCGGGGTCCGCATTGACTGGGTGGACGCGGTGACGGGCTGGCTTCCCGTCCGCTATCCGCCCGGCAATCCCGAGCTCAGGGGCTTTCTCGATCACCATGTCGATATCGCCTTCGAGATGGCGGAGACCCTGGGCGCCAGGTCCCTGCTTGCCATAGGGAGCTTCGATCGCGATGCGCTGTCTTTCGACGAGCTGGTCGATCATTTCGGCAGGCTCTGCGACCGTGCCGCCGGTGCCGGGCTGCGCGTGGGGCTGGAATTCATCCCGTTCTGGGGCATTCCGACCCTCGGTGCGGCGATGGAGATCGTGGAGACCGCCGGCGCGCCGAACGGCGGACTGGTGCTCGACACATGGCATTTCTTCCGCAGCGACAGCGACTGGACCGCGTTGAAGGCCCTGCCCCCCGACCGGCTCCTCGCCGTGCAACTGGCTGACGGGGCGCAATCCCCGGTCGAGGCGGGCCTTCTGGAGGATTGCCTGCAACACCGGCGGCTGCCGGGCGAGGGAGCCTTCCCGCTCGGGGATCTCCTGGACCAGCTCGGCCGCATGGGTGTGCGGGATTACGGGCCGGAGGTTTTTTCCGCCGAACTCGACGAATGTTCGGCAAGGGAGGCCGCGCATCTTTGCGCGGCAGCCTGTCGCGCGGTCCAGGCGCAGGACGCCGCGACCTGAAATCGGATTTGCAAGGGAGGATAAAATGGATCTTGGTCTGAAGGACAAAGTCGTCGCGCTGAGCGGCGGCGGTCGCAAGGGTGGCATTGGCTGGGCGACGATCAGGGAATTGAAGCAGGCCGGCGCAAAGGTGATGATGGGCGATATCGAGATCGACCCGGCCTATGAGGAACTCACCAAGGACGGCACGGTCGACACCACGGCGCTGGATCTCTCCAGACCCGGCAACCCCGAGAAACTGGTGCAGCGCACGGTCGACCGTTTCGGCAAGCTCGATATCCTGATCAACAACCTCGGCGTGACGATCTTCCGCAGCGGCTTTCTCGGTGTCGAGGATGACGACTGGGACATGATCTTCCGCACCAATTTCCTGTCGAACGTGCGCGCGTCCCGTGCCGCAATGCCGCATCTGATCGAAAACAAGGGGGTGATCGTCAACCTCGCCTCGACGCTCGGCACCACGCCGACCCCGAGCCTCGTCGATTACAGCGCGTTCAAGGCAGCCACACTAAACCTGACGAAATGCCTGTCGGAGGAGTTCAATCCGCAGGGCGTGCGGGTGGTGGCGGTGTCTCCCGGCGCGGTTCTGACCCCGCACTGGACCCGCGAAGGAGGGGCCTTCGACATGATGGCCGCGGAACAGGGTGTCGAGGTGGAGACCTTGCGCGACGAGATCATCCCGAAGATGTTCGGCATGACGACCGGCCGCATGGTCTGGCCGGAAGAGATTGCCGCGGCGATCTGCTTTGCCGCCTCGCAGCGGGCCGGGTCGCTTTCGGGCATGGCCCTGACCGTGGATGCCGGTTCGGTCAAGACGATCTGACTCCTGCGTGACAAGGACAAGTTGCAATGTCTCACGACGTGACACCCGACGCCTCCGGACGGCCTGAGGCGCGCCGGGCGGGATCCCTGCTCAGCCGCCTGACGGGCTTCGACGAGGCGGGGCTGCTCCTGGGCTTCATCTTCCTGGTGCTGCTCATCGGCATTCCCCATCCCGAATTCTTCAATGCCGGCTCCCTCGAAGCGGTGCTGCGCCAGACCGCCTTCGTCGCGATCATCGCCTTCGGGATGGTCTTCCTCGTCGCCATGGTGGAAATCGACCTCTCCGTCAGCGGCATCTACGCGGTCGCGGGAATGTCGATGGCGCTGCTCATCAAGGCCGGTGTGGATCCCTGGGCCGCCGCGGCCGTCGCGCTTCTCGCGGGCTGTGCCCTTGGATTGCTGAACGGCCTTCTCGCGGCGCTGTTCAAGGTGCCGCTGATCATCATCTCGCTGGGGACCATGTCGATGTTCTTCGGCCTGAACCTGATGATCTCGGGCGGGCTCGCGGTCTTCGGCATGCCGAGGGACCATTCCTTCTTCACCACTATCGGAGGAACCCATTTCGGCCTGCCCATGACGGTCTGGATCACGATCGCCACCGGCCTCGTTCTCCATGTCGTCCTGTGGCGGACGCGATACGGCGCAAGCGTCCGCGCGATCGGCTCCAATCCGAAGGCGGCCGCCTTCCTGGGTCTCAGGGTCGCCCGGATCCGCATCCTGACAACGATGTTCGTGGGCTTTCTCGCCGCGCTTTCGGGCATCCTGACGCTCGCCTTCTTCAAAGCGTCGGAACCGACGATCGGCATGGGGATCGAGCTGCGCGTCATCGCCGCGGTGGTCATCGGCGGCACGTCCCTTGCCGGTGGGTCGGGAACCATCCTCGGCGCCGCGCTGGGCGCCCTCATCATCACCCTGATCGACAGCGGGATCGTCTTTTACGGCATCGACCCGGATTATTCCCAGTTCGTGACGGGCACGGTGATCGTCGCCGCCATCGGGCTGGACCGCCTGGCCAAGCGCCGAAAGCCGTCGTGACCCGATGGGGCACCAAACATGCAAAAAGGGAGGAAGACATGTCGGTATCCAATTCGACAGTGAAATGGCTGAAACTGCCGGCCGCGGGACTTGCCGCGCTGGCGATGGCCGGTGCGCCGGCCACGGCCCAAGAGGACAAGATCACCATTTCCCTGATCCAGATCCTGACGGTTCAGGAATGGGCCTCGGAGCTTGCGGACGGGGCCCGCGCGGCCGTGGCCGACATCGGGGAGGACAAGGTCGAGCTTCGGGTCCAGGGGCCTGCGGGCTTCGAACTCGCAAAGCAGGCGCAGGTCGCCCTGAACGAGGTCGAGCGCGGCACGGATGCGGTGATCCTGTCCAACGTCGCGCCGGGCGCTATGATCGAACCCGCGGCGATCCTGGCCGACCGCGGCGTGCCGGTGACCTGGGTGGTCTCGGCGCCGCCCGACGAGGTGGAGAACGCCTTCTACGTCGGCGCGAACGCCTATGCCACCGGCGAGGCCGGGGTGAACCTGATCCTCGACGCGCTCGAGGCGCAGCACGGCGTGCCGGCCGCCGAACTGTCGGGCGAGGTCGTCCAGGGGCTCTGCGTGCCGGGCCTGCCGGTCCTGACGCAGCGGATCGCCGCGATCGAGGCGACCCTGGCCGAACGTGTGCCCAATGCGACCGTGTTGCGGCCGTTCGATTCAAAGCTGGACCTGACGCAAAGCTATGCGGCATGGAACCAGGCGATCCAGAAATACCCCAACGCGCTGTTCTATTCCGACCCCTGCGAGGACGCCAACAAGAACATCCAGAAGATCCGCATGGACGACGGGATCGACGTGCCGCAGGTCTACTACGACAATCCGGAGATCGCTCGCGAGGCGCTGAAGGACGGCGAAGTGACCGCCATCGTCTCCTCCAACCGCTTCACCGAAGGATATGTCGCGGTCTGGGCGACGGTGAGGGCGCTGATGAACGAGGGAGAGGACTTCCCCGTCGGCTGGATCGAGGTGCCCCACAAGGTGATCGACCAGTCCAATGTCGAAAGCTACATCGCCGCCTGGAACGAGGACGGCACGAACCTGCGGGAATTCTTCGACGAGGAGATCCTCGCCGTGCGGGACACCCCGCTCGACACTCTGCGCCCGGCAAGCGACTACAACCGTCCGCCCGAATAAGCGCGCCGCGGCGGCTTTCACGAGCCGCCGCCAATGTCCTCGTCTGGGAACCATCATGAAAAGCGAAATCTTCAGCGCCCGCGGGATCGGTAAGACATTCGGATCGACTGTCGCCCTCGAAGATGTCGGCTTCGACCTGCACGCGGGTCGGATCACCGGCCTCGTCGGAATGAACGGGGCAGGCAAGTCGACACTGTTGCAGATCCTGGCCGGCGCCCTGCAACCCGATACGGGCACGCTCGAGGTCGACGGCCGCAAGGTGGACTTCCACTCCACCGAGGAGGCCCTGCGCGCCGGCATCGCCATCGTCTCGCAGGAGCTCAGCCTCTTCTCCTCCCTTTCCGTCGAGGAAAACCTCGCTCTGGTGAAGGGACATCGCAGTTGGCCGTCGCGGGCGGCGTTTCGCGCGGATGCGCGCCGGATCCTGCACGAGCTGGGTTTCGATTACGATCTTGGGATCCGGCTCGTCCACCTGACGCTCGCCGACCAGCAGCTCGTCGAAATCGCCCGTGCGCTCCTCCAGCAGCCCCGTGTCCTGATCCTCGACGAGCCGACATCATCGCTCCACAGCGTCGAGGTGCAAAGGCTCCACAGGCAGTTGATCCGCCTGCGCGAGGAGGGGGTCTCGATCGTCTACGTGTCGCATTTCCTCGAGGATCTGCTCGACGTCTGCGACACCGCCGTGGTGCTGCGAAACGGGCACCGTGTCGAGGCGCCGGATCTGCGCGCCCCGGACAGCCTGCCCCGGCTGGTCGCGGCAATGCTGGGAGACGAGGCCACGGACTCGACACTCGACAGCGGGACGGATGCTCCGCTCCTCGATCTGCCGGACCGCCGCGCGAACGGTCCCCTGCGCATCTCCGGGCTGACCACGGCCACCGGGCTCGACATCGACGACCTGACGGTCGCCCCCGGTGAGATCTACGGTATCTCCGGCCTGATCGGCTCGGGGGTGACCGACCTGTTCGGACTGCTTTTCGGCCTGCAAACGGCCAGGTCCGGGGAGGTGGTCCTGCCGAGCGGGCGCTCGGCCGCCGCGACCCCTCCCGACGCCGTGCGCGCCGGTGTCGCCTATCTCCCGGCCGACCGGAAGGCGGTCGCCCTCATGCAGCGCCAGACCATCGCGGAGAATATCGGGAGCGTTCGTGCGCTGGGCCTCGGCGGCGACGGCGCCTTCATCCGGCGCAAACGCATGGTCCAACGGGCCGAGGAACGATGCGTGCAACTGGGGATCAGGATGGCTTCGGTCCACCAGACCGTTTCGGAACTCTCCGGCGGCAACCAGCAGAAGGTCGTCTTTGCCAAATGGCTCGAAGCAGAGCCTTCGCTGCTTCTCCTCGACGATCCGACGCGGGGGATCGACATCCATGCCCGTCTCGAAATCCACCGGACCATCCGCGACCTCGCCCGGTCGGGCCTGGTCGTCCTCGTCTATTCGAGCGATCCCGGCGAGGTCGTCGAACTTGCCGACAGGGTAGGGGTTTTCGCGGACGGCCGTCTGGTCGGGGAACTCCGCGGCGAGGACAGGACGGAACATAATCTGATCGTGATGATGAATTCGACCAATGGCGCAGCGGCCGGCCCGACGCAGGCGGCATCGTGAAAGGGAAGGAACGCAAATGATACTGGAAATTGTCCGCATCACCGTGAAAGAGGGAACGGGAGACGCCTTCGTACAGGCGATGGACGAGGCGATGCCCCTGTTCAAGGCCACCGAAGGATGCCACGGCATCGAGGTCCTGCGGTCGTTCGAGCATCCCCGCCACTATTTCTGCCTTGTGAAATGGGACGACGTCGAGGCCCACACCGAGAAATTCCAGAAATCTCCGGACTACAAGAAGCTCTTCAACCTCATCGGCGCCACGATCGAGGGAGAGATCGAGACTTCACATTGCGAATTTTTGCTTCGATCGACATAATGAAAAATAATGAAAAAATCCCGTCCCTCCTGCACCACGGGAATTTGCCGGGCTCATACTGGAAAGCCGTTAGATGAGTGATCTTCCCCCAGAGCGTAGTTTCGGACACATGATCCGGGACGTGAACCGTTTCTTTCAGCGTGAACTCGGAAAACGGATCGCACCGCTTGGCGTGACTCTGGGGCAATGGTATGTCCTGCGGGTCCTGTGGATCCAGGACGGGATTTCCCAGTCCGAAATCTCTCAGCGGACCGGGGTTGCGGCTCCGACTGTCGTCTCGGCCCTGCGCAGTCTGACCGATCAGAAATACGTCGTCCGCGACAAGCATCCGACGGACCACCGCAAGAACATCATCTTCCTGACGAAAAGCGGCCGCCAGCTCGAGAGCGCATGTCTGGCGCAGGCCAGGGCGGTGAACGAATTTTCCCTTTCCGGCGTGTCGCGGGAGGATGTCGAGACCTGCATGCGGGTGCTCCTTGCCGCGCGCAGCCGGTTCGAATGCGACGAGATGGCCGACGGCCGCGATGGTGCCGATGCGCAGACCGGAACATAGGGTCCGTCTCCGCCGTCCGGCTCATGCAAAAAGGGCGCCTTCACGGCGCCCTTTGTTCTGGCTGACGGCTGCCCGACGCACGTCCGACAGAAGTCCGACGCTTTGCCGACCGCCTATTTCAGGCGCCGATTGCGTGCTGCCAGCAGTTTCAGGCGCAGTGCGTTGAGCTGGATGAATCCCGCCGCGTCCTTCTGGTCATAGGCCCCCGCATCCTCCTCGAAGGTGACGTGCTTCTCGGAATAGAGCGACGCCTCCGACCACCGGCCGACGGTAAAGACCGAGCCCTTGTAGAGCTTGAGACGTACGGTCCCCGACACATGTTCTTGTGATTTGTCGATCGCCGCCTGCAACATCTCGCGTTCCGGCGAGAACCAGAAGCCGTTGTAGATCAGTTCCGCATAGCGCGGCATGAGGCTGTCCTTGAGGTGGCCCGCGCCGCTGTCGAGGGTGATCTGCTCGATCCCGCGATGCGCCTCGAGAAGGATCGTCCCGCCCGGCGTCTCATAGATGCCGCGGGACTTCATCCCGACAAAGCGGTTCTCGACGAAATCGAGCCGCCCGATTCCATGCTTGCGGCCATATTCATTGAGCGATGTCAAAAGGTTGGCCGGCGTAAGGGCCTTTCCGTTGAGCGCCACGGCATCGCCTTTTTCAAAGGTTACCTCGATGAATTCCGGTGCGTCCGGGGCTTCTTCGGGGTTCACAGTGCGCTGGTAGACATAGTCCGGCGCCATGTCGGCCGGGTTCTCCAGGACCTTGCCTTCGGACGAGGTGTGGAGAAGGTTCGCATCGACCGAGAAAGGCGCCTCCCCGCGTTTGTCCCTTGCGATCGGGATCTGGTTTTTTTCCGCGAAATCAAGAAGTTTCGTTCGCGACGTCAGATCCCATTCGCGCCAGGGCGCAATCACTTTGATATTCGGGTTGAGGGCATAGGCGGACAGTTCGAACCGCACCTGGTCATTGCCCTTGCCGGTCGCGCCATGCGCCACCGCATCCGCGCCGGTTTCCTCCGCGATCTCCACGAGCCGCTTGGAAATCAGCGGCCGCGCGATCGAGGTACCGAGCAGGTAGAGCCCTTCGTAAACCGCATTCGCGCGGAACATCGGGAAGACGAAATCGCGCACGAATTCCTCGCGAACATCCTCGATATAGATGTTTTCCGGTCGAATCCCCAGAAGCTCCGCCTTCTGCCGGGCCGGTTCGAGCTCCTCGCCCTGGCCGAGATCGGCGGTGAAGGTCACGACCTCGCAGCCATATTCGGTCTGCAACCATTTGAGGATGATCGACGTATCGAGACCGCCGGAATAGGCGAGAACGACTTTCTTGGGCGCGGACATGGGACTTCCCTTCTTCGGATACCGCAGGCGCGATTATCGGGTTTTCGGGTCAAGAGCAAGGTTTTGCACATTTAACATGCCGAGAATGCTTTAGCTTTCCCGCCAAAACGCCTAAATCAGGCTCAAACCAAGTTTCGGGGCCCCCATATGACCGGATTTCAGTTGTTGCAGCACGCGACAGAGCGCGTCTTTCACAATATTTACGAGGCGCTCGCCGTGTCCGGCCTGATCTGGATCGGCATCCTCATCGTTCAGATTGCGATTTTCAGCGGCGTCGATCTCGACGGTATCGCCAGCGGAGAGGTCACGACGGTGAGCGGGCGGACCATGTTCCTCCTTCTTCTGACGAATGTCGCGACGGCCGTGGGGTCGAGCTGGATCGCGGTGGAATGGCACCGCTTCGCCCTCGAAGGGTGGCGTCCCACCTCCGCCTTCCCGCGCTGGAGCGGGTCGCGCGTCTTCGTCTACCTCTTTGTCTTCGTCGGCATCGCGCTTCTGATCGGTCTCTTCATTGGCGTGTTCTTTTTCCTTCTCGCCCTGCTCTTCGGACAGGCGCTTGCCATGCTTGGGGGATTGTTCGTCACTGCCATCATCGGCTTGCCGGCCCTGTACGGTTTCTTCCGGGTCTCGCCGGTGCTGCCCGCCATCGCGATCGGGGAAAAGCTCCGGTTTCAGGAGGCCTGGCAAGCAACGAAACCCTTCGGCGGCGCGATCCTGCAGGTTTCCGTTCTCGGCATTCTCGCCCTTGCCGTGGTTCAGATCCCGAGCGTCCTTCTCGGTGGCGGGCTTGTCGGGTTGCTCTACGAACTCGTCGCCGGCTGGGTCGTTCTGATGGTGAACGTGAGCCTGCTGTCGTCGATCTACGAACTTTCCATGAGGTCCCGATCCGATGGCTGATTTCAGCGATTTCACCCGGCGTGCGCAGGCGGCCGAAACGCTTGTGCGGCGCCTGTTTCCGCCGACTCCCTGTTTGCGCAATGCGCATCTCTCCCACGCCTATGACTGCGACTTGTGGCTGAAGCGCGAGGATCTGACGCCCGTGCGCTCCTACAAACTGCGCGGTGCCTGGAACGCGATGATCCGGGCGCGGGAGCGGGACCCGGACATCAGCCTTTTCGTCTGCGCTTCGGCCGGGAACCACGCACAGGGCGTGGCCTATGCCTGTCGCCAGCTTGGCGTGCGCGGCGTCATCTTCATGCCGGTGACGACGCCGCAGCAGAAGATCGACAAGACCCGCACTTTCGGTGGAGACTGGATCGAGATCCGGCTGACGGGCGACTATTTCGACCGGACGCTCGAGGCGGCGCGGCAGTATTGCGAGGAGGCGCAGGGCTATTTCCTCGCCCCGTTCGACGATCTCGACGTCATGGAGGGGCAGGCGACAGTCGCGGTGGAGATGCTGACGCAGGTCAAGCCGGACGTCGTGGTCCTGCCGGTCGGCGGAGGCGGGTTGTCGGCGGGGGTGATCGCCTATCTGAGGGAGGTTTCGCCGCAGACGGAGGTCTATCTGGTCGAGCCGACGGGCGGAATGTCCCTGGCCGCGGGGTTGGAGGCGGGAGAACCTGTCACGCTCAGGCAGATCGACAGTTTTGTCGACGGCGCGGCGGTGGCGCGGATCGGCGCCTTGCCCTTCGAGATCCTGAAAACCGTGCCGCGCGGTCATGTCCTGACGAGTCCGGAGGATCGGATCTGTTCGACCATGGTCGAGCTTCTGAACGTCGAGGGGATCGTGCTCGAACCGGCTGGCGCGCTGTCGCTCGATGCGCTTCAGGACATTCGCGAGGCGATCCGCGGAAAGACGGTCGTCTGTGTGGCCTCGGGCGGGAATTTCGATTTCGAGCGGCTTCCCGAAGTGCGCGAGCGGGCCCAGCGGTTCCGGAACCTGAAGAAGTATTTCATCCTTCGGATGCCGCAGCGCCCCGGTGCTTTGCGGGACTTCCTCGATCTCCTCGGCCCGGAGGACGACATTGCGCGGTTCGAGTACCTGAAGAAATCCGCGCGGAATTTCGGCTCCGTGCTCATCGGAATCGAAACGAAGACGCCGTCGAACTTCGAGGTGCTGTTCGCGAAGATGGATGCGGCCGGGCTGGTTTATCGCGACATCACCGGGGATCAGGCCTTGTCGGAATTCGTGCTGTGACGTTCACCCGTTGACGCGCGCAAGGAATTCGGAGCGGGAACTCAGATAGGCGGCGATCAATTCGGGGAGATCGACGGCGGCGGTTTGCCCCTCCCGTGCCGCGCGTTCTCCGTCACGGCAAAGGCCGGAGAATGTCGCAAAGCCGAGATTGAGCGAACTGCTCTTCAGAAAGTGCAGATCCTGTTCGAATCTGGTGCTGTCGGGACGGGATTTCAGGCGGTCGATGACCTCGTCGACCTCCTCGAGAAAGAGGGTCACCACTTCGCGGAAATCCTCGGTGCCGACCTCGGCCTTCAGCTCATTCACACGGTCCCAGTCGATCATGGCGGGTCTCCTTTCCCTCCAGTCCTGCGGGAAAAACCTTACCATCAGGTAACGAGGGGATAGGGGTTTCGGTAAAATGCCGGATTTAAGAAGGCGTTAAGTGCAGGCGGTCAGTCTGCCGGAAGTCCTGTCGAATCGAGAGGCTTCTGGACGTGGCCATCGCGCAAGAGAAAGTGGCATATATTCAAGCCGTGCCGGAGCGCGGAGTCGTCAACACGGTCCTGGTGGTGGACGATTCCCGTGCCCAGCGGCGGATCCTGTCCTCCTATCTCGGGCGATGGGGATATGTCGTGCGAGAGGCCGGATCAGGGGCAGAGGCGCTCGAACTCTGCCAGCGCGAGCCGATCGACCTCGTTGTGTCCGACTGGATGATGCCGGGCATGAGCGGGCTCGACTTCTGCCGGGCCTTTCGCGCGCTGGAACGCGAACATTACGGCTATTTCATCCTGCTCACGTCGAAATCGGAGAAGGCCGAAATCGCGCAGGGACTCGACACCGGTGCGGATGATTTCCTGACCAAACCCGTGGCGGGGGATGAACTGCTCGCGCGGATCCGCGCCGGGGAACGCATTCTGAGGATGGAGCGCGAGCTGACGGAGAAGAACCGGCTTGTCAGTTCGACGCTGAAAGAGATTTCGGAGCTTTACGACTCCCTGGACCGCGATCTCATCGAAGCCCGCAAGTTGCAGCAATCGCTCGTGCGCGAGAGGGCCCACGATTTCGGCGCCGCGCAAGTCGCCCTGCTGTTGCGTCCCAGCGGCCATGTGGGCGGCGATCTGGTCGGCTTCTTTCCGATCAATGCGGACCAGTTCGGTGTCTTTGCCCTCGACGTGTCCGGCCACGGCATCGCCTCCGCCCTCATGACGGCGCGGCTCGCCGCCTATCTGACCGGATCGACGCCGGAACAGAACCTCGCGCTCAGGCGTGTGCCCGGTGGCGGTTACGCTCCGGAAGCTCCTTCAAGGGTCGCGGCGAGGCTCAATCGCCTGATGCTCGAGGAAATGGAAACGGACCTCTATTTCACGATGATTCTGGGCTACTTCGACCTGCGCAGTGCCGAATTCGTCATGGTGCAATGCGGCCATCCGCATCCCCTGGTGCAACGCGCGGGCGGTGAGGTCACCTATTTCGGGGAGGGCGGACTGCCGGTCGGGCTCATTCCCGGCGCGCAATACGCGGATATGCGGATTTCCCTCAGGGATGGGGACCGTATCTTGATCTGTTCCGACGGAATCACGGAATGCCCGGACGGCGCGGACGGGATGCTCGGCGAGACAGGCGTGGCGGAGCTGGTCGCGAAGCTGTCCGGGGAGCGGGGGAGCGCCTTTTTCGACACGTTCCTGTGGGACCTGAACGACGTCAACCGCGACCGCGATTTTCCCGACGACATCTCCGCGGTCCTTCTTGAATTCGACCGTCACAAGACCCGTTGAAGGAATGATCGCTCGCCCGGATTGGCGAGGCTGCGAAGCGCCAGGTCGGGTGTGGTCCAGTGCACGGAATGCTCGGGTTCCGGCGGGGGACCCAGCTCTCTCACGGGCCGGGCCAGGTAGATGTGGCAGATCTTCTCCGCCCAGATCTCGTATTCCGGCATGAAAACGAACCGCCGGAAGGCGCCGAGGCGCCTGGGACCGGCGACACGCCACCCGGTCTCCTCATAGACTTCGCGGTGCAGCGCGGCGACGGGGCTCTCCCCCGGATCGACGCCCCCGCCGGGCAGTTGCACCTCATTGTGAATGCCGGCCTGATAGGTCAGAAGAAGGCGACCATCCCTTGGAAGGATCGCGTAGACACCGGGCCGTGCGCGATAGGATTGCCCCTCGCGCCGCGGATCTCCATATCGCCTCATCGCCCGACCTCACCTTCTTTCGGCGGTTGTTCCGCCTATATGAACAGGATATGCCAGCGCCGAACGCGAGGGAAAGCACAAATGCTCGGATCGAAGATTGCCTGGGACGACACCGTCCTGCCATTCCAACTGGACGCGTCCGATATTCGCGGGCGGGTGGTCCGGCTCGACGGGGTGCTCGACCGGATCCTGTCGCAGCATGACTATCCGCCGGAAATCGAGGCGCTGGTCGCGGAAATGGCGCTGCTCACGACGATGATCGGCCACAGCATGAAACTGCGCTGGAAACTGTCGCTCCAGGTCCGCGGCGATGGGCCGGCGCGGCTGATCGCGACGGATTACTACGCGCCGGAAAAGGATGGCGAGCCGGGTCAGATCCGCGCCTATGCCTCCTTCGACGAGGAGCGTCTCGTGCGCGGGGTGAACCCGTTTGCGCAGATCGGAAAGGGATATTTCGCGATCCTGATCGACCAGGGCAAGGGAATGACGCCCTATCAGGGGATCACCCCGATCGCGGGCGGATCGCTCGCGTCCTGCGCGGAGACCTATTTCGCCCAGTCGGAGCAATTGCCGACGCGCTTTTCGACCTCCTTCGGCAAATCGCGCCTCTCCGGGTCGAGCGAGAGCTGGCGTGCCGGTGCCGTCATGCTCCAGAAGATGCCGAAAGCCTCGCCCTTTGCCGCGCCCCAGGAGACGGACGGGACCGAGGGGCTGCTGAGCGCCTCCGATATCCTCAACGAGGATGATCTCGAGGGCTGGAATCGCGCCAATATCTTTCTCGACACGGTCGAGGACATGGAGCTCATCGGCCCGCGGGTCCAGCTCACCGAGCTCCTGGTGCGATTGTTCCACGAGGATCGGCCGCGCGTCTTCGATCCCCGGCCGATCGAATTCGGATGCAGTTGTTCGGAAGACAAGGTGCGCCAGAGCCTTTCAATCTATTCCGCCCGCGACATCGCTCACATGACGACGGACGAGGGCGTGGTGACCGCGGATTGCCAGTTCTGCGGCGCGCATTACGTGCTCGACCCGAAAACGCTCGGCTTCGAGGCGGAGAAAGATCCGGATGGTGACGACGATTGACAGGGCGGTGATCGAGGCGGCGCTGTCCGGCGCGGGGGAGGCGTCCTCCGATTTCGATCTCAACCCGGATTTTCGTCCGACCGAAGCGGCGGCGCTGCGGGCTGCCGGCGTGCTCGTCGCCCTGCGCAGCCACGTTGACGGCCCGCGGCTCATCCTGACCAAGCGCTCTTCTGCACTGCGCCACCATCCGGGCCAGATCGCCTTTCCCGGCGGTCGGGTGGACGAGGGGGACGCCGACCCCGTGGCGGCGGCGCTGCGGGAGGCGGAGGAAGAGATCGGGCTGCGGGTGGAGAATGTGGAGGTGCTGGGCGGGCTGCCGACGCATGAAACGGTGACCCGCTTCCGCATGTATCCGGTACTGGGCTGGGTACGGCGCGACTTCACGCCGGTGCCGGAGGCGGGTGAGGTGTCCGAAGTCTTCGAGGTACCCCTGTCGCATGTGCTCGATCCGGCGAATTTCCATGTGCAGTCGAGACGGTGGCGCGGCCAGACGCGGAGCTATTTCACGGTGCCCTATGGTCCCTATTACATCTGGGGTGCCACCGCCCGCATCCTGCGGTCATTGGCCGAGCGGGTGGCATCGTGACGCGGCTCGAGGCGGACTGGCTCGCGCGGGAGGCGGTGCGGCAGGTGATGACCTTGTTCGCCCGCGCCGGCGAAGAAGCATATTTCGTGGGCGGTTGCATCCGCAACACCCTGCTCGGCGTGCCTGTGACGGATCTGGATATTGCGACCCCGGTCCGGCCGGAACGGACGCTTGCGCTCGCCGCGGAGGCCGGTCTGAAGGCGGTGCCCACCGGAATCGACCACGGTACGGTGACGGTGATCGCGGAAGGCGAACCGTTCGAGATCACCACTTTCCGGCGTGACGTCGAAACGGATGGCCGCCGCGCCGTGGTCGCCTATGCGGACAGGCTCGAGGAGGATGCGCGGCGGCGCGATTTCACCATGAATGCGCTTTATGCCGACGGGACGGGGAGGATCCACGATCCGCTGGGCGGCCTGGCCGATCTCGAGGCGCGGCGCGTGCGGTTCATCGACGACGCGAACACCCGTATCCGGGAGGACTATCTGCGCATCCTGCGGTTCTTCCGCTTCCATGCCTGGTATGGCGATGATGCGCAGGGGCTCGATCCGGAGGGGCTTGCCGCCTGCGCGCGGAATGTCGAGGGGATCGGAACGCTGTCGAAGGAGCGGATCGGCGCGGAGATGCTGAAGCTTTTGTCCGCGCCCGCGCCCGAGCTTGCGCTCGGGGCCATGGACCGCAGCGGCGTGCTGAGGGCGGTCTTGCCGGGGGCGGAGACGAAGATCTTTTTTGTTCTGGCCGCGCTCGAGCCGGAGCCGGAGCCGATCCGGCGGCTTGCGAGCCTCGGTGAATTCGATGTGGCCGCTCTGTTGCGGCTCAGGAAGAGCCTGATCCGGCGCTATGACTATCTCCGCCGGGCGATGGCGGGGACGGAGAACCTGTGCGAGATCGCCTATCGTGAGGGCGCGGATCTCGCCCGCTCCGTCGCTCTCCTGCGGGCGGCCCTTTTCGGGCAGCCGCTCGCCCCTGATCTCGAGGCGCGTCTCGAGCGTGCCGAAGGCGAGATCTTTCCCGTGAGCGCGAAGGATCTGACGCCGAAATTTACCGGTCCCGCCCTCGGAGAGCGCCTGCGCCGTCTCGAGAAGGCATGGATCGACAGCGGATTTTCCCTGGACCGCGCGGCATTGTTGCAGCGTGCCGATGAGGATGGCGACGATGAGACATGAGGTCGTCCGGCTCGGACACTGGGGCGATGGGGTGACCGCGGACGGGCTGTTCGCGGCCAATGCGCTGCCGGGTGAGGTGGTCGAGGGTGAGCGCGAGGGAGATCGGATTCCGGATCCGAAGATCGTCACGCCCTCGCCCGACCGTGTGAGACCACCCTGTCGCCATTACAAGGCTTGCGGCGGGTGCGCGCTTCAGCACGCATCCGACGATTTCGTCGCATCATGGAAGAGGGGGGTCGTCGAAACGGCGCTCCGTCATCAGGGCATTTCCGCAGAAATCGGGCCGGTCCATGTCTCTCCACCGCATTCCCGGCGCCGCGCGGTGTTTCACGGGCGCCGGACGAAGAAAGGCGTGCTGCTCGGGCTGCATGCCCGCGCCTCCGAAAGTGTGGTGGCGGTGCCGGACTGCCTTTTGATGACGCCGGAGATCATGGCGGGCTATTCCGCCTTCGAGGACCTCGTGGCGCTGGGCGTGTCGCGGCGGGGTGAAATGGATCTCGCTGTGATTTCCTCCGAAGGCGGGCTGGATGTCGCCGTGACCGGCGCGCGGCCGCTCGACCTCGACCTGCGTGTGCGGGTGGCGGAGGTTTCACGCGCGGCGGGCCTCGCGCGCCTCTCGTGGAACGGCGAACCGGTGGCGGGGGAGGGGCCGGCGTTCCTGAACTTCGGCAGGGCGCGTGTGGTGCCTCCCGCCGGCGCCTTCCTCCAGGCGACGGCGGAGGGAGAGGCGCGGCTCGTCGATGCGATGAGGCGCGCGGTTGCGGGCGCCGGCAGGATCGTGGATCTCTTCGCCGGATGCGGCACCTTCTCCCTGCCCCTGGCGCAGGGGGCCGAGGTACACGCGGTCGAGGGGGTGGCCGAGATGCTTTCCGCCCTGTCGAAAGCCTGGCGCGGTGCCGAGGGGTTGCGTGCCGTTTCCGTAGAGACGCGGGATCTGTTCCGCCATCCCCTCCGCGCCGGGGAATTCGACCGTTATGACGCCGCCGTGATCGACCCGCCACGTGCGGGAGCCGCCGCGCAGATCGAGGAGATCGCATGCAGTAGACTGACGGTGCTCGGGCACGTGTCCTGCAATCCGATCACGTTTGCGCGAGATGCGCGGAGACTGATCGAGGCGGGCTTTGGTCTCGACTGGGTCGAAGTGGTAGATCAGTTCCGGTGGTCGACTCACGTCGAGATTGCCGCGCGATTCTCACGGGCGGTATAAGATAAGGAGAATTCCTTCGGCGTCGTCGATCGTGTATAAGAAGCGAAAAACAAATCGGGTAGTGAGATGGATCGACGGGACTTCCTCATTTCGGCAGGGGCATTTGTATGTCTGCCTGCGACGGTACACGCGCGGGAGCTGAAGCCCTACAAGGGGCCGCTCATCACGCGTGTAGTCATCCACAAGGAACGCAGACGCCTGTATCTTCTGAGCGGCGAGAAGGTCGTGAAGAAATTCAGGATCGGGCTTGGTGGCAATCCGCTCGGGCCAAAGCGGTTCGAGGGCGACGGCAAGACGCCGGAAGGCAGCTACATGATCAACCGGCGCAATCCGCGGTCGGCCTATCACCTCTCTCTCGGGATTTCCTATCCCAACGAGCAGGACGTGGCCTATGCGGAAGCGTTCGGCCGGCGTCCGGGAGGCGATATCTTCATCCACGGCCGCGCTGGGGAAAACCGCGGCAAGGGCCGGGACTGGACCGCCGGCTGTATCGCCGTGAAGGACCGCCACATCGAAAAGATCTACATGATGGTGCGTGACGGCACGCAGGTGGATATCTTCCCCTGAGCCGGCGTTACTGGAACTGGGCGAAGGCGGGCGCGGCCGACCGGGCACCGATCAGGAGCGTCCACCAGAGCTTGCCAGAGTTTTCCTGATACCACGCAAAGCCGATATCGGTCGCGCGGCGGTCGAGAATGACGTCGCGCGTATCCGGCTGCTCCATCCAGGCGGAGAGGGTTTCAAGCTCGGTCTCGTAGGTCTCGGAGATGTTTTCCCCGAGCATCTGGCCGGAATAACCCGAACGCGCGACGCGATCGAGGGGCGAGGAACCGTCGGAGCCGAAATGCCACGGACGGTTCTGGACATGCATGTCACGGGCATGCGTTGCCGCGGCCGCGGTGAGATTGGCGTTCAGTTCGACCGGCGCAGCCCCGGAGGCGGAGCGCAGGGCATTGATCGAATCAAGCATCCGATACTGGATCGTCGCCTCGTCCCGCTCGCTGATTCGATAGACGCGCGGCAGCGGTTTTCCGTCGGGGCCCAGTCGTTGCGGCGGTGTCTCGCAGGCGGACAGGCCGAGAAGGGCGATCAGGAAAAGAGCGATAATCCGGGGCATTCATGTCACTCCATGTGCACGTGGTTGGCATCACCTAAACTTTTTGGGAGGCGGGGGCAAATCTTGTTCTCGTGATTTGGGGAGCAACGATTGTTTGATTTGCGACTGAGGTATTCGCGCCATATATAGAAGGAATCGTGTCCCATTACATGAATGGCTTAGGTCTTATGAGCAAGAATCCGGTCCATGCGGTTTCCCGGCGCGCTTTCATAGCCGGTTCGACCGCTGTTATCGCGGCCCCCGCATTCGCACAAACCGCCAATACGACGGAGATGGAAAAGGATATCTCCACCGTCACCCGTCGCAATATCTCGAGCTTCCGCTCGCTGGACTGGCGGCCCTATTTCGGCGATCTGCATAACGGGGGGATTCTCGTCGACACGACCTCGCGCGCGCTGCATTTCTGGAGCGAGGATCAGTCGATCTACAAACTCTACCCGACGTCGGTCCCGCTGACCGAGGATCTGACGCGGCGCGGGCGCACAGAGGTGGTCCGCAAGGTCGAGGGGCCGAGCTGGTCGCCGACCCCGGCGATGAAGCAGCGAAACCCCGAATGGCCCGATTTCGTCGGTCCCGGTCCGGACAACCCGCTTGGGACTCACGCGCTCTACCTGTCGTGGCAGTATTACCGCATCCACGGGACGCATGATACGCGCAAGATCGGCCGCCGTTCGTCGAACGGGTGCATCGGTCTTTACAACGAACATATCGCCGAGCTTTTCAATCTTGCGAAAGTGGGAACACAGGTGTTGCTTATTTGACGCCAAGCGGCGTGAAAAATGTGGCGCGATCACGGAAGAATTGATTTTCAATTGGGTTGGGACATATAGCTACCTACGTGTAACTAACCCGCCCTGTTAGAGAAAGCAGGGGTTCTGGAGGACTGAAAATGAAAAAATTCGCTGCTGCTGCTGTGTTCGCTCTCGCTGGTTCCGCCGCTTTCGCCGGCGGTTACTCCGAGCCGGTCATCGAAGCTCCGGTCGTCGTGGAAGAAACTTCTTCCTCTTCCGCTGGCTACGTTGTGCCGCTTCTCGTGCTCGCGCTCGTGGCTGCTGCTGTTGCCGCCGACTGATCGTCTCGCGCGATGGAAATTCAAAAGGGTGGCTTTCGAGCCACCCTTTTATTTTGACCGAAGCTAATTCGTTCTGAGCATTCCGCCCGACCGCCCCCGTCTCATGTCCAGCCGGCGAGATTTGTGCGGATCTGGCCGACGAGCGCCTTGATATGCAGAGGGTCCGCGTTCAGGCAGGGGATATAGAGGAATTCCTCTCCCCCGGCGTGTTCGAAGCTCTCCCGGATCTCCTCGTTGATCTCTTCCAGCGTTTCGATGCAATCGGCGGAAAAGGCGGGGGCGCAGATGGCGATGCGCTTGTTGCCCTTTTCTGCCTGACGCGCCACTTCCTCCACCGTATAGGGTTGCAGCCATTCCTCCGGGCCGAATTTCGACTGGAACGTCGTCATGATCTGTGAATCGGTCCAGCCGAGACGCTCCTTGAGCAAGCGCGTCGTCTTCTGGCACTGGCAGTGATAGGGATCGCCGCCCTCGGTGACATAGCGTTGCGGCAATCCGTGATAGGAACAGATGAGCATGTCGGGCTTGTGCTCGGCCGCGGCGCAGGCGCGTTCGACGGATTGCGCGAGTGCCTCGATATAGGCGGGATCGTCGAAATAGGGCGGGACTGTGCGCGACGCGGGCTGCCAGTTTTCCTCCATCAGTGCGCGGAAGAACTGGTCGTTCGCGGTGGCCGTCGTTGCGCCGGCATATTGCGGGTAGAGCGGGAAGAACAGGATCCTGGTGCAGCCTTCGGCAGTGAGTTCCGCCACCTTCGACTGGGTCGAGGGATTGCCGTATCGCATGCAGAAATCGACCATTACACGGTCGCCATATTCGGCGGCCAGGGCGGCGCGGATCGCGGCAGTCTGCTGCTTCGTGATCGTCATGAGCGGACTCTCACCCGCCTCCTCGTTCCAGATCGAGCGGTAGGCGGCGCCGGACTTGAACGGACGGACGGACAGGACGATGCCCTGAAGGATCGGCTGCCATTTCCAGGAGGGATAGTCGATCACCCTCTTGTCCGAGAGGAATTCGCCTAAGTAGCGCCGCATGGAGCGATAATCCGTATCGTCGGGTGTGCCAAGATTGGCCAGAAGGATGCCGATCTTTTCCCTTGGGATGCGCAGGTGGTCCTTTTGCGCATGGGCCGGACAGCGCGCGTCCGGCGCATTCACGTTCAATCGTGTCGGCTTCATCAATCCCATCGTTCTGTCCTGTTTCTGTCTATGTGGTTCTTGCCGGATCAGCTTTGCGGCAGCTTGAATTCGGTGGCGCCGAGCGCGTCCGACAGCCGCATCCTTGCGGAGCCGGGCATGAGCGGTTTCGGCTGGCTTTCGTCGGGGGCCCATCCGGTCAGGCAAATGAGATCAAAGGTGGCGACGAGCCGGTCGTCCTCGGAAAAATGCGCGCGGTAGAGATCTTCCGCGAGCCGGAAAAGCGCCCGCGGCGACGTGGTTTTCCGCCGCGCCGTCAAGGCATTGGTCTCCCCGAGGCCACGCAGGTCACGGGCAAGGCGGGAAAGGGAGGGATATGTCACGCGGCGCACGCTTTTGTCCGCGACGGGCATCGCGAAGGAGGCGCGTTGGAGAAGGCCGCCGACGTCCCGCAACTCTCCCATCGGGAGCACCCGCGGCGACAGTCCGCCCGCAATCACGGTTTCCGCCTGAGCCAGACAGGCGCGCAGCTCGTTGAGTGTCTGATCGCCCGGAAAGACGGTGAGCAGGAGGCCATCTGGCCTGAGCGCGCGGTTGCACTGGATGAGTTGCCCGACCGGATCGTTCGCCCAGTGCAGCGCCATCGCGTGAATGACGAGATCGTGGGCGCCTTCCTCGAGCGACAGCAGATCGTCATCGGGCACGACCGTCGCCTCAGGAAACCAGTTCGCCCAGAGCCGCGGAAAACCGGTCACGACCGCGGGAGCCGTAAACGACTTGTTAATCATGTCCAGGCGATCCTCGATTTCGAACCGGGCTTCCTCGTGGAGGAAGAAATCGCCCCCCTGTCTGTCCGCGCGACGGCGGGAGCGGGAAAGCTGTTCCCGGTCGACCAGGGGGAGTGTTTCGGACATGTCGTGTGCTCTTTCCGGCAACTGAACCAGCGCGTTTCGCGACAATGTAGGAAACCGAGGGGCAAATGCAAAGACTGACCAGGCTGATCTACCCGCCTCAATGCCTCACCTGCGACGAAATGGTCGAGAGCGAGGGAAGATTGTGCCCAAGCTGCTGGTCGAGGACGCCGTTCATCGTCGATCATCCCTGCGATGCCTGCGGCAAACCGTTGATCGGAGACACGCAGGCGGGCGACCTGTGCGACGATTGCCGAAGCATGCCGCGCGCCTGGTCACGCGGCCGCGCGGTGATGCTCTACGCGGACAATGCGCGCGGGGTGGTCCTGCGGCTGAAGCATGGGGACAGGACCGATCTGGCCCGACCGGCCGGGGCATGGCTCGCGCAGGCGGCAAAACCGCTTCTCGTCGACGGCATGATCGTTGCGCCGGTGCCGCTGCATTGGATGCGGCTCCTCCGGCGACGCTACAACCAGTCCGCGCTCCTGGCACAGCAGGTGGCGAAACTCCACCGCCTGTCCTACATTCCCGACCTTCTGCGCCGTCCGATTGCCACCCGGACGCTCGACGGGATGACGGCGGTCCAGCGGTCGGAAACGGTCGCTGGCGCGATTGTCTTCAATGAAAGGCGTCGTGCCGCGATTGCTGGGCGACCGGTCCTCCTG
The DNA here is from genome assembly GCF_000819565.1 of Celeribacter indicus. Taxonomy (NCBI): domain Bacteria; kingdom Pseudomonadati; phylum Pseudomonadota; class Alphaproteobacteria; order Rhodobacterales; family Roseobacteraceae; genus Celeribacter; species Celeribacter indicus. The sequence continues at coordinate 251,385 of NZ_CP004393.1, forward strand.
ATCGACGATGTGATGACGACGGGAGCGACGCTTGCCCAATGTGCGAATGCCTGTCGCAGGGCAGGGGCGGCCGGCGTTTTCGTGGCAGTGCTGGCGCGCGTGGACAGGGAGCACTAAATCCTTATAGTCCCCGAAAGACATGAGGATTTGCCATGCAACCCGTCACACTCTACACCACGCCGATCTGCCCCTATTGCATCGCCGCGAAACGGCTTCTGGACAGCAAGGGCGTCGAATACACCGATATCGACGTCATGGCCGACCCGTCGCGCCGCCAGGAAATGATGCGAAAGGCGCACGGGCGTCATACCGTGCCCCAGATTTTCATAGGGGAGACCCATGTCGGAGGATGCGACGATCTGCATGCGCTCGAGCGCGCGGGCAGGCTGGACGCGCTCCTGGCGGGCTGAGCGATGGTCCGGGCCGGCCTTGTCACCCTGAACGCGAGCGACGATCCGGCGGCGAACCTGCCGGTCACGCAGGGATTCGTGCGCGATGCCGCCCGCGACGGGGCACAGATCGTCCTGACGCCCGAGGTCACGAATTGCGTTTCCTCGTCGCGGTCGCATCAGCGCTCGGTGCTGCGGCGCGAGGCGGAGGATCCTACCCTCGCGGCGCTGCGGGAGACGGCGGCGGAGGAGAGGATATGGCTTCTCATCGGCTCTCTCGCGCTCCAGACCGACGACCCCGACGGCCGTTTTGCAAACCGGTCCTTCATGATCGCGCCGGATGGCACGATCGCGGCGCGCTATGACAAGATCCACATGTTCGACGTCGATGTGAGCGACCGGGAAAGCTATCGTGAATCCGCGGGATACCGGCCGGGGCGGGAGGCCGTGACCGTCGAGACGCCGCTGGCGACGTTCGGCATGACGATCTGTTACGATCTGCGGTTTCCCTACCTCTATCGCAGCCTTGCCAAGAGCGGGGCCGAGGTGCTTGTGGTGCCGTCCGCCTTCACCGCCGTGACCGGCGAGGCGCATTGGCACACATTGTTGCGCGCCCGCGCGATCGAGACGGGCTGTTTCGTCCTCGCACCGGCGCAGACCGGGCATCATCAGGAGACGCCGCCCGGCAAGCGGCGGACATATGGCCATTCGCTCGCGGTTTCGCCCTGGGGAGAGGTGCTGTGCGACGGCGGGGTTGCGCCGGGGGTCGCGCTAGTCGACCTCGATCTCGCCGAGGTCGGGAAAGCCAGGAAACGGATCCCTTCCCTCGATCACGATCGGGCGTTCGAGGAGCCGAGATGAGCGGCAACCCGCAAAACGAGTCGTTGTCGGTCGCGCTGTTTTCCGAGGTGTTCATGGCCGACCAGCTTGCGCGGAACCGGCTGACGAAGGCGCTGCCCAAGGGGATGGAGATCAGCCATTTCTCCGTGCTCAACCACCTCGCGCGCCTTGGCGACGAACGGTCCCCGGCGCAGCTTGCACGGGCGTTTCACGTCACGCGCGGGGCGATGACCAATACGCTGAGCAAGCTCGAATGGGCAGGATATGTCCATATCCGACCCGATTGGGACGACGCACGACGCAAGTTCGTGTCGATCTCCCCCGCCGGGCGTGCGGCGCGGGACGCCGCGCTTGCGGCTATCGCGCCGATCCTGTCGGAGATCGTCGAGGCCATCGGAACCGACCGGGTGAAGGCCGCGCTGCCCGTGCTGCGGGAGATGCGGATAAGGCTCGAGGACGACGGATCGTCTACGCCGGTTTCACCGACGCGGTGACGTAATTCACCGAAAGGTCGCGTTCCGAGATCGACCAGGACCACAGCACCGGATTGAAGACGAAGCCTTTGCGGTCTACCGGCTCGAGCCCCGCGTTGCGGATCAGGTCGAAAAGCTCGCCGGGAGTGATGAACTTTTTCCATTCATGCGTGCCCTTCGGCAGCCAGCGCATCACCACCTCGGCGCCGAAGATGGCCATCATGTAGCTTTTCGGATTGCGGTTGAGCGTGGAGCAGATCATCAGCCCGCCGGGTTTCAGCAGTGTCCTGCAAGCGGTCAGGTAACCGAGCGGATCGGCGACATGTTCGACCACTTCCATGTTGAGTACGACGTCGAATTGCTCGCCCGCCTCCGCCAGGGCTTCGGCCGTGGTATGGCGATAGTCGATGTCGAGGCCGGATTGCTCGGCATGGACCTGGGCCACGGGAATATTGCGTTCCGCGGCATCCGCCCCGATCACCGTCGCGCCGAGCCGCGCCATCGGCTCCGACAGGAGACCGCCGCCGCAGCCGATGTCCAGAAGCCGCAGACCCTCAAAGGGTTTGTCCGCCGTGAGATCCCGCGCGAATTCGGCGGCGATCTGCGACACGATGTAGTCAAGCCGCACCGGATTCATCATGTGGAGCGGTTTGAACTTGCCGGATGGATCCCACCATTCGGCGGCCATCGCCTCGAATTTCGCGACCTCGGAGGGGTCGATGGTGGACTGATGCGTTTGCATGATCCTCTCCTTCGTGTTCAAGTCGTCTGGCCGTTCAACTGCCGGCATCCCGCGCTATATAGGAACGTCATGGACAAGGTCTCAGGCCAAAAGAGCGCATACAGCTATCTCTATCCCCAAATCGCGGTCTATGACCACAGGATGTTGGAGGTGGGAGACGGGCACCGGATTTACGTCGAACAGAGCGGGAATCCGAACGGCATTCCCGTTGTCGTCTTGCACGGCGGTCCTGGCGGGGGGTGCAGCCCCTACATGCGGCGCTATTTCGATCCGTCGCGGTACAGGATCATCCTGTTCGATCAGCGCGGGTGCGGAAAGTCGCGGCCTTTCGCCTCGGTCGAGGCGAATACGACATGGCATCTCGTGGCCGATATCGAACGTATCCGGGAGACGCTCGGGGTCGACCGATGGATCGTCTTCGGCGGAAGCTGGGGCGCGACGCTGGGTGTCGCCTATGCGCAGGCACATGCCGGGCGGGTGCTGCATCTGGTGTTGCGCGGTGTGTTCCTTGCGCGCCGGAGCGAGCTCGACTGGTTCTACGGCGGGGGTGCGGGCCAGTTCTGGCCGGACCTTTGGCGCGACTTTTCCGAGGCGGTGGAACCGGGAGAGCGTCACGATCTCATCGCGGCCTATCACAAACGCCTGTTTTCAGGAGATTATCGTGAGGAGGTGCATTTCGGCCGGATCTGGTCCCGCTGGGAAAATGCACTGGCGGCCATCGGGTCGGACGGGGCGACGGGAGAGCCGGCGCCGGACTATGCCCGTGCCTTCGCCCGTCTCGAGAACCACTACTTCACCCATGACGCCTTCCTTAATCGCGATGGCCAGCTTCTCGAGGAGGTTCCGCGCATGGCGGAGGTGCCCGGTACGATCGTGCAGGGGCGGTTCGACATGATCTGCCCGCCGAGGACCGCGCATGAGCTTCATGAGCGCTGGGCACGGTCCCGGCTCATCATGGTCGGACAGGCCGGGCACGCGCTGTCCGAACCGGGGATCACCCAGGCGCTCGTCCGGACCATGGACCGGATTGCGCAGGAGCTTGGATAGGGCTTGCAGATTCGTGCGGGGCCGCGTATATGCCTTGCCAACAGCGGCGCTGTCGGGCTCTCCCGAGGCACCACCGGGAAAGATCGACGGGCCGCGCGCCCGTTTTTTTGTGCCCTGATGCGGGGACGTCACCAGAATCTGAAAGAATCCGAAAGGCAGTCCGGAAATGTCCGATCTGATTGCAAAGACTGCGATTGATCGCCGCATGGCGGAAATCGTCGGCCCCGTGATCGAAGGGATGGGGTTCGAGCTTGTGCGCGTGCGCCTGATGTCCTCGACGAAGTCGAAGACGCTTCAGATCATGGCCGAACGTCCCGAGGGCGGGATCGAGGTCGACGAATGTGCCGAGATTTCGACCGCCGTTTCTGCTATCCTCGATGTGGAGGATCCGATCGAGGACGAATACACGCTCGAGGTGTCGAGCCCCGGTATCGACCGCCCGCTGACCCGGCTGAAGGATTTCGAGACCTTCGAGGGTTACGAGGCGAAGATCGAGACGACCGAGATGATCGACGGCCGCCGCCGATTCAAGGGCGAGCTGGCCGGTGTCGAGGGCGACGAGGTGCTTTTGTCCATCGACAACAACGGCGAGGACGTCACGATCGGCCTGAATTTCGACTGGTTGTCGGATGCGAAACTCGTGCTGACCGACGACCTGATCCGCGAGATGCTGCGCCAGCGCAAGGAGTCGGGCGCGATAGACGAAACCCAATTTGACGATATCGAGACCGACGACGGGTCTTCAGAGGACTGAGAGAGGACGAAGAGATGGCAATCACCTCTGCAAACCAGCTTGAGCTGTTGCAAACCGCCGAGGCCGTGGCCCGCGAGAAGATGATCGACCCCGGTCTCGTGGTCGAGGCGATGGAAGAGAGCCTCGCCCGTGCCGCGAAGTCGCGCTACGGCGCGGATATGGATATCCGCGTCTCGATCGACCGGAAGACCGGCCGCGCGACCTTTACCCGCGTGCGCACCGTCGTGCCCGACGACGAGCTCGAGAATTATCAGGCCGAGCTGACCGTCGAACAGGCGAAGCAATATCTCGAGAACCCGCAGATCGGGGACGAGATCAAGGACGAGGTCCCGCCGGTGGAGCTTGGCCGGATCGCCGCGCAATCGGCGAAACAGGTCATCCTTCAGAAGGTCCGCGAAGCCGAGCGCGATCGCCAGTATGACGAGTTCAAGGACCGCGTCGGCACGATCATCAACGGCGTCGTGAAGCGCGAGGAATATGGCAACGTCATCGTGGATATCGGCCGCGGCGAGGGCATTCTGCGCCGCAATGAGAAGATCGGCCGCGAAACCTATCGCCCCAACGACCGCATCCGCTGCTACATCAAGGACGTGCGCCGCGAAGTGCGCGGGCCGCAGGTCTTCCTGAGCCGCACCGCGCCGGAATTCATGGCCGAGCTGTTCAAGATGGAAGTGCCCGAGATCTACGACGGCATCATCGAGATCAAGGCCGTCGCCCGCGATCCCGGCAGCCGCGCGAAGATCGCCGTGATTTCCTACGACAGCTCGATCGACCCGGTTGGCGCCTGCGTCGGTATGCGCGGCTCGCGCGTGCAGGCGGTTGTGAACGAGCTCCAGGGCGAGAAGATCGACATCATCCCGTGGAACGACGATCAGCCGACCTTCCTCGTGAACGCGCTGCAACCGGCCGAAGTGTCGAAAGTCGTGCTCGACGAGGATGCCGGCAAGATCGAGGTCGTGGTGCCCGACGAGCAGCTTTCGCTCGCCATCGGCCGGCGTGGCCAGAACGTGCGCCTCGCCTCGCAACTCACCGGCCTCGACATCGACATCCTCACCGAGGCCGAGGAATCCGAGCGCCGTCAGGCGGAGTTTGCCGAACGCACGAAGCTGTTCATGGACAGTCTCGATCTCGACGAATTCTTTGCCCAGCTTCTCGTGTCCGAGGGCTTCACCAATCTCGAGGAAGTCGCCTATGTCGATGTCGACGAGCTTCTGGTGATCGACGGCGTGGACGAGGAAACGGCGACCGAGTTGCAGGCGCGTGCCCGCGACGTGCTCGAGGAGGCGAACCGGTCCGCGCTTGCCCATGCCCGCGAGCTGGGTGTCGAGGACAGCCTGGTTGACTTCGAGGGCCTGACACCCCAAATGATTGAGGCGCTGGCCGAGGACGGGGTGAAATCCCTCGAGGATTTCGCGACCTGCGCCGACTGGGAGCTGGCCGGTGGCTGGACCACGGTGAACGGCGAGCGCGTGAAGGACGACGGCGTCCTTGAGAAGTTCGACGTCTCTCTCGAAGAAGCACAGAACCTTGTGATGACGGCACGGATCCAGCTCGGCTGGGTCGATCCGGCGGATCTGGCGTCCGATGAGGAAGAGACCGAAGTGGAAGAGGAAAGCGAGGCCTGAGTTCAGGCCTCGTGCGAGGTGTGAGATGACCCGAGGCGGGATGACGAAAACCAGGGACGAAGCGGAACGGCGCTGCATCGTGACGCGCGAAGCGCAGCCGAAGCGCGGGCTCATCCGGTTCGTCGTCTCCCCCGACGGTCTCCTCGTACCGGATTTGGCGGAGAAACTGCCGGGTCGCGGGATCTGGGTCGCCGCCGACCGCGCGGCTCTGGAGGAGGCGGTGAAGAAACGCCTCTTCTCGAAAGCCGCCCGCGCGGACGTGACAGTTCCCGACGGGCTTGTCGATCTGATCGAGGAGGGGCTTGCGGACCGGGTCGTGCATCTCATCTCGCTCGCGCGCAAGGCGGGCGAGGCGGTCTGCGGTTTCGAGAAGGTGAAGAGCTGGCTTGCCGAGGGGCGCGCGAAAGTGCTGTTGCAGGCTTCCGACGGATCGGAGCGCGGCAAGGGCAAGCTCTGGACCCCGGAAGGGGGACGCTGGTTCGGGCATATGACCAGTGCCGAATTGGGTTTGGCTTTTGGCCGTGAAAGTGTGATACATGGCGCGCTCGCAGGTGGCGGACTCGGCAAACGTGTTGTAGAGGAAGCCAACCGCCTTATGGGCATGCGCGAGACAAACGGTGGAGAGGGCTCCGCCGGAAAGGGTAAGACGACGAAATGAGCGATACAGACGGCAAGAAAACCCTCGGCATTCGCGGCGGCTCCGGGTCGGTGAAGCAGAGCTTCTCCCATGGCCGCACGAAGAACGTCGTGGTCGAAACGAAGCGGAAACGTGTCGTGGTCCCGAAGCCGGGTGCCGCGAAGTCGTCCGGTTCGGGCTCCGGCTCGTCTGCCTTCGGCGATCCGAAGAAGCGGCCTGCGGGGATTTCCGACGCCGAGATGGAGCGCCGGATGAAGGCGCTCGCCGCGGCGAAGGCCGCGGAGGCCGATGAGGCCAGGAAGCGTGAGGCAGAAGAGCGCCAGCGCGAGGAAGAGCGCGAGCGTCGTCGTCGCGAGGTCGAGGAGAAGGCCCGCGAAGATGCCGAACGCGAAGCCGCGCTGAAGGCCAAGGAAGAAGAAGAGGAACGTTCCCGTCGCGAGGCCGAAGAGGCCAAGAAACGCGAGGCGGAAGCGCGCAAGAAACCGGCTGCGGCACCCGCCGCCGCCCCGGCTGCGCCGAAGACGGACGATCCGGCTGCGGCCCAGGCGGCGATCCAGAAGCAGGAGCGCGGGGGCCGGGCCGTCGTCACACCGCCGCGCGGGCGTGAGACCCGCGAGGAAGACGACCGTGGCGGGCGCGGCAAGGGCGGCGACAACCGCCGCTCCGGCAAGCTCACCATCAAGCAGGCGCTCGACGGCGGCGAAGGCGGCCGGCAGCGTTCCGTCGCCTCGATGCGGCGCAAGCAGGAGCGCATGCGCCAGAAGGCCATGGGCGGCCCCGATCAGCGCGAGAAGGTTGTGCGCGACGTTCAGGTGCCGGAAACCATTGTCGTTTCCGAACTTGCCAACCGCATGGCCGAGCGCGTTGCCGATGTCGTGAAGTCGCTCATGAAAATGGGCATGATGGTCACGCAGAACCAGTCGATCGACGCGGATACCGCCGAACTGATCGTCGAGGAATTCGGCCACCGCATCCAGCGCGTGTCCGATGCCGATGTCGAGGACGTGATCCAGCAGCTCGAGGACAAGCCCGAGGACAAGAAGGCGCGTCCGCCGGTGATCACCATCATGGGCCACGTCGACCACGGCAAGACCTCGCTGCTCGACGCGATCCGCAACGCCAACGTCACCTCCGGCGAGGCCGGCGGCATCACGCAGCACATCGGTGCCTATCAGGTTCAGACCGACAGCGGCGCGACGCTGACCTTCCTCGACACGCCGGGTCACGCGGCCTTCACCTCCATGCGGGCGCGCGGCGCGGACGTCACGGATATCGTCGTGCTCGTTGTGGCGGCCGATGACTCGGTCATGCCGCAGACGATCGAGGCGATCAACCACGCGAAGGCGGCGAAAGTGCCGATGATCGTGGCGATCAACAAGTGCGACAAGCCGGACGCGGATCCGAACAAGGTGCGCACCGAGCTTCTCCAGCACGAGGTGATCGTGGAGGAGATGTCCGGTGACGTTCAGGACGTGGAAGTCTCCGCGAAGACCGGCAAGGGGCTCGATGACCTGCTCGAGGCGATCGCGCTCCAGGCCGAGATCCTCGAACTGAAGGCCAACCCGGATCGTGCCGCCGAGGGTGCCGTGATCGAAGCCCAGCTCGACGTGGGTCGCGGTCCGGTGGCGACGGTGCTCGTGCAGAAAGGGACGCTCAAGCGCGGCGACATCTTCGTCGTGGGCGAGCAATGGGGCAAGGTCCGTGCGCTCGTGAACGACAAGGGCGACCGCGTCGACGAGGCGGGACCCTCCGTCCCGGTGGAGGTTCTGGGTCTCAACGGCACGCCGGAGGCGGGTGACGTTCTCAACGTCGTCTCGACCGAGGCGCAGGCGCGCGAGATCGCCGAATACCGCGAGCAGGCCGCCAAGGACAAACGCGCCGCCGCCGGTGCCGCGACCACGCTCGACCAGCTTCTCGCCAAGGCGAAGGCGGACGAAAACGTGGCCGAACTGCCGATCCTCGTGAAGGCGGACGTGCAGGGCTCCGCCGAGGCGATCGTCCAGGCGATGGAGAAGATCGGGAACGACGAGGTGCGCGTGCGTGTGCTCCACTACGGTGTGGGCGCGATCACGGAAACCGACATCGGTCTGGCCGAGGCCTCCGGTGCGCCGGTCATCGGCTTCAACGTCCGGGCGAACGCTCCGGCGCGGAACGCCGCGAACCAGAAGGGCGTGGAAATCCGGTATTACTCGGTGATCTACGATCTCGTGGACGATGTGAAGGCGGCGGCCTCCGGCCTGCTCTCTGCGGAGATCCGCGAGAACTTCATCGGCTATGCCCAGATCAAGGAGGTCTTCAAGGTCTCCGGCGTCGGCAAGGTCGCGGGTTGTCTGGTCACGGAGGGCGTGGCGCGCCGCTCCGCCGGCGTGCGCCTTCTCCGCGATGACGTGGTGATCCACGAAGGCACGCTGAAGACGCTCAAGCGCTTCAAGGACGAGGTCAAGGAGGTCATCTCCGGCCAGGAATGCGGGATGGCGTTCGAGAATTACGACGACATCCGTCCGGGCGATGTGATCGAGATCTTCGAACGCGAGGAAGTGGAGCGGAAGCTCGATTGAGTTTCCGAACCCCGCAGTTAGCTAAAAGACAAAGGCGAGCCGTCATGGCTCGCCTTTTTCATCGCGATACATCGAGACGCGGAGAAAGTGCGCGTCAGGCGACTTTCTTGTAGGATACGGGCTTGCCGGTAAAGGTCTTGTCCCCCACGCGAACGAGGATGTTCCCGTTCGACGTCTCGCCGACATAGTGCCCCTGAACCGAAATATACTTGCCGAGAGTGATTGAACGCATCATTGCACTTGCCCCCCAATTGAATGACGTGTGCGATTGAGTTATCGCAAAACGCTTTCAAAATCATTTACAAATTTAGAACATTTGCCCGAAAACAGCACAAATGTTGAGCAAAGAGTGGTGCCTCACAGAAGGTCGCGCAGGATGGGAATCAGCGGAATATCGGCGGGCGGCATCGGATAGTCACGTAGCTCCGACGCCTTTGCCCATTTCAGCACTTGCCCCTCGCGCGGCGACGGAATGCCGTTCCACCTGCGACAGGCGAAAAGCGGCATCATCAGGTGGAAGTCGTCATAGCTGTGAGAGGCGAAGGTCAGTGGGGCGAGGCAGGAATTCCAGGTCTCGATCCCCAGTTCCTCGTGCAACTCGCGCACCAGCGCCGCCTCGGGCGTTTCGCCCGGCTCCACCTTCCCGCCTGGGAACTCCCACAGACCCGCCATCGCCTTCCCCTCGGGACGCTGCGCCAGAAGGACGCGGCCCTCGATGTCGATGAGGGCGACCGCCGAAACGAGCACGAGTTTCACGAACGGTAATCCGCGTTGATCGTGATGTAGCCATGGGTGAGATCGCAGGTCCAGACCGTCGCCGCCCCATCGTCGAGCCCGAGATCCACGCGGATCAGGATCTCGTCGTTCTTCATGTAGGCGGCGCCGGCCTCCTCCGTGTAGCTCGGGGAGACCCAGCCCTTTTCGGCGACGAGGATATCGCCGAACCAGATCGTGAGCCGATCCCGCTCCGCCCGCTCGCCGGACTTTCCGACCGCCATCACGATGCGACCCCAGTTCGGATCTTCGCCGGCGACGGCGGTTTTCACGAGCGGGGAATTGGCGATGGCCTTCGCCACCCGATGCGCCGGACCGTTCGCATTGGCGCCTGTCACCTGCACTTCGATGAGCTTCGTTGCGCCCTCGCCGTCGCGGGCGATCTGGATCGCGAGATCCTTCATGACGGCGTGCAACGCCGTGCGGAAGGCCTCCACGCGCGGGTCGGAAAATTCCGTGATGGGTGCCATTTCCGCCTTGCCGGTTGCGGCAAGGAGCACCGTGTCAGAGGTCGAGGTATCGCCGTCCACGGTCACGCAGTTGAAGGTCTTCGCATTGGCGAGCCAGAGGCATTGCTGAAGCACGTCACGCGAAATCGCGGCATCGGTGAAGATATAGGCGAGCATCGTCGCCATGTCCGGCGCGATCATCCCGGAGCCCTTGGCGAAACCGGCGATCTTCACCTCGGCCCCGTCGAGGCTCACGGTTTGTGTCGCACCCTTCGGGAACGTGTCGGTGGTCATGATGGCACGCGCGGCCAGTTCCATCCCGTCGGCATCGAGCGCCGCGTTCAGTTCGCCGATCTTGGCGGTGATCCGTTCCCATTTGATCGGTTCCCCGATCACGCCGGTCGAGGAGGTAAAGATGCGCTGTGCGTCGACACCGGTCTCTTCGGCGAGCGCTCCGGTGATTTTCGCCACCGCGTCGAACCCGCTCTTGCCGGTGAAGGCATTGGAATTGCCCGAATTGACGAGGATCGCGGCGCGTCCGTCGAGATCGAGGCCGATCTTCTGTTCGCAATCCAGCACGGCGGCAGAGCGTGTGCTGGACCGGGTGAAGACGCCCGCGACGGTCGTGCCCTCACACAGGTCCGCAAGCATCAGATCGGTGCGGCCGGAATAGCGAACCCCCGCTTCGAGAGCGGCAAAGCGGACGCCGTCAATGACGGGAAGGGAGGGAAAGCCCGCTTTCGGAGCCAGCGGGGAAACATGGGTGATCTTGGCCATGATCGGCGTCCTTTGCGTCGCGCGAGAGAACTCAGTCGTTCAGAAGTTCGTCATTGCGCATTGCAGCAGGATCTATGCCTTCGACCCGTTCGACGGTGCCTTCGGCCTCGAGCGTTTCCATCTTTTCGCGAATGGCGGCATCCTGAATCTCGGCCGCCAGCTCATCGCGGACCTCCTCGAGCGGCGGTACTTCCGCCATGCGGGTTTCCATGAGCTTGATCACATGCCAGCCGAACTGGGTCTGGACGGGCTCGGAGACCGCGCCTTCCTCCATGTCGACGACGGCTTCCTCGAAGGGGGCGACCATCATGCCGAGGCCGAACCAGCCGAGATCGCCACCGTTCGGGCCGGAGGGACCGGTGGATTTCTCACGCGCGAGCTCGGCGAAATCGGCGCCGCCCTCGAGTTCGGTCACGATTTCCTTCGCCTCATCCTCGGTTTCCACGAGGATATGTGCGGCGTGATATTCCCGACCCGGCTCGAAATCGGCGAATTTCGCGTCATAGGCCTCCTGGAGCGCCTCGTCGGTGATCGCCTCGTAGGCAACGTTTTCGAGCATGTGACCGGCGATCACCATGCGTTCCTCGTTCTCGAGCTGATATCTGAGCGCGTCGGTCGGCTCGCCAAGGGACTGCCTGAGCAGTTCCTGCTGGACGATCTGGTTCACGATCCCGTCGTAAAGCTGCTCATCGGAAAGGCTCTGATACTGCGGGGGAAGGCTCCGGCGCGCGGCGATGATGTGGCCGAGGGTGATCTCCGTGTCGTTGACCTTTGCAACGACGGTGTCGGGGGAGGTGTCGACCGGCGTCTCCTCTTGCGCGAGGGCCGGGGTGATGGCCATGAACGCGGCGGAAACGAGCGCGGCGGTCGTGAGGCGATATGTCATCGAGATTATCCTTCCTGTCGTAGCCATTCCGGGGCCCGACGTTGACAGTCCTGATATGGCCCACTACATCGCGAGAGGTCACTGAAGAGGAGCCTTTGCGACCGTTTCTATGAGGTCCGGGGCAATGGAGCAATCCCTCCTCTCACACGATCCTGTCAGGACGCATCGAGCGGAGAAAATATGCTGGGCATCGGTACACTCGCGAAAAAGGTCTTCGGGACACCCAACGATCGCAAGATCAAGGCGACCCGACCTCTGGTCGCGAAGATCAACGCGCTGGAACCGGAGTTCGAGAAGCTCGACGACGCCGGGCTCATCGCCAGAACCGAGGAGTTCAGGAAACGGCACGCGGAGGGCGAAAGCCTTGACACGCTCCTGCCGGAAGCTTTCGCGAACTGCCGGGAAGCGGCGCGGCGCGCGCTCGGCCTGCGCGCCTTCGACACGCAGCTCATGGGAGGGATCTTCCTGCACCAGGGCAATATCGCGGAGATGAAGACCGGCGAGGGCAAGACGCTTGTCGCGACCTTTCCGTCCTATCTGAATGCCCTTACCGGCAAGGGCGTCCATGTGGTGACGGTCAACGAATACCTCGCCAAGCGCGATGCGGAATGGATGGCGAAGGTTTTCGAGGCGCTGGGGATGACCTGCTCCTCGATCTACAGCCAACAGCCAGAGGACGAGAAGCGCGCCGCCTATGCCTGCGACGTGACCTATGCCACGAACAACGAACTCGGGTTCGACTACCTGCGCGACAACATGAAGGCGGAGCTCAAGGACATGGTGCAGCGCGGGCACCATTTCGCCATCGTCGACGAGGTCGACTCGATCCTGATCGACGAGGCGCGCACGCCGCTCATCATTTCCGGTCCCTCCGACGACCGCTCCGAACTCTACCAGTCGATCGACGGGATCATCCCCTCGCTCACGGAAGAGCACTACGAGATCGACGAGAAGGCCCGGCAGGTGACCTTCACCGAGGAAGGGAATGAATTCCTCGAGCAGATCCTGCATCAGAACGGCCTGCTTCCCGAGGGCCAGACGCTCTACGATCCGGAAAGCACCACCATCGTGCACCACGTCAACCAGGGCCTGCGGGCGCACAAGCTGTTCCAGAACGGCGTGCATTACATCGTGCGCAATGGCGAGGTGATGCTGATCGACGAATTCACCGGCCGCATGATGGCCGGGCGGCGCCTCTCCGAGGGTCTGCATCAGGCGATCGAGGCGAAGGAGCGGGTCGATATCAAGCCCGAGAACATCACCATGGCCTCGGTGACCTTTCAGAACTACTTCCGGCTCTACGAAAAGCTTTCCGGCATGACCGGCACCGCGGCGACCGAAGCCGAGGAATTCATGGAGATCTACAAGCTCGGTGTGGTCGAGGTGCCGACCAACCGGCCGATCGCCCGGATCGACGAACATGACCGGGTGTATCGGACGGAGAAGGAAAAGCTCGACGCCGTGGTCGAGTCGATCCGCGAGGCGCATGAAAAGGGGCAACCGGTGCTGGTGGGTACGACGTCCATCGAGAAGTCCGAGGAACTGTCGCAGCTCCTCACCCGCGGGGGGATCCCCCACAACGTGCTCAACGCGCGCCACCATGAGCAGGAGGCGCAGATCGTTGCGGATGCGGGGAAGTTGGGCGCGGTGACCATCGCGACGAACATGGCCGGCCGCGGCACGGACATCAAGCTTGGTGGCAATGTCGAGATGAAGGTGATGGAGGCGCTCGCCGCCAATCCGGAGGCGCATCCCGACGAGATCCGCGCGAAGATCGAGGCGGAACACGCCGAGGAAGAGAAGCGGGTTCTCGAGGCCGGGGGTCTCTATGTGCTCGCGACCGAACGTCACGAATCCCGCCGCATCGACAACCAGCTGCGCGGCCGTTCGGGCCGGCAGGGGGATCCGGGCAGATCGCTGTTCTTCCTCTCGCTCGAGGACGATCTCATGCGGATTTTCGGGTCGGACCGGCTCGATAAGATGCTTTCCTCGCTCGGCATGAAGGAGGGCGAGGCCATCGTGCATCCCTGGGTCAACAAGTCGCTCGAGAAGGCGCAGGCAAAGGTCGAGGGCCGCAACTTCGACATTCGCAAGCAGCTTCTGAAATACGACGACGTGATGAACGACCAGCGGAAGGTCGTGTTCTCCCAGCGGCGCGAGATCATGGAATCCGGCGACGTCAACGAGATCGTCGAGGACATGCGCCACGAGGTGATCGAGGATCTGGTCGCGGAGGCGATCCCGCCGAAATCCTATCCGGACCAATGGGACATGGAGCGCCTGCACAATTCCGTGGCCGAGACGCTCAACATGGATCTGCCGGTGGCCGACTGGGCGGATGAGGAGGGCGTCGACGACGACGTGATCGTGGAGCGCATCGAAAAGGCATCCGACGCGCTGATGGCGGAGAAGGCGGAAGCCTTCGGCGGCGATCAGATGCGGCAGATCGAAAAGCAGTTCCTGCTGAACACGATCGACAGCAAATGGCGTGAGCACCTTCTGACGCTCGAACATCTGCGCTCCGTCGTCGGCTTCCGCGGATATGCACAGCGCGATCCACTCAATGAATACAAGAACGAGGCCTTCCAGCTCTTCGAGTCCATGCTCGACGGCCTGCGTGCCGAGGTAACACAGAAACTGTCGCGCGTGCGCCCGATGACCGAGGCCGAGCGCCAGCAGATGCTCCAGCAGCTCATTCAGCAGCAGGCCGAGGTCGCGGCGAAAGGTCAGCCGCAGCCCGTGGGCGAACCCGAGGAGGGCCATCCCAATGCCGTTCCGGGCTTCGACGAGAACGACCCCTCGACCTGGGGCAATCCGGGACGGAACGATCTCTGTCCCTGTGGCTCCGGCAAGAAATTCAAGCATTGCCACGGCGCGGTCTGACCCGCGTCGTCCGGCATCGGGCGCTCTCCCCCCGCAGGCAGGGCGACGCGGCACGGAAGAGGCCCGTGGCCGCCGCCAAGTCGCTTTATCGGGTTGAAAAAGGCCGTCCGGACGCCGAATATCCGCGCCAGATCAACTACGGGCGGTCCGGAAACGGGGCCGGAATATCATGGTCGTTTCCGGCATGACGCGGATCGCCGCATTCGTCATCTCCCTTCTCCTTCCCGTCGCCGCGATGGCGCAGGACGTGACTCTGCTGTCGCGGGACGGGGCCATCGAGATCAGCGGGAATTTCCTGAGCTTCGATGGTGAGTTCTATCGGGTGGATACGGATCTCGGCATCCTTACCGTCGACAGTTCCGGCGTGCGCTGTGAAGGACCGGGGTGTCCGGATCTCGAAGGGTATTTCGCGCAGATCCGGCTCTCGGGCGAGGCGAGCGCGACGGAGAGCCTGCTGCCCGCGCTTATCACGGCTTTCGCCCTGCGCAACGGATACAGCACCGATGAGGCGATCACGCCGGACGGGCGAAAGCTCATGCGCCTTCAGGACACCGATGCCGATCTCACCGTCGCAGAATTCGTGCTGTCGGAAACGTCGAGCGCTGAAGGATTCGCGGATCTCCTGGCGGAGAACGCGGATATTGTCGTGTCGCTGCGCCGGGTGACCCGTGAGGAACGCGCGCTCGCCCAGGAGGCGGGCCTCGGCGATCTCCACGATCCGTTTCGGGCGCGGGTGATCGCGCTCGACGCGCTCGTGCCCATCGTGTCGCGATCCAACCGTCTCGAGGCGCTGTCGCTCGAGGCGCTCGGCGGCCTGTTCGACGGATCGGTCACCAACTGGTCTGAGATCGGCGGCCAGGATGCGCCCGTCGTCGCCCATCTCGTCCGTGACGATATGCTTGCCGCGAGTGCCTTTGCGCAGATGGTGCTGCATGAGGGAGTCGCGGAACAGGTGGTGACACATGACAGCTATGGCGATCTCATCGCTGCGGTCGAAGCCGATCCCTATGCCGTTGGCATGGCGCGCCTGTCGGGCGGCGGGTCGGTCAGGACACTCGGTCTCACCGGTGCCTGCGGGTTCGCCGCCGAGGTGAGCAGCAGCGATATCAAGACGGAAGACTATCCTCTTACGCGTTCGGTCCTTCTTTACACGCCGGCCCGGCGGCTTCCGGCTCTGGCGCGGGATTTTTTGCACTTCGTGGTGTCGCCCGCCGCGCAGATGGTCGTGGCGCGCACGCCCTTCGTGGATCAGGGGGTGGACGAACTCAGCTTCCGGGACCAAGGTCAGAGATTTGCCAATGCGATCAGCCGGGCAGGGCCGGAAATCACGCTCGCGGATCTGCAAGCCGTGACGACCGCCTTCCAGGGCGCGCGCCGGCTCACCCTCGGCTTTCGGTTCGAGGGTGGGTCGGTCCGTCTCGATGCACAATCGCGTTCCAACGTCCTTCTCCTCGCCGAATTGCTCGAGGCGGGGGTCTATGATGGCAAGACGCTGATCTTTTCCGGCTTTTCCGATAGCCATGGCAGCCCTGCCGTGAACAGGGGGCTGTCGGAGCGGCGGGCACAGGCAGTCCTCGCAGCGGTGAGGAAGGCCCTCGGGGAGGCGTTCGAGGCTGACCGCGTGACATTGACGAGCGCAGGTTTCGGAGAAGCGATGCCGCTTGCCTGCGACGACGTCGCATGGGGGCGCTCGCTCAATCGGCGCGTCGAGGTCTGGGTCCGCGATCAGAGATAGCATGCATCGCGAAAGCTCACTTCCGCAGATTTCCCGATGATCAGATGGTCGTGTAACTGGATGTCGAGCGCCTCCGCTGCGTCGCGGATCCGGTTCGTCATGGCGACGTCGGCATCGGACGGCGTCGGATCGCCGCTCGGGTGATTGTGGACGAGGATGAGGGCGGAGGCATTGAGTTCCAGCGCGCGCTTGACCACCTCGCGCGGATAGACGGGAACGTGGTCCACGGTGCCGCGGGCCTGCTCCTCGTCGGCGATCAGGATATTCTTGCGATCGAGATAGAGCACGCGGAATTGTTCGGTCTCCCGGTGGGCCATGGTCGTGCGGCAGTAGTCCAGAACGGCATCCCAGTTCGAGATCACGGGCCGCTGCATGATACGGGCGCGGGCAAGGCGATGTGCGGCGGCTTCGACGATCTTCAGATCCTCGGCGACGGCGATGTCCACGCCCTCGATCTCCAGCAGGCGCGAAACGGGGGCGGAGATGACGCGGTTGTAATCTCCGAGCGCCGCGAGCAGCGCGGCCGCGATGGGTTTGACATCGCTGCGGGGCAGGGCACGGTAGAGAACGAGCTCGAGCAATTCATAGTCCGGCATCGCCTGCGCGCCGCCGTCGAAGAACCGTTCCTGTAGATGCTTCCTGTGATCGCGCAGGTAGCTCGGAGGACGAGAGGGAAGCGCGACCGGCCGGGCCTCCTCGAGATCGAAGAGCCAGCCGGGCATTTCCCGGAACGCGGAGGGGGACGGTGTCGTGGTCATGAAGCAATCCATGACCCGATTCTCTGAAAAAGGGATTAACGGCGCATGAGGAAGGGCGCCGAAGCGCCCTCACTCAGCTTTTCATCCCGTCCCAGAATGTCTTGACCTTCCTGAAGAAGGACGAGCTTTCCGGGTTGTTGCTGTCCTCGCCGAGTTTTTCGAACTCCTGAAGCAGCTCTTTCTGTCTGGCGGTGAGGTTCACCGGCGTCTCCACCGCGAGTTCGATGAACATGTCGCCATGCCCGCCGCCTCGCAGTGCCGGCATGCCCTTGCCGCGCAGGCGCATCTGCCGCCCGGACTGGCTGCCGGCGGGGATTTTCACCCGCGAGCGGCCGCCGTCGATCGTCGGCACTTCGATATCGCCCCCGAGCGCGGCCGCGGTCATCGACACCGGCACCGTGCAATGCAGGTGCACGCCGTCGCGTTCGAAGATCTGGTGCGGGCGAACCTCTATGAAGATATAGAGGTCTCCGGTCGGTCCGCCGCGCAGCCCCGCCTCCCCCTCTCCGGCAAGTCGGATGCGGGTGCCGGTTTCCACCCCGGCGGGGATGTTGACCGACAGGGAGCGATCCTTTTCGACGCGACCCGCGCCACGGCAGTCGGGGCAGGGATCCTTGATGATCTGGCCGAGGCCGCCGCAGGCCGGGCAGGTGCGTTCGACGGTGAAGAAACCCTGTTGCGCACGCACCTTCCCCATGCCGGAGCACGAGGGACAGGTTTGCGGTTCCGCGCCGTTCGCCGCCCCGGTGCCATTGCAGCTTCCGCAGGCGACGGAGGTGGGAACGTTGATCGTCTTTTGCGCCCCCTGATAGGCTTCCTCGAGCGTCACGCGCATGTCGTACCGCAGGTCCGAGCCCCGTTGCGCTCGCGACCGGGCACCTGCGGCGCCACGCGGGCCGCCCATGAAATCGCCGAAGAGATCGTCGAAGACGTCGGAGAAGGCGGAGGCGAAATCGCCCTGCCCCGCGCCGCCGAAGCCGCCGCCGGGACGCCCGCCGCCCATTCCACCCTGTTCGAACGCCGCATGGCCGAACCGGTCGTAGGCGGCTTTCTTGTCGGGATCCTTGAGCGTGTCGTAAGCCTCGTTCACTTCCTTGAACCTGGCTTCGGCTTCGGGATTGTCCTTGTTGCGGTCGGGGTGGAACTCCATCGCCTTCTTGCGATAGGCCTTCTTGAGCTCCGCCGGATCTGCCCCCTTCGAGACGCCGAGAACCTCGTAAAAATCGCGTTTAGCCATGGATTTTACTCCTTCTGGAACGCGATGACCGGCCCGGAATGCCGGACCGGTCGATCGTGTCCGCGATTACGGTTTACGAGCGTTTGTCGTCGTCGAGATCTTCGAAGTCGGCATCCACGATGTCGTCATCGACGGAGGACGGGCCCTCGTCGGTGTCGATATCGTCGGCATTCCCCGAAGACGCCTGTTCGGCCTTGTAGATCGCCTCGCCGAGCTTCATGGCGGCGTCGGTGACGTTCTGGATGCCGGAGCGGATTTTCTCGGGGTCGTCACCTTCGAGCTGATCCTTGAGCGCGGCAATGGCAAGCTCGATCGCTTCGATCGTCGTCGGATCGACCTTGTCGCCATGCTCTTCCATCGCCTTCTCGGTCGAATGGATGAGGCTCTCCGCCTGGTTCTTCGCCTCGACGAGACCCTTGCGTTTCTTGTCCGCTTCGGCGTTCTCCTCGGCGTCCTTCACCATGCGTTCGATGTCGTCGTCCGACAGACCGCCGGAGGCCTGGATCGTGATCTTCTGCTCCTTGCCGGTGCCCTTGTCCTTCGCACCCACCTCGACGATGCCGTCGGCGTTGATGTCAAAGGTGACCTCGATCTGCGGCATGCCGCGCGGTGCCGGCGGGATGCCTTCGAGGTTGAACTGGCCGAGCAGCTTGTTGTCGGCGGCCATCTCGCGCTCACCCTGGAAGACGCGCAGCGTCACGGCGGACTGATTGTCCTCGGCCGTCGAGAAGATCTGCGACTTCTTCGTCGGGATCGTGGTGTTGCGGTCGATGAGGCGGGTGAACACGCCGCCGAGCGTCTCGATGCCGAGCGAGAGCGGGGTCACGTCGAGCAGCAGGACATCCTTCACGTCACCTTGCAGAACGCCCGCCTGAATGGCGGCGCCCATGGCCACGACTTCGTCCGGGTTCACGCCCTTGTGCGGCTCCTTGCCGAAGAACTTGGTCACTTCTTCAATGACCTTCGGCATACGGGTCATCCCGCCGACGAGCACGACCTCGTCGATGTCGGAGGTGGACAGGCCAGCATCCTTGAGCGCCGCCTTGCACGGATCCATGGAGCGCTTGATCAGGTCGGACACGAGGCTTTCGAGCTTCGCACGGGTCAGCTTGACCACGAGGTGAAGCGGCGTGCCCGAGGACGGGTCCATCGAGATGAACGGCTGGTTGATTTCCGTCTGCGAGGAGGAGGACAGTTCGATCTTCGCCTTTTCGGCGGCTTCCTTCAGGCGTTGCAGCGCCATCTTGTCCTTGGTCAGGTCGACGCCATGCTCCTTTTTGAACTCCTCGGCGAGGTAGTTCACGATGCGCATGTCGAAGTCTTCACCACCGAGGAAGGTGTCGCCGTTGGTGGCCTGCACTTCGAAGACGCCATCGCCGAGCTCGAGGACGGTCACGTCGAAGGTGCCGCCGCCGAGGTCGTAGACCGCGATGGTCTTCGTGTCGGATTTGTCGAGGCCATAGGCCAGCGCGGCGGCCGTCGGTTCGTTGATGATGCGCAGGACTTCGAGGCCGGCGATCTTGCCGGCGTCCTTCGTCGCCTGACGCTGGGCATCGTTGAAATAGGCGGGAACCGTGATGACGGCCTGCGTCACTTCTTCACCGAGGTAGGACTCGGCGGTTTCCTTCATCTTGCCGAGGATGAAGGCAGAGATCTGCGAGGGCGAATATTTCTCTCCGCGCACTTCCACCCAGGCGTCGCCATTGCCGCCATCCACGATGGAATAGGGCACCAGCTTCTTGTCCTTTTCCACCTCGGCATCGCCGATCCGGCGGCCGATCAGGCGTTTCACGGCGAAAATGGTGTTGTCGGGGTTGGTGACTGCCTGACGTTTGGCCGATTGGCCGACGAGGCGCTCGCTGTCGGTGAACCCCACGATGGAGGGCGTCGTGCGCGCTCCCTCGGAGTTCTCGATCACACGTGGCTGCGAACCGTCCATGATGGCGACACAGGAGTTCGTGGTCCCGAGGTCGATACCAATGACTTTGGCCATGCTCAAAATCCTCTCTTAGGCGATGTTGTGACGAGGGGCCCGTATCGGCGCCCGCCGTCGATCCCAGTGATTTTGACCGGTCTTGTTTGGGCCGATCGTTGCTCTCGGCGTATATAAGGAGGGGATTTCGCGCCTGCAAGTTGTGCAACGGGTTGGACGCGCGGAAAAATGGAGTCATTTCATCGGGGAAGGCGAAGGGAGGCATGGTCATGCAACTGTCGGCACCACTGGAGCTGCGCGGACTGTCGATCTACAAGGGGCTGATCCCCCGCGATGCGCAGGAGGAGATGGTCGAGGCGCTGCGCGATGTGACGCGGGCCGCGCCGCTGTTTTCCCCGATGACCCCTTACGGCAAGCCGATGTCGGTGCGCATGACCTCAGCGGGCAGGTTCGGCTGGGTCTCCGACCGGCGTGGCTATCGCTATAGCGAAACCCATCCGGAGGGGCAGCCTTGGCCCCCCATTCCCGCTTCCATTCTCGGCGCCTGGACGGCCGTCGCGCCCGAGGCGAGGATGCCGGAATGCTGCCTCGTCAACTTTTACGCGGCAGGGGCGCGGATGGGCCTGCACCAGGATCGCGACGAGGCCGATTTCTCCCAGCCGGTCGTGTCGGTCTCGCTGGGCGACGACGCGCTTTACCGGGTGGGGAACAAGACGCGCGGCGGATCCACGGAAAGCGTCTGGCTGTCGTCGGGTGACGTGATGGTCATGGGCGGGGAGGCGCGCCTGCTCTACCACGGCATCGACCGGATCAAGCCGGGCACCAGCACCCTCCTGCGCGGTGGCGGGCGGATCAACCTGACACTCCGGGTCGTGACTTAGCGCGCGCTCCAGCTGAGCGAGATCCGGCGGCGGGTGAAGAATTCCGCGAGCAGGCCGATGGTGATGAAGACGAGCGAGAAATAGATCGGATAGGTTACCGAGCTGTTGTGCGGGTTGTAGTTCACGAAGGTGAAGCCCCGCGCCTGGTCGATCGTGTGAAACAGCGGGTTCCAGGTGAACATGGCGAGCATGTATCCTGGAGTCTGGTTGGCGACGAACATCTTGCCCGAGGTGAACATGTTGGCGCGTGTGTAGATCGTCTGGACGATCTGGACAAAGCGCGGCGCCCAGGGTTTGGCCGCGAAAACCACGGTGCCGATCGCGGCACCCGAGGCCCATGCCATCATCAGCATGCCGAAGGCACCGGTCAGGTTCTGGAACTCGACGGCGCCGGAGAGCAGCTCGTAGCCGACGAGGATGACCGTCACCGAGAGGATCTGCGTGTAGAGCGTGCTCAGCGCGGCGGAGGTCAGCGCGATCGCCGTGTTCATCGGCGCATGCTGCATCATCGGAGAGGCGGCGGTTTCGGCCCCGGCAACGGCGCCCAGCGCCTTGTTATGGGTCAGGAACAGGAAGATCCCCGACATGATGAAGAGGATGAAATCGCCCTGGATGGCGGTGCCGCGCACGCCGAGGATCGAATACATGAAGGTGAAGACCGCCACGAGGATCATCGCCTGGGTGATATTCACCAGCAGGCCGAGGAGCGGGTTCCCGTGGCTCTTGCGCACATGACGGACCGTGTTGACGAAGATCAGCCGAAGGATCGACAGGGCGGCGGACACGCCGCTTTGGCTTCTTGCATGCTGAAACATCCGCCTGGGGTCCTGTGCCTGCCTGTCGTTGCCGACTCGAAAAGGGATTTCTTGCCGTCTGCTTGACCGCGTAGCATAAGGTCGTTGACGCTTTCTTTCAATGAAAACACATATCCAGATCAAACAGGAGCAAGTCTTTGGATTTTGAAAAGCTCGTCCCCCTGATGCGCAGGCTCGCCATCGAAGCCGGTGAGAGAATCCTCGAGATCTACAATTCGGATGAGTTCGAGGTGAGGACCAAATCCGATGAGAGCCCCGTGACGGTGGCGGACGAGACGGCGGATGCGCTGATTTCCGCCGGGCTGAGGGAGGCGTTTCCTGAGGTGACGCTCGTCACCGAGGAACAGGCGGCCTCGCATGGCCTCAAGGCGGAGACCTTCCTGATTGTCGATCCGCTCGACGGGACGCGGGAATTCGTCCAGCGTCGCGGTGATTTCACCGTGAATATCGCCTATGTGGAGAAAGGGCGGCCCCTGCGCGGCGTAGTCTATGCTCCCGCGAAGGAGCGTCTGTTCATCACCGCGGCCGACGGGCAGAGCTATGAGGAAACCGGCCCCTTCGATCTGAACAGGCCCGGCGAGTGGACGCGGATCTCCGTCTCGACGCCCGACAATGCCGCGCTGATGGTCGTTGCCTCCAAATCGCACCGCGACCAGGCCACGGACGATTACATCAGAAAGTACGCGGTGAAGGACAGCAAGTCCGCCGGCTCCTCGCTCAAGTTCTGTCTGGTGGCGACGGGGGAGGCCGATCTCTATCCACGGCTCGGGCGCACGATGGAATGGGATACTGCCGCCGGGCATGCCGTTCTGTCCGGCGCGGGTGGGGAGGTCGTGCGATTCGATACCCATGAACCGCTGCACTACGGCAAGGAAGGATATGCCAATCCCTTCTTCATCGCCTGCGCACCGGGCGTGGATCTGAAGTCGGTCTGATGGCTGTCCTGATCGTCATTCCCGCCCGCTACGCATCCACGCGCTATCCGGGCAAGCCGCTGGTCGAACTTGCCGGTGCGTCCGGCCGGAGGAAATCGCTTGTCCAGCGAAGCTGGGAAGCGGCCGTCTCGGTGCCCGGCATCGACCGGGTCGTGGTGGCGACGGACGATGCGCGTATCCGGACGGCGGCGGAAGGTTTCGGCGCCGAGGTGGTGATGACCTCCGAAACCTGCGCGAATGGGACCGAGCGCTGTTCCGAGGCTCTCGAGACCCTTGGCGGGGGCTACGATATCGTCGTCAACCTGCAAGGCGACGCGCCGCTGACGCCCGCCTGGTTCGTCGAGGAGCTCGTCGCCGGATTGCGCGCCCATCCGACAGCCGAAGTGGCGACGCCCGTGCTCCGCTGCGACGGGCGCGCACTCAACGGGTTTCTCGAGGATCGCCGCGCGGGACGTGTCGGCGGCACGACGGCAGTCTTCGGCTCCGACCATAAGGCGCTGTATTTCTCCAAGGAAGTCATTCCCTACACCTCGAAGACCTATGACGAGACCGAACTGACGCCGGTGTTCCACCACGTCGGGGTCTATGCCTATCGTCCCTCGGCGCTCGGGGCCTATCCGAAGTGGCCGCAGGGGCCGCTCGAGACGCTCGAGGGGCTCGAGCAGCTGCGTTTTCTGGAGCAGGAGCGGCCGGTGCTTTGCGTCGAGGTCGAGGCGCGGGGGCGGGAGTTCTGGGAACTAAACAATCCCGAAGATGTTTCGCGTATCGAACGTATGCTTGCGACCATGGGGGTGGATTGAGACGCGACGGCAGGTTTCGGTTAATTCCTGGGCGGTTTCCGTGATAGCATCTTGCGGAGTCGCAATTCTGTGCCAACTCCATGCAAATGGACTAGGCTGTGGGTGACCCGGATGCGGCGACCGCATAGGGTTCAGTGTGAACGTTTGACAAAACGGCTCATGAGTACGGGCCGAGAGGAGTAAAGATGAAACGTAAAGTGACGAAAGCGATCTTTCCGGTTGCCGGTCTCGGGACGCGGTTTCTGCCCGCGACGAAGTCCATTCCGAAGGAGATCATGACGCTCGTCGACCGTCCGCTGATCCAATATGCGATCGACGAGGCGCGGGCCGCCGGCATCAAGGAATTCATCTTTGTCACTTCCCGCGGCAAGGGCGCGCTCGAAGACTATTTCGATCATTCGCCCGTGCTGGAGCAGGAATTGCGCAAGAAGGGCAAGGACAAGCTTCTCGAGGTTCTGAAATCCACGAACATGGACAGCGGCGCGATCGCATATATCCGCCAGCACAAGGCGCTGGGCCTCGGCCATGCCGTCTGGTGCGCCCGCCGCCTGCTCGACCCCAAGGAACCCTTCGCCGTCATCCTGCCCGATGACGTGATTGCGGCCGACAAACCCTGTCTTCAGCAGATGGTCGAGGCCTATGAGGACACCGGCGGTTCCATGGTTGCCGCCATGGAAGTTCCGGCCGACAAGGTCTCCGCCTATGGCGTTCTCGACGTGAAGGAGGATCTCGGCAATTCCGTCTCCGTGAAGGGCATGGTCGAGAAACCGGCGCCGGGCACCGAGCCGTCCAACCTCGCCGTGATCGGCCGTTACATCCTCGCGCCCGAGGTGATGAAGAACCTCAACCAGATGAAGACCGGCGCGGGCGGCGAGATTCAGCTCACCGATGCCATCGCGGACGAGATCGACACCGAACGCGGCGTCTATGGCTATCGTTTCGCAGGGCAGCGGTTCGATTGCGGCTCCAAGGCGGGCTTCCTGCAAGCGACCATCGCCTTCGGCCTGTCGCGCGACGATCTGCGCGACGAGCTTCAGGAATATCTCGACGAACTCTCGTCGGTCCGGGCGGCCGCGCAGTAAGGTCCGTTCATGACAGGAACCGTGCTCGTGACCGGCGGTGCCGGTTATATCGGCTCGCACGCCTGTAAGGCGCTGCGGGCCGCGGGCTATACGCCGGTCACTTATGACAACCTCTCGACGGGTTGGGAGGAGGCGGTCAAATTCGGTCCGTTCGAGAAGGGAGACCTTCTCGACCGTGATCGCCTCGACGCGGTTTTCGCCAGCCACCGGCCCGCGGCCGTGATGCATTTCGCCGCCTTCTCCCAGGTCGGCGAAAGCATGAAGGAACCGGGGAAATACTGGCGCAACAACGTGTTGGGCTCGCTTGCGCTGGTCGAGGCAGCGGTGGCGGCGGAGTGCCGCAATTTCGTCTTCTCCTCCACCTGTGCGACCTATGGCGACCAGGACAATGTTGTGCTCGACGAGAATACGGTACAGATGCCGATCAACTCCTACGGCGCCTCGAAACGGGCGGTGGAGAATATTCTCGAGAATTTCGGCCAGTCCCACGGGCTCAATCACGTCATCTTCCGTTACTTCAACGTCGCGGGCGGCGATCCCGAGGCGGAGGTCGGCGAGTTCCACCAGCCGGAAACCCATCTCATTCCCCTGATGCTCGACGCGATTTCGGGCAAGCGGGACGCACTCACGATTTTCGGCACGGATTACGACACGCCCGACGGCACCTGTATTCGCGATTATGTCCACGTCTGCGACCTCGTGGACGCGCATGTTCTGGGGCTGAAATGGCTCGAGGACGGCAAGGGCAGCCGGGTGTTCAACCTCGGCACCGGCAAGGGGTTTTCGGTGCGAGAAGTGATCGACCATTCGCGCGCCGTGACCAACATGGATGTGCCTTATGTCGAAGGCGACCGGCGTCCCGGCGATTGCATGAAACTGGTCTCAGGATCGGAGCGCGCGATCACGGAACTTGGCTGGTCGCCGGCTCGGTCGAATCTGGCACAGATGATCGGCGATGCCTGGCGTTGGCACAGGACAGGGCATTACCACAAATAATCTGTGACAAATCAGTCGGTTTCGCTACTCTCCCTGAAAACGTGGGAGAGGCAGACAGTGGGGCGGCTCTGGCAGAATTACAGACTGCGCATGTTGCGCCGTTATCTGCTTTGGCGCGCCTTCCGGTCGCGTCGCGATCTCAGACTTGTGCGGGATAGGACCAAGAGCATCGCGCCGAAGTCGATCCTCTGCCTGTGTTGCGTGCGCAACGAGGCGGAGCGCCTTCCCTTCTTCCTCGCGTATTATAGGCGGCTCGGTGTCGATCATTTCCTTTTCATCGACAATGACAGCACAGATGGCACACCGGCCTTTCTCCAGGAACAGCCGGACGTGTCCCTCTGGTCCACGACGGCAAGTTACAAGGCGTCTCGATTCGGTCTCGACTGGACCAACCGGCTCCTGGCGAGATATGGGCGCGGCCACTGGTGCCTGACGGTGGATGCGGACGAGTTGCTCGCTTATCCCTTCGAGGAGACACGGACACTGCACGATCTCGTCCTCCATCTCGAAAGTGAAGGCGCGGTTGCGATGGGCGCTCTGATGCTCGATCTCTATCCGGTCGGGCCGATCGACGGCATCTCCCACGAAGCGGGGCAGGATCCGCGGGAGGTGCTGACCCATTTCGATCCGGGGCCCTACCGCGCGCAACGGCAGCGTCGAAAAAGGAACCTCTGGGTTCAGGGTGGCGCGCGGGAGCGGATGTTCTTTGCTCAGAACCCGCGGCGCGGGCCGACGCTCAACAAGTTGCCTCTCGTCAAATGGCACTGGCGTTACGTCTATATCAACTCGACCCATGCGATGTTGCCGAAAGCGCTCAATTTCGCCTATGACGGGCCGGGAGACAGCCGCTTGTGCGGCGTCCTGCTCCATACGAAATTTCTGCCCGTGGCGATCGAGAAGTCGCGCGAGGAAAAGAGCCGAAAGCAGCATTTCGGCCAGCCGGAGGCCTTCGATACCTATTACGATGCGGTAATTGCGGCGCCCGACTTCTTTTATGCGGGTTCCGTCGCCTATAAGGATTGGCGGCAGCTCGAGGCATTGGGACTGCTCAGCCGCGGTTCGTGGATGACTGATGCAGATTGACCGCGTCTGAGGTAAGAATGTCGAAACAATTTTCGGATTTAATTTTCAATTGTTTACCTTGATCCGGTAAATTCATACAAATATTCGGGCTCATGACCCTGTCGCGAGATGAGTCCGGAGGGGACGAAGGCTAGATCGGTGAGCAGGCTCGGGCACTATAGATTGCGGCTTCAACGCAAACGTGCACTCTGGCGGGCCTTCCGGGCACGTCGGCAGTTGGCTTGCGTTCAGGACAACACGCCGCGCATCCGCCACGATGACCTCCTGCTTGTGTCCACGCTGCGCAACGAACGTGTCCGACTGCCCTATTTCCTTTCCTATTACCGTGGCATGGGCGTGCGCCATTTCCTGATGATCGACAACGACAGTGACGACGGAACGCGCGAATACCTGCTCGGCCAGAAGGACGTCTCCGTCTGGCATACCACCGCGAGCTATCGCAACGCGCTTTTCGGCGTGCACTGGATGAACTGGATCGCGGGAAAATATTGCCACGGACACTGGACGCTCACCGTCGATGTGGACGAATTCCTCGTTTTCCCCTTCTGCGACACGCGCCCCATTCCGGCCCTGACCGACTGGCTGGACTCCTCCGGCATCCGCAGTTTTTCGGCGATGCTCATCGACATGTACCCGAAGGGACCGATCGACGCGCAGCCCTATCGCGAGGGGCAGGATCCCTTCGAGATCGCCGAGTGGTTCGACAGCGGGAATTACATGATTTCCACCAATCCGGTCTATCGCAACCTGTGGATCCAGGGCGGACCGCGCGCGCGTCTCTTTTTTGCGGAGGAGCCGGTCAATGCCCCGGCGCTCAACAAGATCCCGCTCGTGAAATGGCATCGCAGCTATGCCTATCTGCAATCGACCCACATGCTCCTGCCGCGGGGCCTCAACCTCGTCTACGAGACCCGAGGCGGGGAGAAGGCGTCGGGCGCGCTGCTCCACGCGAAGTTTCTCGACACATTCATGGAGAAGACCGAGGAGGAACTCACCCGGCGCCAGCATTATGCGGGCAGCCGGGAATATGTCATCTACCATGACCGGCTCCAGCGGGATCCCGATCTCTGGTGCAACTGGTCGGAGAAATACATCAACTGGCGCCAGCTTGAGATCCTCGGCCTCATGTCCAAGGGGAACTGGGCATGACGGTCGGCTTCGTGATGCTCGTGCATACCGCGCTGCACCGCGCGGAACAGGTTGCGCGGCACTGGGCGAACCATGGCTGTCCTGTGGTGATCCATGTCGACCGGCGGGTGAGGCGGGAGATGTACCAGCCCTTCGTCGAAAGCCTCAGCGATCTCGACAACGTGCTGTTTTCACGGCGTCACGCCTGCGAATGGGGCACATGGTCTCTGGTCGCGGCCTCGCAGGACGCGTCCGAGCTGATGCTCGAACGCTTCGGGGACGTGAGGCATGTCTACCTCGCTTCCGGATCGTGCCTGCCGCTTCGTCCGGTGGAGGACCTGAAGCAATATCTGGCCGCGCGCCCTTTGACGAATTTCATCGAAAGCGTGACGATCGAGGATGTGCCCTGGACGGTGGGCGGGCTCGATACCGAACGGTTCACCCTGCGCTTTCCGTTCTCGTGGAAAAGGCACCGCCGCCTTTTCGACCGTTACGTCGCGCTGCAACGTCGGCTGAAGGTCGAGCGCCGGATCCCCGCACGGCTGGTGCCGCATCTTGGAAGCCAATGGTGGTGCCTGACGCGCCAGACCCTTTCCGCCATTCTCGAGGACCCGGACCGCAAGCTCTACGATACCTATTTCAGGCGGGTCTGGATTCCCGACGAAAGCTATTATCAGACGCTCGTGCGGCTTCATTCCAATACGATCGAAAGCCGGTCCCTGACCCTGTCGAAGTTCGATTTTCAGGGCAAGCCCCATGTCTTCTACGACGACCACCTCCAGCTCCTGCGACGGTCGGACTGTTTTGTCGCGCGGAAGATCTGGCCGCAGGCGGAACGCCTCTACGAGACCTTCCTCAACAGCGATGTCGATCCGATGAAGGGTGCGGAGCCCAATCCCGGCAAGATCGACCGCATCTTCGCCAAGGCGGTCGAGCGGCGCACCAGGGGGCGCGCGGGACTCTATATGCAGAGCCGACTGCCCGGTCCCGGCAAGGACCATGGCAAGACCTCGTCGCCCTATTCGGTCTTCGAGGGGTTTTCGGACCTGTTCGAGGATTTCGACAGCTGGTTGTCGCGCGCGGTGGGGGCGCGGGTTCACGGCCATCTCTTCGCGCCCGAGCGGGTGGAGTTTTCCGGGGGGCAGAAGCTCTTTGCCGGCGCGCTTTCGGACAGTGCCTCCCTGCGTGACTACAATCCCTGCGCCTTTCTCACCTCGCTCCTCTGGAACACGCGCGGGGAGCGGCAGTGTTTCATGTTCGGCCCGCGCGACAATCAGGACATCAACTGGCTCATCGCCACGGATGCGAATGCCCAGATCTCGGTGATTTCCGGAGCTTGGGCGGTGAGCCTCTTCCGCTCCAACCTGAATTTTTCCGATATTCGCCGGGAGGCGGCGCGGCTTCAGCGGATCGAGGCCGCGCATCTGGAGATCCTGCGTTCGCAGCATGTGAAGGCGCGGGTGCGGATCTGGACCATGGCGGATTTCCTCGAGGCCGGGATGGAGCCGTTGCAGACGATCATTGACGAGATCATGCCGCGCAACGTGCGCCGGCTGACGGAGGCACCGCGGATGCGCGATCTGACGGGATTCGCGCAATTCTTGCAGAATTTGAAAAATCAGGGGATGAAACCTCATCTGATGGGAGATTTCCCCACCGGAAATGATCCGAATCCCCGTCTTGCCGGACGGAAACGGCCCTATTTGGTGAAATGAATATGTCTGATGCCTTCGATTATTTCGTGATCTTCGCGGAAATGCGGACCGGATCGAATTTTCTCGAAGAGAACCTGAACGCCTATCCGGGGCTGAAATGCTGGGGGGAAGCCTTCAATCCGGCCTTCATCGGCAAATCCGGCCAGACCGAACTCGTCGGGATCGGAATGGCGGCGCGCGAGGCGGATCCTTTGGCGCTTCTCGGGACATTGCGGGAAAGGACCGATGGGCTTGCGGGCTTCCGGTTCTTCCACGATCACGATCCGCGCGTGCTCACCCATGTGCTCGGTGATTCCCGCTGCGCCAAGATCGTGCTCACGCGCAACCCGCTCGACAGCTACGTCTCGCGCAAGATCGCGTCGGCCACGGGACAGTGGCGGCTCGGGGATCTCAAGGATGCCAGATCGGCCAAGGTGCGGTTCGAGCCGGGAGAGTTTCAGGAGCTGCTCGACGAGCTGAAGGGGTTTCAGCGCTTCCTGCAACGGCACTTGCAGACGACCGGCCAGACGGCGTTCTACATCAGCTATGACGATATTCAGGATATCGAGGTGCTGAACGGCCTCGCGCGCTTTCTCGGCGTCGACACCCCGCGCGAGAAGACCACCCAGAAGACGAAGGTTCAAAATCCCGCGCGGATCGAGGACAAGGTGGTGAACTATGCGGAGATGGTCTCCGCGCTTTCCGCCATCGACCATTTCAACCTGTCGGATACGCCGAATTTCGAGCCGGCACGGGGACCGGCCGTGCCATCCTATGTGGCGGCGGTGCGGACGCCGCTTCTCTATATGCCCGTGCGGGGAGGACCGGAGCGTGCGGTGCGGAACTGGCTTTCCGCGCTCGACCCAGAGGAGGAGGCGCTTCTGGAGGGTTTCACCCAGAAATCCCTGCGTCAGTGGAAGCGGAAGAACAAGGGACATCGCAGCTTTACCGTGATCGCCCATCCGGCAGTCCGGCTTCACCGCAGCTTTTGTCGCTATATCCTCAATCTCGGTCCGCAGACCTATCGGGAGATCCGTGACATGTTGCGGACGACCTACAAGCTGCCTTTGCCGGTGGAGGCTCCGGACGAAAGCTATGGTGTCGACCGGCATCGGGAGGCCTTCCGTAAGTTCGCGGATTTCGTGAGGGGCAACCTGAACGGGCAGACCTCCGTGCGGGTGGACGGGACATGGGCCTCCCAGTCCGAGGTGGTCAAGGGGTTCGCGGATTTCTCCCTACCCGACCTGATCCTTCGCGAGGAGGATCTGTCGGCCGGAATCGGCACTCTCGCCTCCGCCGTGGGAAGCACAGCGGTTGCTCTCGCCGCGGAGCCGGAGGATACCCCCTTCGCGCTCTCTGAGATCTATGACGCCGACATAGAAGAGGCCGTGCGCGCGGCTTACCAGCGGGACTACATGATGTTCGGATTCGGCCCCTGGAAGGCTTGAACCGGGCGCGGGGGCCGTCAGGCGGCCTTTGTCGCCGGGCCTTCGGTCAGGATGGCGTGGAGTGTTGCCGGATCCGCGTTCGCCCGCAGCTTCGTACAGACGTCTCCGTCGCGCATCGTGCGGGAGACGAGAGCGAGCGCCTTCAGATGGTCGACGCCCGATTCGGCGGGTGCGAAAAGTGCGAAGACGAGGTCCACCGGCTGCCGGTCGACCGCATCGAAATCCATCGGACTTTCGAGCCGCAGGAAGGCACCCACGACGCGGTCGAGCCCGGCGATCCGGGCGTGCGGCAAGGCTACGCCATGGCCCACACCGGTGGGACCAAGGCTTTCGCGTTCCTGGAGAGCATCGAACGTGTCGTTGACCGACAGGCCATAGGCGCTCGCCGCAATTTCTCCGAGGTCCTGAAACAGGCGCTTCTTGCTGGTCATCTTCCCGACGACCTTCACAGCCTGCGGATCCAAGATCTTTGAGATATCCATTAGGTGCACCCGCCCCGACCCGTCGCGGCGGGCCGATCTTTATTTCGCGTTGTCCGGGTCGATCCAGCCGATATTCCCGTCAGGGCGGCGGTAGACCACGTTCAAACCAGTTTTACCTTCATTATGGAACAGAAGCACCGGCGCGCCGGCAAGTTCCATCTGCATCACCGCCTCGCCGACCGTGAGTGTCGGAATCCTCGTCTCCATCTCGGCGATGATCATCGGCTGAAGGGTTTCCGGCTCCTGATCCTCGTCATATTCCGACGCCGCGAGGATATACTGGGAAGCTTCGAGGAGTTCAACAGGTTCGGACCGCACCTTGTGATGATCTTTCAGGCGGCGCTTGTAGCGGCGCAACTGCTTGTCCATCTTTTCGGTGCAGCCGTCGAAGGCCGCATAGATCTCATGTGCGTGCGCGCTCGCCTGGGCCGTCAGGCCGGAGGACAGATGCACCACGGCTTCACAGGTGTATTCCGCCCCGCTTTTCGAAAACACCACATTCGCATCCGTCGGACGTTGGGAATACTTGTCGAGCACGGTCCCAAGCTCCGTCTGGACATGTGTCTGAAGCGCCGATCCGATGTCGATTTGTTTTCCGCTGATTTGGTACCGCATAGATACCTCCTTCTCATTGGGGCCCGTGCGCGCCGTGGTTACCGCTGGTGCGGACGGGTCTCTGGATTTTGTTTGAAAGCGGGATACGAATGCAAACGCTGGTAAATGGACCCGGACGACCCGTCGGGGTGGCGAACCGGCGCCTGAAGGCGTGTTGGGGCCGCGGCGCAGACTGTCATACGAGCGTCTTGCATCACCTGTATTTGGCGGCAGATCGCGGGGGGTTGTCAATCGAAACCCGCGCTCAGATCCGGAAATTGTCTCCAAGGTAAACGCGGCGCACGGTTTCGTCCGCGACGATTTCCTCGCGCGTGCCGGACATCAGCACCGTGCCATCGTGAAGGATATAGGCGCGGTCGATAATTCCGAGCGTTTCCTGAACGTTATGATCCGTGATGAGGACTCCGATGCCACGGGTGCGCAGTTCGGAGACCAGTCCGCGGATTTCCGCCACGGCGATCGGATCGACCCCGGCGAAGGGTTCATCGAGCAGCACGTAGGAGGGATTGGAGGCGAGGCAGCGGGCGATCTCGACGCGGCGGCGTTCGCCGCCCGAAAGCGCGAGCGCGGGGGCGCGTCGCAGATGCGCGATGGAGAATTCGGAGAGCAGGTCCTCGAGCCGCTCGCGCCGCATCAGCGGGTCGTCCTCCGCGACCTCGAGAATCGCGAGGATGTTGTCCTCGACACAGAGCCCGCGAAAGATCGACGCCTCCTGTGGCAGGTACCCGATTCCCATCTTCGCGCGCCGGTACATGGGGAGGAGCGTGATGTTGCGCCCGTCGACGGTGACTTCGCCGGCCTCCGGCATGACGAGTCCTGCGATGGAATAGAAACAGGTGGTCTTGCCCGAACCGTTCGGCCCCAGAAGCGCGACCACCTCGCCCCGTTCGAGGTCGAGGGACACGTCCCGGATGACCGTCCGCTTGCGGTATCCCTTGCGCAGATTGCGCACCCTGAGCCCGGTGGTTTCCGACATCACTGACGTCCGGGCTGGAGGATCGTCTTGACGCGACCGTCCATCCGGCCGGTGCCGGTATTCAGGTCGATGACCATGCGCTCGCCCGAAAGCGCATTGTTCTGCTGGGTCAGAAGGACATCTCCGGTCAGGATTACCTGACCCGATTCGAGATCGTATTCCGCCTGATCCGCCTCCGCCGCCTCACCGGCGTTGGTGATGGTGACGCCGCCGGTGGCCAGCAGCCGGGCGATCGTGCCGCCGCCTGCACCGTAGACGACCTCGACGGTTTCGGCGGCAAGGCGCAGGGCGCCCTGGCCGATCACCACATTGCCGGAGAACAGCGCCTTGCCGGTGCTCTGGTCGACGCTGAGCTGGTCGGACGATACCTCGACCGGCAGCGAGCTGTCGTGCCTGAGTCCGCCGAAGGCCACTTCGGCCCCCTGTGCGAACCCGGAGGAGGCGAGCGCCGACAGGGCGAGGGCGAACAGGGCGCGTTGCGACAGGTGGCGAAGGATCAAGGCATCATTCCTCTGAAGTCTCGGGCTCGTATACCAGCTTCACGCCATTCTTGAAAACCAGAAGGTAGTCGCCGCTCTCCACGTCCTGAGAGATTTCCATGGATCCGGCCGCGAGCGTTCCCGGCGGGCCTTCGGCGGAGACCGCGCCGGGGCTTTCGATCCTGGAGACATCGAGCATGGTCGCCACGCGTTCGGAGATAATGAGATAGCCCGTGGAGGTCTGCACCTCGACATGGCCGGACAGTTCCGCGATCCGGCTCGGACCGTCCAATACCGCATCGTCGGCCTTCAGGGTGACCGTGCCGCTCCCCGGCATCCGAAGCGAACCGCGGATGCCGTTCGAATTCACCACATCCTGCGTCGACAGGTCCGGGCGCACGATGTCCGCCGCGAGCTCGAGCTGGGAACCGTCACGGGTCACGGTAGCAAAGGACGGAAATTCCAGCCGCTGTTCACGGGCAAGCTGCTCGAGATCCACCTCGGCATAGGGAATCGACACTTCGAACTCCCGTCCGCGGGCAAAGAGAAAGAGCGTGGCGAGCATCGCGAGGCTCGCGAGGGGCAACACGATCTTCGCCAGGGCAACGAAGCGGGAATAGGGATTGTCGTACCGGCTCATGAAGAGGTCCTACACGACGCCGGCGCGGAGACAGTCCTGAATCTTGAGAATGCCGCAGGGCCGGCCGTCTTCGGCAGGATTCCGCACGAACAGACAGGTGATCGCCCGCTCGTCCATCCGCGCGACCGCCTTCTCGGCGAGCGCATCTTCCGCGATGGTGAGCGGATCGGGTGTCATGATCTCGCCGGCGGTCTTGTCGAGGAGCCCGTCGATGTTCCGGCGCAGGTCGCCATCGGTGATGATTCCCGTCAGAATGCCCTGCGCGTCGACGACGCCGACGACGCCGAAGCCCTTGCGGGTGATTTCCGACAGCGCCTCGCGCATCGGTGTTCCGGCGGTGACGAGCGGCATGTCCTTGTGCATCAGGTCGCGCACCTTCGTGAGCCGCGCCCCGAGTTTGCCGCCCGGATGGAGCACCCGGAAATTGTCGGCGGTGAAGGCGCGATGTTCCATGAGCGCGATGGCGAGCGCGTCCCCGAGGGCGAGCGTCATCGTCGTCGAGGTGGTCGGCACGATCCCGTGTCCGCAGGCCTCCGCCGCTTTCGGCAGGATCAGGGCCACGTCGCAGGCGCGGATCAGGGAGCTGTCGGGATTGGAGGCCACGCCGATCATCGGGATCTGGAACCGGCGGCTATAGGCGATGAGATCGGCAAGCTCCGGCGTCTCCCCCGAATTCGACAGCACGAGGCAGACGTCCTGCGTCCCGATCATGCCGAGATCGCCGTGGCTGGCCTCGGCGGGATGGACGAAATGCGCGGGCGTGCCGGTGGAGGCCAGTGTTGCCGCGATCTTGCGCGCGATATGGCCCGATTTGCCCATGCCGGTGACGATGACGCGGCCCTTCGCCGCGAGAATCGTCTCGATCGCGGTTTCGAAACCGTTCCCGAGGCTTGTGGCGAGAAGGGTGAGCGCGTCGGCTTCCTGCCGGATAACGCGGCGCGCGGTGTCGAGATATGCGGTGGTGTCGCCCATCGGAAGGGATCCTCAGTGTGCGAAGATGTCGATCTCGGGCCAGCCCTCGAGATCGAGTTTCGCCCGTGTCGGAAGGAAATCGAAACAGGACTGCGCAAGCTCCAAGCGCCCTTCGCGCAGGAGCATGTCGTCGAGTTTCTCCCGCAGGGCGTGGAGGTGGAGGACGTCCGACGCGGCATAGTCGAGCTGCGCCTCGGTCAGTTCCACTGCGCCCCAGTCGCTCATCTGCTGGTATTTCGAGATGTCGACTCGGAGCAGCTGTTCGAGCAGGTTCTTGAGCCCGTGCCGGTCGGTGAAGGTGCGCACGAGTTTCGAGGCGATCTTCGTGCAATAGACGGGAGAGGCGAGCGTGCCGAAGCTGTGATACATCGCCGCGATGTCGAACCGGCCGAAATGGAAGAGTTTCAGCACGTCGGGATCGGCCAGCATGCGGCACAGATTCGGCGCCTCGGTCTGCCCGCGGGCGATCTGCACGAGATGCGCGTTGCCGTCGCCGCCCGACATCTGGACAAGGCAGAGCCGGTCGCGATGCGGGTTCAGACCCATCGTCTCGCAGTCGATGGCGACGACGGGACCAAGGTCGAGATCGTCGGGAAGGTCGTTCTGGTAGAGAAAATTGGCCACGACAGGCTCCTCACGATCAGGCGGTTTCCCCGTCAATAGTGCGTCGGCTGAGCCGGGGCAAGAGATCGTCGTCTCGGGAAAATGGTGCCCAGAAGAGGACTCGAACCTCCACGTCCATACGGACACCAGCACCTGAAGCTGGCGCGTCTACCAATTCCGCCATCTGGGCACAGATGTCGTGAAGCCGCGATGTAATGACCTCCGGGCCGAGTGTCAACGGCGTTTTTAATCCTTTTCGTGCGACGTCATAGCGTCTTGTTCCTTTCCGCGCTAAAAGCTAAGGAAAAGCGACGATTTGGCATTGGAGATGCAGATGACGAAACTTGTCACCATCTATGGCGGCGCGGGCTTTGTCGGGCGGTATATCGCCCGCCGGATGGCGAAGGAGGGCTGGCGCGTCCGCGTTGCCGTGCGTCGTCCCAACGAGTCGCTTTTCGTGAAACCCTACGGTGCCGTTGGCCAGGTCGAGCCGGTCTTCTGCAACATCCGCGACGACGCCTCGGTGCGCGCGGCGATGGCCGGGGCCGATGCGGTGGTGAACTGTGTGGGCGTGCTGACCGAACGTGGCAAGAACACGTTCCAGGCGCTGCAATCCGAAGGGGCGGGGCGTGTCGCGCGGATCGCGGCGGAAGAGGGCGTCGGACAATTCGTCCATATCTCCGCGCTCGGCGCCGACCGGCAGTCCGCAAGCGCCTATGCGCGGACGAAGGCAGAGGGCGAGGAGGCCGTGCTCGCCGCTTATCCCGGTGCCGTGATCCTGCGCCCGTCGCTGATCTTCGGGACAGAGGACCGGTTCTTCAACCGGTTCGCCAAGATGGCCCGCAACGGGCCGATTCTGGGCCTCGTGGGCGGCGAAACAAAATTTCAGCCGGTCTATGTGGACGACGTTGCCCAGGCTGCGGTGAAGGGTGTGCTCGGCGAGGCGCCGGCTGGGATCTATGAACTGGGCGGTCCCGATGTGGATACGCTGTCGGGGTTGATGCGGGACATGCTCGGCATGATCCATCGCAACCGCTTCATCGTGAACCTGCCGTTCTGGATGGGCAACCTGATTGGCGGCGGGCTGTCGCTGTTGCAGTTGATCACGGGCGGTCTGTTCCACAACAAGGTGCTGACGCGCGACCAGGTGGCCAATCTGAAGGCGGACAACGTCGTCTCGCCGGATGCGAAGACCTTCGCGGATCTCGGGATCCGGCCGACCGCAATGGAGGCTGTGCTTCCGGATTATCTCTGGGTCTATCGCCCGTCGGGGCAGTATGACGCGATCCGCGAAAGCGCGAAGAACATGCGCAAGATCTGACTTCAGTCCGTATGAGGATGACGCGCGCCCACGTAGGCGCGCGTTTTTCGTTCGACCGTCAGCTGTAGGAAATCATCAGAAGCACTGCGCCGAGTATCACGCGGTAGATGACATAGGGCGTGAAGCTCACCGACTTCAGCAGGCGCATCATGAGCGAGAGCGCGAGAAGTGCGGCGCCAAAGGCGAAGACCGCGCCGATCGCCGCGTCGCGGAGCATCGGCCAATCGGCATCGCCCACGACCTCCGCACCGAGCAGGAGGCCCGATGCCATGATGGTCGGGATCGACATCAGCATGGCGATCTTCGCGCCATCCTCGCGCTTGTAGCCCAGAGCACGCGCGCCGGTGATGGTGATCCCCGACCGCGAGGTGCCGGGAATGAGCGCGACGGCCTGCCAGAGCCCGAGCTTGATCGCGTCGGACAGCGACCAGTCCTGCTCCGCCTTCACCTCCGCGCCCTTCTGGTCGAACCAGTAGAGCACGACACCGAAGATCAGCATGGTCCAGCCGATTACCGCCGTCGAGCGCATGGCGTCCGACAGGCCGGTGACCTTCAGCACGAGGCCCAGCAGGATCACCGGGATCGTCGCGACGAGCAAGAGGAAGGCCAGCCGCGAACCGGGCGTGTCGATGCGTCCGGTAAGCATCCGCGGAATGCCTGCCAGTCCGACGCGCACGTCGCGCCAGAAATAGAGCATGACCGCGCCCAGCGTGCCGACATGCACGGCGACGTCAATCGCCTGTCCCTGGTCCTGGACTCCAATGAGATGCGGCAGAAGAATCAGGTGCCCGGAGGAGGAAATCGGCAGGAATTCGGTAATTCCCTGAACGATCGCGACAATAAGGAGATATAAAAGACTCATGGCGACCCCGTCCCTGTGCGTTTCGGAGCCACCGTAAACCTATTTGTTATCAATAAGAAGAAGGCATTTAAGACAGCATATATGACATATATTTGAGGATCAGTGGCAGCTCTTCTCCGAAGGCAGGCCGGAGAATCGGAAATTAAGACAGCGTTTCTGACTTTTCTTTTTTCCAAGGGCGCTGTATCCAGTCGGAGAATTTTACCAACCTTCGGAGATGTGGTGTCATGGCGAAAGAGCCGATGCTCAAATTCGTGACCGTGGGCAGGGATATGCCGGAAAAGCGGAATGCGGAGGATCGCAAGGACGATTTCCTGGAGATCTACGGCGAGTTCATTGACGAGAAGGCCAGGGAGCAGTCGTCGCGCTGTTCGCAATGCGGCGTGCCCTATTGTCAGTCCCATTGTCCGCTGCACAACAACATCCCCGACTGGCTGCGCCTCACCGCGACCGGCCGGTTGCGGGAGGCCTACGAGATCAGCCAGGCGACGAATACCTTCCCGGAAATCTGCGGCCGCATCTGTCCGCAGGACCGTCTCTGCGAAGGCAACTGTGTCATCGAGCAGTCGGGTCACGGCACCGTCACCATCGGCTCCGTGGAGAAATACATCACCGACACGGCCTGGGAAAACGGCTGGGTCGAGAGCTTTGCCCCGGTCGTGGAACGCGAGGAAAGCGTGGGGATCATCGGGTCCGGGCCCGGTGGCCTTGCGGCCGCCGACCGCATGCGCCGCGCCGGGTTCAAGGTGACGGTCTATGAACGCGCCGACCGCGCGGGCGGGTTGATGATGTATGGGATTCCCGGCTTCAAGCTCGAAAAGGACGTTGTGCTGCGCCGCGTGAAGCAGCTCGAGGAGTCGGGCGTCGATTTCGTGCTCAACTGCAATGTGGGCGAGGATATTTCCTTCGATGCCATCCGTGGCAAGCATGATGCGGTGCTGATCGCGACGGGCGTCTACAAGTCCCGCGACCTCGGCGGGCCCGGTTCGGGCGCCGAGGGGATCGTGCGCGCGATCGACTATCTCACCGCCTCCAACAAGGTTTCCTTTGGCGACGAGGTGGAGGAATACGAGAGCGGCGACCTCAATGCCCACGGCAAGAAGGTCGTCGTGATCGGCGGCGGCGATACGGCGATGGACTGTGTTCGCACGGCGATCCGGCAGGGCGCCACCTCGGTCAAATGCCTGTACCGCCGCGACCGTGCGAACATGCCGGGCTCGCAGCGGGAGACGCAGAATGCCGAAGAGGAAGGCGTCGAATTCGTGTGGCTTTCCGCGCCGAAAGGCTTTGCGGGCGATCCGGTCACGGGCGTGATGGTGCAGAAGATGCGCCTTGGCCAGGCCGATGCGACGGGCCGCCAGAGCCCCGAGGTGATCGAAGGTGCGGATTACGTCGAAGAGGCCGATCTCGTGATCAAGGCGCTGGGCTTCGAGCCGGAGGATCTGCCGACGCTCTGGGGTGTCGACGGGCTGGAAGTGACCCGCTGGGGCACGGTGCTCGCCGATTTCCAGAGCCATGCGACCTCGCTCGAGGGCGTCTATGCCTGCGGCGACATCCAGCGCGGCGCCTCGCTCGTCGTCTGGGCGATCCGCGACGGGCGCGAGGCGGCGGACGCGATGACCGCCTATCTCGACCAGGCCGCGGCGGTTGCCGCCGAGTGAGGCCGGGACGCGGTTTCTGTCGGTCGGAAACCTGTCGGATATCCCTCGGACTTTTGTCGACCGCAATTCGCCGCCCCGCAGGGACAAGAGTTTTAAAAGGACAGTCGTCCTGACCCACCAGATGAAGGAAGGGTTAATACCATGACCAAGTTTGACGCAAGCTGGGCCGCCCGCGAAGAGGCCAAACGCCAGTGGATGACCGAGCACTCGCTGTTTCGCGAGGAGGACGAGCATTCCTCCTGCGGCGTGGGTCTCGTCGTGTCCATCGACGGGTCGAAATCCCGCAAGGTGGTCGAGAACGGTATCGCTGCTCTCAAGGCGATCTGGCACCGCGGTGCGGTGGACGCCGATGGCAAGACCGGCGACGGCGCGGGGATCCATGTCCAGATCCCGCATCACTTCTTCGGCGACCAGATCCGCCGCACCGGCCATGAGGCGCGGCAGGGCGAATTGCTCGCCGTCGGGCAGGTCTTTCTCCCGCGCACGGATTTCAGCGCGCAGGAGACCTGCCGCACGATCGTGGAGACGGAAGTGCTCCGCATGGGCTATTACATCTACGGCTGGCGCCATGTTCCGGTGAATACCGAAGTGCTTGGCGAGAAGGCGAACGCGACGCGGCCGGAGATCGAGCAGATCCTGATCTCCAATTCCAAGGGCGTGGACGAGGAAACCTTCGAGCGTGAACTCTATGTGATCCGCCGCCGGATCGAGAAGGCGGCGCAGGCGGCGGGGATCCGCGATCTCTACCTGTGTTCGCTGTCCTGCCGCTCGATCATCTACAAGGGCATGATGCTGGCCGAACAGGTTGCGGAATTCTATCCCGACCTGAAGGACGAGCGGTTCGAGAGCGCCTTCGCGATCTATCACCAGCGCTATTCGACGAACACATTCCCGCAGTGGTGGCTGGCGCAGCCGTTCCGCATGCTCGCCCATAACGGCGAGATCAACACGATCAAGGGCAACTCCAACTGGATGAGGAGCCATGAGATCCGCATGGCCTCCGCGACCTTCGGGGAGATGGCCGAGGACATCAAGCCGATCATCCCGCAGGGATCGTCGGACTCCGCCGCGCTCGATTCGGTGTTCGAAGTGCTGGTGCGCGCGGGGCGTTCGGCGCCGATGGCGAAGACGATGCTCGTGCCCGAGGCCTGGTCCAAGAATGCCGAGGAACTGCCGCAGGCCTGGCGGGACATGTATTCCTACGTGAACTCGGTAATGGAGCCGTGGGACGGGCCGGCGGCGCTTGCCATGACGGACGGCCGCTGGGTCTGTGCCGGGCTCGACCGCAACGGGCTGCGCCCGATGCGCTATGTCGTGACCGGGGAGGGGCTCGTGATCGCGGGCTCCGAGGTGGGCATGGTGCCGACCGACGAGGCGATCGTGAAGGAAAAGGGCGCGCTCGGGCCGGGGCAGCTTCTTGCCGTCGACATGAAGGAGGGCAAGCTCTACCACGATGTCGAGATCAAGGACCGTCTCGCCAACGCACAGCCCTTTGGCGAATGGGTCGGCAAGATCAACGATCTCGAGGAGGAGCTGTCCGGTATTGCCGAGACGGCGATCTATTCCGGCCCCGAGTTGAAGAAGCGCCAGATCGCGGCGGGCTACACCATCGAGGAACTCGAGCAGGTGCTCGCGCCGATGGCCGAGGACGGCAAGGAGGCGCTCGCCTCCATGGGCGACGACACGCCCTCTGCCGTGCTGTCGGAGAAATACCGTCCGCTCAGCCATTTCTTCCGCCAGAATTTCAGCCAGGTCACGAACCCGCCGATCGACTCGCTGCGCGAATATCGCGTGATGAGCCTGAAGACGCGGTTCGGCAACCTCAAGAACGTGCTTGACGAGGACAGCAGCCAGACCGAGATCATCGTGCTGGAAAGCCCCTTCGTCGCCAATGCCCAGCTCGAGGCGTTGAAGACGCATTTCAACGCGCCGCTGACCGAGATCGACTGTACCTTCCCGGTGGACGGCGGCCCGAACGCGCTGCGCGAGGGGCTCGAGCGGATCCGCGCGGAGGCGGAAGAATCCGTGCGGTCGGGTGGCGGGCACATCATCCTGACCGACCAGAGCCAGAGCGAGACGCGTGTTGCGATGCCGATGATCCTTGCCACCTCGGCGGTGCATAGCTGGCTGACGCGCAAGGGCCTGCGCACCTTCTGTTCGCTGGGCGTGCGGTCCGGCGAGTGCATCGACCCGCATTATTTCGCGGTGCTGATCGGCTGCGGTGCGACCATCGTGAACGCCTATCTTGCCGAGGACAGCATAGCGGACCGGATCGACCGCGGCCTTCTCGATTGCAGCCTGACCGAGGCGGTGGCGCGGTATCGCAACGCGATCGACCAGGGCCTGTTGAAGATCATGGCGAAGATGGGGATTTCGGTGATCTCCTCCTATCGCGGGGGTCTCAACTTCGAGGCGGTCGGTCTGTCGCGTGCGATGTGTGCCGAGTTCTTCCCCGGCATGCATTCGCGGATTTCCGGTATCGGCGTCGGTGGCATCCAGAAGAAGCTCGTCGAAGTGCACAGGCAGGGCTGGCTCGGGGGCAATACGCTGCCCATCGGCGGGTTCTACAAAGCGCGCAAGTCGGGTGAGACCCATGCCTGGGAAGCGCAGGCGATGCACATGCTGCAATCGGCCTGCGACCGGGCGTCCTATGAGATGTGGAAGCAGTATTCGGCGAAGATGCAGTCGATGCCGCCGATCCACCTGCGCGATCTTCTCGACGTCAAGCCGCTGGGCAAGCCGGTGCCGCTCGAGGAGGTGGAGAGCATCACCTCGATCCGCAAGCGTTTCGTGACGCCCGGGATGTCGCTGGGCGCGCTGTCGCCGGAGGCGCACCGGACGCTGTCGATCGCGATGAACCGGATCGGTGCCAAGTCGGATTCGGGTGAGGGCGGCGAGTCTCCCGACGATTTCACGCCGGAGCCCAACGGCGACAATGCCTCCGCGAAGATCAAGCAGGTGGCGTCCGGGCGGTTCGGCGTCACGGCCGAATACCTGCTCCATTGCGAAGAGCTCGAGATCAAGGTGGCGCAGGGGGCGAAGCCCGGCGAGGGCGGGCAGCTTCCGGGGATGAAGGTTACCGACCTCATCGCGAAGCTGCGGCATTCGACCAAGGGTGTGACGCTGATCTCGCCGCCGCCGCACCACGACATCTATTCCATCGAGGATCTGGCGCAGCTCATCTACGACCTGAAGCAGATCAACCCGAAGGCCAAGGTGACGGTGAAGCTCGTGGCCTCCTCCGGTGTGGGCACCATTGCCGCCGGCGTGGCGAAGGCGAAGGCGGATATCATCTTGATTTCCGGCCATAACGGCGGCACGGGGGCGTCGCCGGCGACCTCGATCAAGTTCGCGGGCCTGCCGTGGGAGATGGGGCTGACCGAGGCGCATCAGGTGCTCGCCATGAACAACCTGCGCGACCGGGTGACGCTCCGCACCGACGGGGGCCTGCGCACCGGGCGCGACATCGTCATGGCGGCGATGATGGGGGCCGAGGAATACGGCATCGGCACCGCCGCGCTGATCGCGATGGGCTGTATCATGGTGCGGCAGTGCCAGTCGAACACCTGTCCGGTGGGCGTCTGCACGCAGGACGAGCGCCTGCGCGCCAAGTTCACCGGCAATGCCGACAAGGTGGTGAACCTCATCACCTTCTATGCGCAGGAAGTGCGGGAGCTGCTCGCCCAGCTCGGGGCGCGCTCGCTCGACGAGGTGATCGGCCGCGCCGATCTGCTGACCCAAGTGAGCCGCGGGTCGGCGCATCTCGACGACCTCGACCTCAACCCGCTCCTGATCAGCGTGGACGGGGCGGAGAAGATCGTTTACGACCGCTCGAAACCGCGCAACGCCGTGCCGGACACGCTCGATGCGCAGATTGTGACGGATGCCGCGCGCTTCCTCAACGATGGCGAGAAGATGCAACTGTCCTATGCGGTGCAGAACACGCTGCGCACCATCGGCACGCGCACCTCCTCGCATATCGTCTCGCGCTTCGGGATGCGCAACAATCTCCAGCCCGACCATCTGACGGTGAAGCTCACCGGCTCGGCAGGCCAGTCGCTCGGCGCCTTCGCCGCGCCGGGGCTGAAGATCGAGGTCTCCGGCGATGCGAACGACTACGTCGCGAAGGGACTTTCGGGCGGCGTGGTCGTGGTGCGCCCGCCGATGCATTCGCCGCTGGTGGCGGCGGAGAACACGATCATCGGCAACACCGTGCTCTACGGCGCGACGGCAGGCTACCTGTTCGCGGCGGGCCGGGCGGGCGAACGCTTTGCCGTGCGCAATTCGGGTGCGACGGTGGTGATCGAGGGCTGCGGCTCCAACGGGTGCGAATACATGACCGGCGGCGTCGCGGTGATCCTCGGTTCCATCGGGGCGAATTTCGGTGCCGGGATGACGGGCGGCATGGCCTATCTCTACGACCCGGAGGGCAAGGCGCTCGACCTGATGAACCTCGAGACGCTCGTGACCTGTCCGGTGACCGTCGATCACTGGGAAGGGGAGCTCAGGGAGCTCGTCACGCGGCACGCGAAGGAGACGAATTCGCTCAAGGCACAGGACATCCTGTCGAACTGGGCGGAGGAGAAGGCGAATTTCCTCCAGGTCTGCCCGAAGGAGATGCTGGCCCATCTGCCGATGCCGCTCACGATCGAGCAGGGTGCGATTCCGGCGGAGTGAGACTTCCGCAAGACGTGACAAAAGCCCCCGGATCCGGGGGCTTTTTTCGTTCGCGGCGGCCTTTGTCTTGACCTGCCGGGCAGCGCCGTGGTTCCTGCCTGCATGGCGAAACGGGCAAAGACGCAGACAGCGAAGAAAAGGCGGGGCAGCCGGGGCGGCGCGCTTCTGCGCCGGGGCTTGC
The DNA here is from genome assembly GCF_000819565.1 of Celeribacter indicus. Classification (NCBI taxonomy): domain Bacteria; kingdom Pseudomonadati; phylum Pseudomonadota; class Alphaproteobacteria; order Rhodobacterales; family Roseobacteraceae; genus Celeribacter; species Celeribacter indicus. Next base: position 296,213 of record NZ_CP004393.1, read on the forward strand.
GGCTTTTGTTCCTGCTCGTGCTGCTGGGGCTCCTCTGGATCCTGTCCTATTCGGTGATCGCGCCGTGGCGCACGCCCTACATGCTGGCCGAAGCCATCCGCCACCGGGAGAGTGTCGATTACCGATGGGTGCCGATGGAGCGCATATCCCCGCATCTCGCGCGGGCGGTCGTCGCGGCGGAGGACGCGAATTTCTGTCGTCACTGGGGCTTCGACCTCGATGCGATCCGTCAGGCCATCGCCGCGGGCGGGTCGCGCGGCGCCTCCACCATCAGTCAGCAGACGGTGAAGAACGCCTTCCTGTGGCATGGGCGGAGCTGGCCGCGCAAGGCGCTCGAGGCGCTGATCACGCCGGTGGTGGAGCTGACCTGGAGCAAGCGGCGGATCCTTGAGGTCTATCTGAACGTCGCGGAGTTCGACACGGGGGTGTTCGGCGCGGAAGCCGCGGCCCGGCATTACTTCGGCATCGGGCCGGAGGCCCTGTCCGCGCGGCAGGCCGCGCAGCTCGCCGCAGTGCTTCCGGCACCGAAGGATCGCGATGCGGGAAACCCCGGTCACTTCGTTCGGCGGAGAGCCGCGCAGATCGTCGACGGGGCCGCCACGATCGCGCGAGACGGCCGCGCGGCCTGTTTCGAGCATTGAACTGCCGGTGCCGTTGCGGCAAGTAGGAGAAAACCTGCGAGTAGTCGTCCCACCATGATCCGATTGTACCACGTCCCGCTTTCCCCGTTCTGCCGCAAGGTGCGCCTGTGCCTCGGCGAGAAGAAGCTCGAGGTCGAGCTCGTGGAGGAGCGATACTGGGAGCGCGATCCGGATTTCATGCGGCGCAATCCGGCGGGCAAGGTGCCCGTGCTGCGCATCGACGACATGACGCTCGCCGAGAGCACGCCGATCTGCGAATATCTCGAGGAACGCTATGCGAGCCCGCCGCTGATGCCGCGCGACGTCGAAGGGCGCTACGAGGTGCGGCGACTTGTGGCGTGGTTCGACGACAAGTTCCACAACGAGGTGACGTCCAACCTGCTTTACGAGCGGGTCAACCGGAAACTGATGAAGGCCGGCTATCCCGTGTCGGCGAATGTGAAGGCGGGGGCGAAGGCGATCAAGTATCACCTCGACTATATGGCGTGGCTCCTGGATCGGCGGCGGTGGCTGGCGGGCGATGCGATGACGCTCGCGGATTTCGCGGCGGCGGCGCATCTGTCGGCGCTCGACTACATCTCGGATGTGGACTGGAACCGGCACGAGGTGGTGAAGGACTGGTATGCGAAGATCAAGTCGCGCCCGGCTTTCCGGTCGCTCCTTGCCGACCAGGTGCCCGGTTTTCCGCCGCCGGCGCATTACGCGGACCTCGATTTCTGAGGGGGCGCTCGCGCCCCCCTTGCCCTGACGGGCAATTCCCCCCGAGGATATTTGAAAGCAGATGAAGGGGGCGGCGGTGACACTTCCCGACAAGGAGACGGTGCGTGCGAAGGCCCTGGAGGAAGGATTCTCCAAGGTCGGATTCGGCCGTCCCGACCTCCCCGGCGCGATGGAGCGGCTCCGGGCCTTCGTGGCCGAGGGGCGGCATGGCCAGATGGGATGGATGGAGGAGCGGATGGGGTGGCGCGGCGATCCGTCCGCGCTTTGGCCGGAGGCGCGCTCGGTCATCATGCTCGCCGAGGTCTATACGCCCGAGGAAGACCCGATGGCGGCGTTGGAAAGACCCGAATCCGGCGCAATCTCGGTTTATGCGCGCAATCGTGATTATCACGACATGGTCAAGAAGCGGCTGAAGCGTGTCGGGCGCTGGCTTCTCGAGCAGGCGGGCGAGGGGGAGGAGATCAAGGTTTTCGTGGACACCGCGCCGGTGATGGAAAAGCCGCTCGCCGCCCGCGCAGGGCTGGGCTGGCAGGGCAAGCACACCAATCTCCTCTCGCGGGAGCTGGGAAGCTGGTTCTTTCTCGGCGCGATCTTCACCACGCTCGATTTCGACCCCGATCCGGCGGAAAACGAGCATTGTGGATCGTGCCGCGCCTGTCTCGACGCCTGTCCGACGGCGGCCTTCCCCGCGCCGTTCCAGCTCGACGCGCGGCGCTGCATCTCCTATCTGACGATCGAGCATCGCGGGCCGGTGGACGAGGACTTGCGGGCGCTGATGGGAAACCGTATCTACGGCTGCGACGATTGCCTCGCCGCCTGTCCGTGGAACAAGTTCGCCCAGGTGGCGAAGGAGACGCGCTATGCCGCGCGCGCCGATCTTCTCGATCCGCCGCTCGCGGAGCTCGCGGGGCTCGACGATGCGGCGTTCCGCGCGAAGTTCTCCGGGTCGCCGATCAAGCGGATCGGGCGCGACAGGTTCGTGCGCAACGTGCTCTACGCGATCGGGAATTCCGGGTCGCCGGCGCTGGCGGAGGTCGCCCGCGGCTTGTGCGAAGATGCCGATCCCGTCGTGCGGGACGCGGCGCGTTGGGCCGTTGCGCGCCTGTCGGACTCGTGAAACGTTGGGTTTTCCACCCTTGAGCCGGGAGCCGTCGCGATGAACCCCTTGCGGGGCATTGGCCTCAAACTCGCATCCGTGACCTGTTTCGTCATCATGGCCGCACTCGTGAAGGCCGCGAGCGTCGAGGTGCCGCCGGGGGAGACGGTGTTCTTCCGGTCGCTCTTCACCCTGCCGATCATTTTCATCTGGCTTGCGCGGCGGCATGAATTCGCGGCGGGTCTGAAGGTGCGCTCGCCCATGGGGCATGTCTGGCGCGGCATGATCGGGGCGACGACGATGTTTCTCAACTTCTTCGCGCTTTCGCTCCTGCCGCTTCCCGAGGCGACGGCCATCGGCTATGCCGCGCCGCTGCTGCTGGTCGTCTTTGCCGCGATGTTCGCGGGGGAGACGGTGCGGTTTTTCCGCTTTACCGCCGTGGTCGCGGGGCTTGCCGGGGTCGTCATCGTGATGTTGCCGCGCATCACCATGCTGGACGGCGTGCCCGATCCGCGCGAACAGCTCGGTGTGACGGTGGCGCTGGGGGGTGCGTGCCTCTCGGCGATCGTGCAGCTTCACGTGCGCAACATGGTGCGCACCGAGTCCACCACCTCGATCGTCTTCTGGTTCTCGGTCTCCTGTACGGTCGCGGGCCTGTTCACCCTGCCGTTTTCCGAATGGGTGGTTCCCTCCCCGTATTACGCGACGCTTCTCGTGCTCGCGGGGCTGATCGGTGGGGTCGGGCAGGTGTTCCTGACCTCCTGCTATCGCTATGCCGATGCCTCGCTGATCGCGCCGTTCGAATATGCCTCGATGATTTTTGCGCTGGTCATCGGCTATGTCGTGTTCGGCGAAGTGCCGACGCGGGCGATGATGGTCGGGGCGGTGATCGTCATTGCGGCCGGGATCGCGATCATCTGGCGGGAGCGCCAGCTCGGGCTGAACGACGAGCGGCGCAAGCGCACGGAGACGCTGTGAGTCAGTCGAACAGGCGGTGCCAGAAGCCGTCCCCCGTCCTGCGCTCGTCTGCCTCGGCGGTGGTGCGCCGTTGCCGGACCAGGAGGCGTTCGGCCTGGACGGCGGCGAGAACGCCCTCTGCCGCGCGGGACATGGGGAAGGGGCCGATCCGGCTTTCTCCGACGAGATAGGTGACGGAGACCGAACGGTCCTCCGGCACGGTGCGGAACCTGACGCGGGCCTCGGCGTCCAGTCGTGCGAAGGCGGTTTCGATGGCGGTTGCGTAGTCGTCCCGCGTGTGGACTGCGGGTGCCTTTGACCCGATGTCGACCTGAACGACGATCAGGCTGCGGTCCTCCATCAGCCCGGCCTCG